>NZ_JAHBDN010000038.1:0-92383 GCF_019956445.1 Pseudomonas sp. BF-R-19
ATTACGGTTGGGGTTATGCCTGGGGGCCGCATCTGTACCCTGCGCCCATGCCTTGGGGCGGGGTCGCTTACGGCTATCATGGCGGCGCCGTCGCCTGGGGCCCCGGTGGCTGGGCCGGCACGACCGGCAACATCTACCGCCAGTGGGGCGACCGCGCTTCGGTCAGCCGCTACGGCGGCGGTTACAACGCCTGGACCGGTAATCGCTGGGCCGGCCAGGTCGGTGCCTCCTATAACTCGCGCACCGGAATTGCCGCTGCCGGCCAGCGTGGCGCAGTACATAACGTCTACAACGGCAACTACGCCGCTGGCCGCAGCGGTGTCGCCGTCGGCCCCAGCGGCGGGGCCATTGCCGGCCAGCATGTGACGGCCGGCAACGTTCGCACCGGCACCCAGGTCTCCGCCAATCGCGGGGCCGTCTACAACCCCACTACCGGCAACACCACCCAGTACGGCGGTATCCATGATCGCAATGGCGGTATGGCGCATGTCGGCGACAATGTGTACGCCGGCCATGATGGCAACGTTTACAAAAGGACCGATAACGGCTGGCAATCAATGGTCCAGGGCGGTGCAACCCATCTCGATTCGGCCAACACTGCCCAGGTCCAGAATCTCAACCGGGAATACGATGCGCGCTCCTTCGGTAATGATCGCTTCAACAATTTTCACGACTCTTCCGGGTTTATGAATCGCTCCTTCGGGGGTGGGGGTGGCGGCTTCCACCGACGCTGAAATAGCCTCAGCCGCTGAAATGACGACTGGCCTTGCGCCAGTCGTTGCGTTACAAATCCTGTTCTACCGTCCCTGCCCGGATTCAACGTCGGAGAACACAGCACATGAAGCAATGGCCAGATACCCGCATTCTTGACCTGCTCGGGATCGAACTGCCGATCATTCAGGGGCCGATGGCCGGTGCCACCAACTCGTCCATGGTGATTGCCACCTGCAATGCCGGCGGCCTGGGCTCGATGCCAGCGGCGATGCTCAGCACGGATCAACTGCGCGAAGAACTCAAAACCATCCGCCAACACACCCAGCGCCCGATCAACGTAAACTTCTTCTGTCATCAGCCTCCAGCTCCGGATGAGCAACGCGCACGGGACTGGAAAAACCTGCTGCAACCCTACTACCAGGAGCTCGGCGCCGACTTCGATGCGCCAACGCCGGTGTCCAACCGGGCGCCGTTCGATAATGCGGCCTGCGAAGTGGTCGAAGCGTTTCGCCCTGAAGTGGTGAGTTTCCACTTTGGCCTACCGGAAAAGTCCCTGCTCGACCGGGTCAAGGCCACCGGTGCGAAGGTACTGTCCTCGGCCACCACCGTCGCAGAAGCCGTGTGGCTTGAGCAGCATGGCTGCGATGCAATCATTGCCATGGGCTACGAGGCCGGAGGCCATCGCGGGATGTTTCTCAGCGATGACCTGAGCAGTCAGGTGGGGACTTTCGCCCTGGTGCCACAAGTCGTCGATGCAGTGAAAGTACCGGTGATTGCCGCCGGCGGCATCGCTGACGCACGAGGCGTCGCCGCCGCCTTCATGCTCGGGGCTTCGGCGGTACAGGTGGGTACGGCGTACCTGTTCACGCCTGAAGCCAAGGTCAGTCCTTCCCATCACAAAGCCTTGCGCACCGCCAGGGAAAGCGAGACCGCCGTCACCAACGTGTTCACCGGCCGCCCGGCCCGAGGCATTCTCAATCGGGTGATGCGTGAACTGGGGCCCATGAGCGCCAAGGCCCCGGCCTTCCCCCTTGCCGGTGGCGCGCTGATGCCTCTGCGGGCCAAAGGTGAAGCGGACTTCAGCAACCTCTGGGCCGGCCAGGCATTTACCCTCGGCGTCGATTTGACCAGCGAGGCACTGACTCGAAAGCTGGCTGATGAAGGATTAGCGAGACTGCTAGGTCGCCCCTGAGCAGCACTTTCGTTAAAATTGTATACAATTTTGCGGCGACACATTCCGTTCAAAGGCAATTCGCTATATATTTTTGTACATAACGATTAACCTTCTGCAATTGCCTTTGACGGAGCCGTTTCATGACCATTCGTGCCTCACGTTTTGCCCCGACCTGCCTGGCGAGCCTTCTCGCCGTATTCGCCTTCGGTTCAGCCCAGGCGGACGAAGTCCAGGTGGCTGTCGCCGCCAACTTCACCGCGCCCATCCAGGCCATCGCCGCTGATTTCGAAAAAGACACCGGGCATAAACTGGTCGCCTCCTTTGGCGCCACCGGCCAGTTCTACACCCAGATCAAAAACGGCGCGCCGTTCGAGGTGTTCCTCTCGGCAGATGACAGCACGCCGAAAAAACTTGAAGCCGAAGGCGACATCGTCAAGGGTTCGCGCTTCACCTACGCGGTCGGTACCCTGGCGCTGTGGTCGGCCAAAGAAGGCTACGTCGATGCCAAGGGCGATGTACTGAAAAAGAACGAGTACCAGCACCTGTCCATCGCCAACCCGAAAGCCGCGCCTTATGGCCTGGCGGCGACCCAGGTGTTGGCAAAAGAAGGCCTGACCGACAAGGTCAAGGACAAGATCGTTGAAGGCCAGAACATCACCCAGGCCTACCAGTTCGTCTCTACTGGCAACGCCGAGCTGGGTTTTGTCGCCCTTTCGCAGATCTACAAGGACGGCAAGATCACCAGCGGTTCGGCCTGGATCGTTCCCGCCAGCCTGCACGACCCGATCAAGCAAGACGCGGTGATTCTCAACAAGGGCAAGGACAACCCGGCCGCCAAGGCACTGGTTGACTATATCAAGGGGCCGAAAGCGGCCACTGTCATCAAGTCCTACGGTTACGAAATCTAAATGTCGCTATCGAGTGCCGATTTTTCCGCCATCTGGTTGACCCTGAAACTGGCGTCCCTGACGACCGTCATCCTGCTGGTCGTCGGCACTCCGATTGCGCTATGGCTGTCGCGCACCCGCTCCTGGCTGCGCGGCCCGGTCGGGGCGATTGTCGCCCTGCCCCTGGTGCTGCCGCCGACGGTGATTGGTTTTTATCTGTTACTGGCGCTCGGCCCTCACGGGTTCATTGGCCAACTCAGCCAATCGCTCGGCCTTGGCACCCTCACTTTCAGTTTCGCGGGGCTGGTCATCGGTTCGGTGTTGTATTCGATGCCGTTTGTGGTCCAGCCGCTGCAAAACGCTTTTTCCGCGATTGGTACGCGCCCACTCGAAGTGGCCGCGACATTACGGGCCAATCCCTGGGACACCTTTTTCAGCGTGACGCTGCCCCTGGCCCGCCCCGGTTTCATTACCGCGGCCATTCTCGGCTTCGCCCACACCGTCGGCGAGTTCGGCGTGGTGCTGATGATCGGCGGCAACATTCCCGAGAAGACCCGCGTGGTCTCGGTGCAGATCTACGATCACGTCGAAGCCATGGAATATGCCCAGGCCCATTGGCTGGCCGGAGCGATGCTGGTGTTCTCGTTTGTCGTCCTGCTGGCGCTGTATTCCAGCCGTAAAACCAAAGCGGGCTGGAGCTGATCGATGATTCAAATGCGTCTGAAACTACGTTATTCAGGCTTCGCCCTGGACGTCGACCTGCAGTTGCCGGGCCGTGGCGTCACTGCGCTTTACGGCCACTCCGGCTCGGGCAAGACCACTTGCCTGCGCTGCATCGCCGGCCTGGAACGGGCTGATCAAGGCTATATCCAGGTCAACGATGAAGTCTGGCAAGACAGCGAAAACAGGGTCTTCGTCGCGCCGCACAAACGCGCGCTCGGCTACGTGTTCCAGGAAGCCAGCCTGTTTCCTCATCTGTCGGTGCTGGCCAATCTGGAGTTCGGCCTCAAGCGCATTCCCAAGCCGCAGCGTCGGGTCGACATGGCCCATGCCACCGAGTTACTGGGCATCGGCCATTTACTGGACCGGCACCCACAACACCTTTCCGGCGGTGAGCGTCAGCGCGTCGGTATCGCCCGCGCCTTGCTCACCAGCCCGAAACTGTTGTTGATGGATGAGCCACTGGCAGCGCTGGATGCCCAACGCAAAAGTGAAATCCTGCCCTACTTGCAACGCCTGCACGACGAACTCGACATCCCGGTGCTGTACGTCAGCCACTCCCAGGATGAGGTCGCGCGGCTGGCCGACCATATCGTGTTGCTCAACAACGGCAAGGCACTGGCCAGCGGTCCGATCGGCCAGACCCTGGCACGCCTCGACTTGCCGCTGGCAATGGGGGATGACGCTGGCGTGGTGATCGAAGGTCGTGTCAGCGCCTATGACGCTGGCTATCAATTGCTCAGCCTGCAACTGCCCGACACCACCCTCGACATTCGTGTGCCTCATACGCCAATGGATGCGGGCCAGGCCCTGCGCTGCAAGGTCCAGGCGCGGGATGTGAGCCTGAGCCTGGACAATGCCGGGCACAGCAGCATTCTCAATCGCCTGCCAGTCACCGTCGTCAGTGAAATGAACGCCGACAACGCCGCCCATGTGCTGATTCGCCTGGACGCCGCAGGCACGCCACTGCTGGCGCGGATCACGCGTTATTCCCGCGATCAACTGAACGTCCATCCTGGTCAACAACTCTGGGCACAAATAAAAGCGGTCGCGGTGCTGGCGTAAATCCGCCGGCACGGCTGCACCAGACAGCGTTCAGCGCCTGAACCGACGAATTAACTTGTCCATTTTTTGCACGATCACCAATGGCTTCTATAGTTGAACTGAACACGAATCAGCTGCGGAGACGCCATGGAAGACATTTTCGTCGTGAAGCGTTGCAACAAGATCATCATCCATGGCCGCCGTGAAGGTGAAATTGACCACCTGCCACCGGATGCCGCGGTCTGGTACCGCATCGCCGATACCCGCACCCAAGGCTTTATCGGCGATGGCTACGATGTTGAAGAGGACGCCCTGCGTGTTTGCCGTCAGTTGAACGCTAAATCACAAGTGACAGCCCGACAAAGTTGACGAGCGTCACCATTTTTTAACGGGTCTATACTGAAATAGTTGAAGGATCAGTAACCCTTTCGGCAGAAAGCTCGCCCCAGGCGGGCTTTTTGCTGCCACACCCAGGTTTCTTGAACGGAGGTGTCTCCCATGTCCGAAAAAGAGTCCATCACCACCCTGCTCACCTTGCTTGACTCGCGTCAGGCCCGCCTGGCCGCCGCCTGCAAGGAAATCGCTGACTGGGTCGATCATCAAGGTGGACACCCCACCGCCCTCAGAATTCGTGATCGCCTGAACGACATCGAGAAGGACACGCCGCTGATCCGGCACACGCTGTCGTCTCTCAAACCTGTCGACCGGCCTCTGCCTCGGTTCAGATGATCCGTCACGGATTTGCGGTGCGAGGACAGGCCCGATCCGGGCAGCATGATCGGTGACAGTGACGTCCCCGAACCGTTGGCTGCCTGTTGCATTTCCATCCTTTCTTACAACCCGGCCTGGCGTCGGGATTTTTTGTTGCGCAAAACCAATCGAACGTCGCCGCTCACGTGGAGTCAACCGCTCACACGTCACGAAGGAGACGTTCCAATGGTCACTCATTTCAAAGTCAGCGGGCACCTGGCCTGCGGTCACCACGGCAATAACCTCGTATCGACCCGCGAACTCAATCGGGTGAAGTGCAGAAGTTGCCGAAACACCGACGCCTACAAAGAAGCACGCAAGACCGAACGCAACGCTGCCCGCCGCGCAGCACGCAAAGCCAAAGCCGTGCTCACCGCCAATAACTGGCGTTCAGCCTGGACCGAGCGACTGACCGCGATGGCCGGCCTGCAACGACTGCCCCGTGGCTTTGGCGGCCAACCCTTCGTTTAGGGAAACTGAAACAACCGCCAGGCTTTTACGGCGAGTCGATGTTCCTGCGCGCGGGCTCCATGATCTCGCGCAGGGACATGCGCTTGAACGCCTCGACCAGCGCTCGCCCCTCATCGGGTGCACAAGTGACCGCCAACCGCATGGTCGCCTCCCCCAGGTGCCAGATCAAAAACGCGGACTCCTGGACCTGGCGTTCATCGCTGTCGGGATAGACGCGAAGCATGGCCTGGGACAGCAGCGCTCCGGCAACCCGGCTCTCCCCCAGTTCAAGCTGCAACAACTGCTTGTCGGCTTGCATGCCGGACCAGATGTCACGCATCACCGGTGTCGCCATCACGATCTCGTAATACTGATCGAGCAGCTGCGAATAGGCGGCCTGCAAACCCCGGGCATCTTCGACGGCCTCCATTGCCTCTGCAATGCAACGGCGGCTTTCAGCGTTGTAGCGCTCGGCCAGCGTGCGGATGACGGAACTCTTGTCGGGAAAATACTGATAAAGGGAACCGATCGAGATCTCGGAGCGCTCGGCGATTTCACTCATCTTGAGTTGATCGCTGCCCTTGTCCGCGATCAATTGAGTGGCCATGGCCAGAATCCGCTCCTGACGCTCGCGGCTGCGCTGCTGCGTGGGATGACGTCGAACCGCTTGCGCAGCAGGCTGTTCGAGGGTTTCAGAGGGCTTTTTGCGCACGAGCGAATTTCCCGATCAATAACGTGACATGTACTCACCTTAGCATCGCCACTCCCTGCGCCCAATAACAGATGCCACACGTCGGGGAATTTGCTTTGATGGCTTGACGGCAAAACATGAGGATCTATCATCTTTTAAACATGAGTATCACTCACATTAACCGATGGAGATGAACGCGATGAAAACGGCTCAACCAATCACGCTGGTCCTCGGCGCCACCGGCAAAACCGGACGGCGCATCACACAACGACTCGAAGTGGCCGGCCTGCCCGTTCGCCGGGGTTCCCGCGACGCCAATCCACCCTTCGACTGGGAAGATCGATCAACCTGGGACGCGGTGATCGATGGCGTTCAATCGGTCTACATTTCCTTTCAACCTGATCTCGCCGTTCCAGGCGCCCTTGAAAGCATCCAGGCGTTCACCGACCTGGCGGTGAAAAGCGGAGTCCGCAAACTGGTCTTGTTATCCGGGCGCGGCGAAGTTGAAGCGGAACAGGCCGAACGTGTCGTACAGGACAGCGGGATTGACTGGACGATCCTGCGGGCCAGTTGGTTTTGCCAGAACTTCAGCGAGGCACACTTTCTTGAACCCATTGTGCAAGGTGAACTCGCACTCCCCGTCGGCCAGGTCGCCGAGCCCTTTGTCGATGCGCAAGACATCGCCGAGTGTGCCGTCGCGGCACTGACCCAACCCGGACACACCGGCCAACTCTATGAATTGACCGGCCCTCGGGCGTTGACCTTTGCTCAAGCCGTGACCGAGATTGCCCGTGCCACTGGTCGCAACATCGAATTCGTGGCCGTACCGCCGGATGCCTATCGACAGGCGATGGAACAGGAACAACTTCCCCCGGCGTTGATCGATCTGGTGTTGTATCTGTTCACGACTGTGCTCGACGGTCGCAACACCCCCGTGGCCGATGGCGTACAGCGGGCACTGGGTCGGCCGGCCCGCGACTTTGGCGACTACGTACAGCGCACTGCCGCTACGGGCATCTGGGGAAATGGAAGTCCGACGTAAAGCAGTGGCGAGAACCCGCTTCGTCGACTAGGGTTTTTGGCGTATCGAACTGCGGCGCCTTTATTGGCAGGAGCCTGATCAAGGAGGTACCCATGTCACCCAATCGTAGTGCTGAACAAACCTACCGCCAGTGGTCCAGCCCGATCCTGTTGGAACTCAAGGAGCGAGAACATCAAATGAACCCGTCAGACCGCCAGGCCTTGGAAAACGTACTGCTGGAAAGAAGACTGATCGATACCGGCAACCCGGCCGGCAGCGATCGCCGCAAGGCAGATCCGGCATCCTGAAAAGCATCAGGCAACCACGATCAAGATAGAAATAATGGAGCAGAAACAAACAAGGGCTTGCATCAGTTTTCGCTTGTAAGCCCTTGATTTCAGATGACGCCCCCACAACGGAAACGAGCCAGCATACCCTTTCGAGCGGGAAATTTTAATTCCTGAGGGGAAATCAATCAGACTGTACTCTTCAATAGTTTGGTAAGTAGCATGTACTTCAAACCGGTTAGAAACAGACTCCCTACTACCCGACCATCAAATTCACTGGCGCTTTGACTTCCTTTACGACAAAGGAAGTGCAAACATCTTTGACACCTGGAAAACCATTGATATTGTTTCTGGCAAACTCACTGAATTCAGCCAAATCAGTTGCCAAGACCGTTAGCTGGTAATCATAAACACCTGAAATGCAGTGGCAGGCTATAACCTGCTCAAAAGAAGTTATCGACTCCTCGAAAGCCTTCATATGGGTAGTATCCTTTTTATCCAGGGATACCTGTACAAAGGCAGTAATAGCGTACCCAAGCATTTCGGTATTAATGCTGGCATGGTAGCCTCGCACCAGACCTATTTCTTCGAGTCTTTTGACCCGTCTCCAACATGGCGATGCGCTCAGTGATACCAGCTCAGCAAGCTCCGCACTCGACAGCCTTGCATCCCGCTGGAGAGCCGTCAATATGCGGCGATCCGTAGCGTCTATCTTAACCTTTGGCATGATCATTTCAAAAACCCCAAAAATACAGAATATACATTCCATATCCTCTCAATAGAGTAAGGGATCTTAGCATAAGTTTTTTTTCAAGAAAGCCGTAGTATCTTCCCACCGGTTCGCATACTGCACTGGGCTGGGAGCCCGCTGCCTTGAAACGACCTCACAAGGGACTAGTTCTCGGTTAAGCAATAATATCAGTTTAAGCCCGAAGCGCGGCAAAGGCTACGTTTGCTCAAACTCCGAAGTCCTGACGTATAATTAATTTCATTCAGTGGCACCCCAAGCTCCCGGGCTAACTTACGAACTGATGGTGAAGCGAACGGCAAAATTTCATTGAAAACTACTTTCTCAATGTCTGCCTGACAGCGTTAATGGAAATAATGGGCGAAAGCAATTTCAATGCCCCTTCACAAACTCACATCAACATTCCCAAGGGGCTGTTTCGTCAAATCCAATGTCGTATTTTTCAATTGCACGAGAGCAGATTTCAGCACTAAGTTTCCCTTCGTGCACCAAACTCCACAGGGCGCTCAGGACTATCTGATGACGGTCGACTTCAAAGAATTTGCGTAAAGCTGTGCGAGTATCGCTGCGTCCAAAACCATCGGTACCCAGAACGACATAGTGATCCTCAACATAGGAACCAATAAGTTGCGCAAGCGCGCGCACGTAATCGGTCGCAGCAATGATTGGAGTCCCCTTCGGCAAACACTCACCCACATGGCTAGTCTTCTGATCGCCTTCAGGATGATGCCGGTTCCAACGTTCTACTCCTCTGGCGTCCCTGGCGAGCTCTGTAAAACTCGTGACACTCCACACCTCGGAATCGACCTGCCAATCTGTGCTCAGGAGTTCTGCTGCAGCCATCACTTCTCGCAAGATGGTTCCTGATCCGAGCAGCCGGACTTTGTTCGATTCCGTTCCACACTTTTGTTCTGAGAAGAGGTACATGCCTTTGATGATGTCTTTCTCAACATCAGTCGGCAGGCTAGGCTGAGCGTAGTTCTCGTTCATAAGGGTGACGTAGTAGAACTCATCAACCTGTTCCTCCAGCATTTGACGCATGCCATGGTCTAGAATTACGGCAAATTCACCAGCGAATGCGGGGTCATAAGCTCTGCAATTTGGCACCAGAGCAGCCATCAGATGGCTACTGCCATCTTGATGCTGCAAACCTTCCCCGCCCAAGGTTGTACGGCCTGCCGTGGCTCCGAGCAGAAAGCCTCTAGCCCTCTGATCAGCTGCCGCCCAAATGAGGTCGCCGACTCGCTGAAAACCGAACATTGAGTAATAGATATAGAACGGCAGCATGGGCAGGCCATGGGTGGCATAGCTGGTTGCCGCTGCCACCCAGGAGCTGATGGCACTCGCTTCGCTGATACCCTCTTCGAGTATTTGACCATCCAGCGCCTCCCGATAGCTCAGAATCGAGCCAATGTCCTCTGGCTCATAATGCTGACCGACGCTGGAATAGATACCGATTTGCTTGAACAGATTCGCCATCCCGAACGTCCGGGCTTCATCTGCCACAATGGGAACCACACGCCGTCCCAAAACAGGATCTTTCAGCAAGCTGCTGAGCATCCTGACAAAAGCCATAGTCGTGGACATTTCCTTGCCTTGCGCTTTTGTGGCAAAGCTTGCATACACATCCAATCCGGGTACCGCGACCACAGGAACATTCGTTTGCCGGCTTGGCGTAAAGCCCCCAAGGCTATACCGACGCTCAAGGAGATAACGAATTTCACGACTATCATCGGCAGGCTTGTAGAACGAGAGAGTCTCAACCTGCTCATCAGTCAAAGGAAGATTGAATCGATTTCTAAAGCCGATAAGCGTTTCGCGATCAAGCTTCTTTTGCTGATGAGTCGTCATTTTCCCTTGGCCGGCTTCGCCCATCCCATAACCTTTTTTGGTCTGGGCAAGAACCACGGTAGGCTGACCCTTATGAACAGAAGCAGCGTGGTAGGCGGCATAGATCTTCACCATATCGTGGCCGCCACGTTTCAGCCGATCGATTTGTTCGTCTGTGAAACCTTGGGCAAGCTTTGCCAATGCTTCGTTTTGACCAAAGAAATGTTCCCTGCTGTAACGTCCGTCTTTCGCCGCAAAAGTCTGGAACTGCCCATCAACGGTTTCCGAAAGGGCCCGCACCAGGCTTCCGTCAGTGTCACGGGCGAAAAGCCCGTCCCAATCAGACCCCCAAACCAGTTTTATGACGTTCCAGCCAGCCCCGACAAACAATGCTTCCAGCTCGTCGATGATTCGCCCATTACCTCGTACCGGCCCATCTAACCGCTGAAGATTGCAATTGACTACCCAGATCAGGTTATCCAGCCCCTCCCTTGCAGCCAAAGTAAGAGCTGACATACTTTCCGGCTCATCCATCTCACCGTCACCGAAAACGCCCCACACTTTTCGCTCAGATGTGTTTAACAGGCCGCGATTGTGAAGATACCGCATGAATCGGGCCTGGAAGATCGAACTAATCGGGCCGATGCCCATCGATCCTGTCGGAAATTGCCAGAAGTCCGGCATCAACCAAGGGTGTGGATAGCTGGACAAGCCCTGTACCCCGTGGCTAGAAGCGGTGATCTCCTGCCGGTAATGCTGAAGGTTCTCTTCTCCCAGCCGCCCCTCAAGAAAGGCTCGCGCGTAAACTCCTGGTGCCGAATGAGGCTGATAGAAGACCAGGTCGCCACCAAAAGAGTCGCTCCTCGCTCTGAAGAAATGGTTAAAACCAACCTCGAACAAATCAGCCGCACTCGCGTAGCTGGCGATATGACCACCCAAGTCCCCATATGCCTGGTTAGCACGTACGACCATGGCTAGAGCATTCCAGCGAATTATCGATGACAGGCGTTCCTCGATTGCCAAATCGCCTGGGAATGCAGGCTGCTTTGTCACGGGGATGGTGTTGATGTAGGGCGTAACCAGCGTAGGTTTCCAGCCAATGGCGGGATCGCGGACAAGACTGACCAGCTCATCGATGATTTCGCGAGCCCTCTCAGGGCCGCTATTTTCAATCAAGGAAAGTAGTGCATCACGCCACTCTGCAGACTCCTGCGTGTCGCTTTCGCTGGTGGAAAACTCCAAACTTTCAGGAGTACCGTGCTGGGAACTATTCATGGTTATCTCACCTCACATCAAGAAGTCTAGCCACCATTAGGAATAGTTGACTGTGGCTCCAGCAATAGCCGCGACATCCTGGTCACCCGACCATCAAACATGGGTCAACCAATGAGCGTACTTTTCATTAGTTCCATGTACTGCGCAGAAGTAGACCTCTTGAAGCTGCTGAGTGACAGGGCCTCGCGAGCCCGTGCCGATTGTCCGACCATCGAGCTCACGAATAGGTGTTACTTCAGCAGCGGTACCTGTAAAGAACGCCTCATCGCAGCAATACAGTTCGTCGCGAGTGATCCGTTTCTCCCGAATTTCGAAGCCCAAATCCCGAGCAATTAGCATAACCGAGTCACGGGTTATGCCATCAAGGCAAGACGCCAGATCGGGAGTGTAAATAACCCCGTCTCGAACCATGAAAATATTCTCGCCAGCCCCCTCACTCACATAACCCTCGGTATCGAGTAATAGCGCCTCGTCAAATCCGAGCGAAGTAACCTCTCGGTTAGCCAGGATGGAGTTGATGTAATAGCCACAAGCTTTTGCACGCACCATGGAAACGTTGACGTGGTGGCGAGTGAAAGACGATGTTTTTACTCGAATGCCTTTTTCCATGCCCTCCTCCCCCAAGTAAGATCCCATGGGCCATGCAGCGGTGGCGACATGAATTGTGTTGTTTTTTGCTGCGATACTCAGAACGTCTGAACCGATCCAAACCAAAGGACGTAGATAGCATGCGTCGTACTTGTTTGCTCGAATGACTTCTTCGCACGAGTTACGAACAGTTTCTTCGTCGAACGGAACTTCCAGCTGAAAAATTTTAGCCGAGTTAAAAAGACGACGAACATGCTCTTTCAGACGAAAGATTGCAGGGCCACGCACAGTTTCGTATGCGCGCACACCCTCGAACACGCCCATGCCATAATGAAGTGTACGGGTCAAAATATGAGCTTTGGCTTCACGCCATTCAACTAACTCGCCATCTTTCCAGATTTTCCCATCACGATCTGACATCGACATTTACAACCTCCGATACAAACAATGAAAACAACAAATAGACATCGATACCACTCGATATTGAATAGGTATTATCTTTTTAAGTTGAGAGCATCCAAGGCGTCTGTCGCCCCCTTGGTCAACCAACCTGTATCAGAGTGAAGCGCGATAAAGGTCACACCCTTTTCCCTGTACTGGCGTGCTTCTTCCACCGAAGTCGCAAAGATTCCTACTGCCTTGGAATGCTTGCGGGCAGCTGTCAAGACGCTCACTACCGCAGCCTTGACATCATCGTGCCCGGTCTGCCCCAGTAGCTCCATGCTTGCAGACAAATCAGCCGTACCAATGAACAGGCAGTCAACGCCCTCGACTTGAGCTATAGAGTCGACGTTCTCTAGCCCTTCCACTGACTCGATCAGGACAATGGCACAAGCCTGGTTGTTTGCGTCTTTGACATAGTTACTGTCCAGCCCATACGCCCCCGCCCTGACCATTCCAGCGACGCCTCTGGCACCACTTTGATCTGGTAGCGGGAATAACATTGATGCCACTGCGGCTTGCGCATCAGCCGCACTGTTAATGTTCGGGAAGACAATAGTCTGTGCCCCACAATCCATGGCGCGCTTGACCAAAGAGGGATCATTGGCGGTTACTCGCACTGCACCTACGGCTCTTGCCCCATTAAAAGCCGCCGCATCAATGGCTCTAAGTTGAGCAGCAATATCCTGGGTATCACTAGGGCCGTGCTCGGCATCGATGACCAACCAATCAAAACCGCAATGAGCAATCAATTCAGCGACCGCAGGGCTCGCGAGCGTCAGCCAGCAACCGAGGGTTGGATTAGCGTTTTTCAAACTGTGCTTGATTGGATTTACAAAGCCCATGGCAGATCTCCTGGCATCGTGATGCGACGGTAATCGATGGCTCATGTTAGGCAAATACCAAGGGTATTTTTTGCGCATTTTCATTAACAGAAACGACATGCGACAGAACATTCATCCCACTTATTTGGTATCCGCGAAATCGTCATGCTGATGTCGGTGAATTTCAGTGGAATGCCGCCGAAGCCGAACTCACGCCCAAACTCACATAGACGTTTTCAGTTCACCGACATGCCAAAACCATTGAGTACATCTGGGTTATTTGTAACGACAGAAATCGTTGAATCGAGAGATCTTGGCAGTAAAGGTCAGTTCGACGCATCCGGTCTAGTCGCACAATACGTCGGGGTAATCACCCATCTGCCACGCTAAAACCACCCACTCCGATCATCTTCCAGTTCCTGGCGGCATTGCTTGAGTTGCGCGCTGTAAATCTCTGACTGTTTTTGCACTTTCTGGGCAACCAGCATCAGCCACGGTTTACCGCGATAGGAATTGCGGCTAAAACCCCCACGCCCCTCGTGGTAAGCCAGGTACTGATTGTAGGTGTCCCATTGGGAGATACCGAGCTGACGCTGAGTGCCAGTGGCGTACCAACCGATAAACATGATCGCGTCGTCGAAGCTGTCACGCGAACCACCGTTGCCCGTATTGTCCTTGTACTCACCCCACACCGGGTCTTGAGCCTGCGCATAACCGTAGGCGGAACTGACTCGCCCCCAGGGGATCACCCAGAGCAGGTAGTCACGAGGCGGCAATGCGTCCGCTACGTAGCTGCTTTCCTGCTTCATGATCGCCATGGCCACATGCAGAGGCGTTCCATATTCACTCTGCATCTGCAGCGAGTCCTCATACCAGTCGGGATACTCACGGTAAATACTGCAGAGATTGCTTTGATCTTTTGGTGGCGTAGTCGTGCAACCTGTCAAAAACATAAACAACAAAGCCAACAGCAAAACTTGTCCTTGTTTCATTCATCATCCTCAAAAATAAGGGCACAAGATGCCCTTCGTTTACTGCAAGGAGCCAGAGTCAGGCAGGTGCAGGCAAAAACATCAGAAGATATCTATCTTGACCGCGTCACCCTTAGCACTACATTCGCAAGCGTAACGGGATGAAGGTGACGGCTACTATCTCCATAATTGGGGCATTACACCCACCCAACCGGGCGTTTACCACCTAATTTGAGGAATGTCCCCTCCCTTCACCCTTACTCTCGCCTGAAACACTCAGAAACAGCCTGTTAATTCATTTGAGCTTTTTCTTCGCCCTATTGAAATGGCTCATTAGTTGCACTACCCCCTGGTACCCGCAACAGCTGTCGTCCCGGACATCATGGATGACGGCGGGGCTCGCCAGATTCGGCATGACGCGAGGGGTGAAAAATGAAACGCGTGACACCGCCATGCAACTCCATTGCCTTGCTGCTCAGGTCAAGCCCGCCCTGTGCGATGCTCCTTACCGACCACAAGGCCGCACTGGCCGTTTTTGTTCACCCTGGTGCTGATGTTCCTCGCTTACATCGGCCAGGCACCGAGCATCTGGCCGAACATCATCCCGCCATCCGCCAGCCTGTGGGCGGCGGCATCACCGGCCTCCAGTCGGCTGTTCGCCCTGATCAGCGCTCCGTTCATCCTGCCGGTGATCCTGATGTACGCCTTATTGGGCTATTACGTGTTCCGCGGAAAAGTGAGAATTGATGATGGCTTCCTCTGATAAATCAATTGCTCGAATCACAAAAAGGCCGATGCCCCTTTATAAGCAGGTCGCTCAGTTGGGCATGATGTTTATCGCGTTGCTGATGATGCTGGCGTTGTCCGCTGCACTGGCGATGGAGTTGACCCTGGGAACGCTCTGACAGGTCCGGTAAAAAAGCAAATCATCCGCTTGGTACCGACCTTCGGGATGCGATGGATCTTGCCTGCTTGATCAGGCAGCGGGTGACTGGCACACGACTTATGGACGAGCGAGACGTTTGAGATGGGCAAATTTTGGTGCTGCATCTGCTCGACGCGGCTGATCGTTACGCAGGACGGCACATCGATGTCGGTGGCGATGTTGCGAGGAAGGTTTGATGCGGTCCTCCCGATGCGGGAGCAGAAAATAAAAAGCCCCGGCGTTATACCGAGGCTTGGTGCGATACTTCTTTGTGGCTTCGAGGCTATTAATCACCTGGCTTGGGGCTGGTGCCAGGATTCTTCTTTTCCACTTCCAGCTCCTTATCGCGCAAAAACTGCCTCGTTTGCTGCGCCCAATAAAGCGCGCCAACAAGGATGCTCGCCTCCTCCCAATTGGAAAAGATTCCTGCAATCTTCTCCCCTTCATAAACCACCCAAAGCAACTTCGGAGGGTTTGCTGGAATCGTTACTCCCTCAACCCATTTGCTCTTCAGGCTTTGAATTTGAATGACGTCACGCTGCTTTACTTCAATTAAGCCCATTTACGCTACTCCACGACGACAGTCGCTAGCGTAAAGGCTGAAAAAAATCTAAGCAAGAAAAAGCCCAGCTCAATGGCCAGGCTTCTGAAGTCGCCTCTCATAACGCGCAAGATCGACATAATGGGGTTAATTCACAGCCAATTGGCCACTATGGTCAAGCAGCGTCTACGAAGATTTGTTCCTGATCGAATATCTCGGTCGCATGGATCACTTCGGACTCTTCCAACTGCTCCAAGCGCTTATGGATAAGGCAGGCCTATCGAAAGGATCGGCGCAAGGATCGGCGCAAGGATCGCTAGGGATACCAGCCACCAAGCGATATTCAAACTGCGCTGTAAATCCTTGACTGTTGGCTCCCTGAACGCCATGCCGTCCCCCCCATGTTAAAGCTGCCTCCCCGCACCGGGCGGCCTTGAGCACAGGCGCCATACCCTCATCCACACGTGGGATTTGCGGCGTCGCGTCCTCGCGTCCATATCCCGTTTGCGCATCCAGGTAGTCCGAATCTCCTGCCCCGATTGGGAGTATCGGGCCATGCCCAATCCCACGGCCGTTCTTCATAGTGATGGCGTATTGCAATGCAAGGTCAACGGTCAGGCCTCGATGACCGGAACTCCTCAGGAGAACGTCATGGCTATTACGTTGAGCGGCAGCATCACAACTGATGAATCAGGCGGTTTACAGAATGCCACTGCCACACCCGGCATCCCAGGCGACAACACCGATAACGACATTGCCGTTGCCGCAATCAACGGCACCGACGAAACCAACGACCTCCCGTTGGCGTTCGAGTCCCGATTGTTCGCGCTGTTGGGCGCCGTTACTCCAATGCAGACTGCGCTGAGTGGCTATACCGGCGCCGCTGGCAACACCGGTACCGACCTGATCACCATCACCGGCGGCTACCTCGATCTCGCCTTCACCGATGCCGAGGGCAAAGCGCTCGGCGACCCGACCAATGACAATGCCGGTTCGGACTGGAGCGGTCTCTATACCCTCGATGGCAGGAGAATCTTCCTGTACACGGACTCCACCAACAACAACATCGTCCTCGGCCGCATAGGCGCTGAGGGGGCCACCGACGCGCCCGAGGACGACGTGGCAGATCCGAGCGGCACCATCGTTTTTTCCGCCTATCTGGAACAGACGGCAACCGGCGCCAAGGTCTGGATGGCGCAGTTCGCGCCGCTCCAGAACCCGGTTACCTCGAACCCCGACGACGTGGTCGACATGACGGACCACCTCTGGGCCACCGCCAGCCAGGATGCCGCCTTCGACTTCGCCGGAGTACCGTCGGGGCAGAACAAGTTCCTGATGTTCAAAGCCGGCAGCACTGACGTGGGGCTCGTCGTCACCGGCCTGGATCCGGACAAGATCGTCAATGGCAAGGATGCGGGTGACACCGTCAATACCAGCCAGGGCGGCGGCGCCACGACCATCGGCACCAACAACCAGGGGGTCGATCCTGGCGAAGGGATGATCTTCACCTTCGTGACCAACCCCAACCCGCTCTACACCGTGCCCGGCCTGACGCACGGCGAGGCGATAGTCGAAGACAACATCGACTTTGGCGAACTCTTCGGCGCGACGGGTGCGACCTTTGTCATTGCGCAGCAGACACCGCCCAAGGCGTCCACGGCCAGGATCAGCGCCTACACCACGGAATTCGAGGAGAAGAGTGACTACTTCGATGGGCTCCTGGACACGGACGACAACCTGGCCTACATCACCAGCGTCACGATCCGCGATGGCAACGGCAATATCATCGCCGGTCTCGACGGCGTCACCACCAACACGACGGTTGGCAATATCACCGTGACGTTCAACCTCAGCAATAACGACACCGATCGCACCGTGACGATTGCTGGCTTCCAGTCCAAGTACTCGATCGAATACACCACCAGCGAACTGCACAACCGCGTGTTGATCGAGAACATCGGAAATGCGAATGCCCAACTCAACTCCCCCTTCGATATCGGCGGCTTCCATTTGCCCAATATCGTCGCCGTGCCCCAGGAAATCGGCAGCGCGGTGAACTTCGAGGACGATGGCCCGACAGCCTCGGCGGCGCTCGGTGCTGGCCTGGTCCGGCACGATGAAACAGCAGGACTTGATGGTGATGCGGACGACAAACCCGGCCCGCTTGCCGTGTTCGCCGCCGTTGCCACCGTCAGCAGCGACATGACCGCGGCCTACGCCGAGGGCAGCGCCTCGGTGATCGACTCCAGCGCCAGCAGCGGCGGCCAGGATGGTCTGGTCAGCACCGTCTACTCGCTCAATGTCGCGAGTGCCGGCGTCGACTCCGGCCTGGACACAACGGAAGGCAATAACATCCTGTTGACCAAGGAAGGCGCGCTGGTGGTCGGCCGCATCTCCGGCGGCGCCGATAACGGCGAAGCCGCCTTCGCCGTGGCGATCGACGCTAGCACCGGCGTGCTCAGCGTCGTGCAGTACCACTCGATCAAGCACCCCACCGGCGGCGCCAGCCACGATGAGTCGCTCGCTATCAACAACGCCGCGCTGCTCGCGGTCGCCACCGTCACCGACGGCGATGGCGACACCGACACCGCCTCGGTCGGCATCGGCGCCCGTGTCGCCTTCCAGGACGATGGGCCGACAGCCTCGGCGGCGCTCGGTGCTGGCCTGGTCCGGCACGATGAAACAGCGGGACTTGATGGTGATGCGGACGACGTACTCGGCCCGCTTGCCGTGTTCGCTGCCGTTGCCACCGTCAGCAGCGACATGACCGCGGCCTACGCCCAGGGCAGCGCCTCGGTGATCGACGCCAGCGCCAGCAGCGGCGGCCAGGATGGTCTGGCCAGCACCGTCTACTCGCTCAATGTCGCGAGTGCCGGCGTCGACTCCGGCCTGGACACGACGGAAGGCAATAACATCCTGTTGACCAAGGAAGGCGCGCTGGTGGTCGGCCGCATCTCGGGCGGCAACGATAACGGCGAAGCCGCCTTCGCCGTGGCGATCGACGCCAGCACCGGCATGCTCAGCATCGTGCAGTACCACTCGATCAAGCACCCCACCGGCGGCGCCAGCCACGATGAGTCGCTCGCTATCGACAACGCCGCGCTGCTCGCAGTCGCCACCGTCACCGATGGAGATGGCGACACCCACGCCGCCTCGGTCGGCATCGGCGCCCGTGTCTCCTTCCAGGACGATGGCCCGACAGCCTCGGCGGCGCTCGGTGCTGGCCTGGTCCGGCACGATGAAACAGCGGGACTTGATGGTGATGCGGACGACGTACTCGGCCCACTTGCCGTGTTCGCCGCCGTTCCCACCGTCAGCAGCGACATGACCGCGGCCTACGCCCAGGGCAGCGCCTCGGTGATCGACTCCAGCGCCAGCAGCGGTGGCCAGGATGGTCTGGCCAGCACCGTCTACTCGCTCAATGTCGCGAGTGCCGGCGTCGACTCCGGCCTGGACACGACGGAAGGCAATAGCATCCTGTTGACCAAGGAAGGCGCGCTGGTGGTCGGCCGCATCTCGGGCGGCGACGATGACGGCGAAGCCGCCTTCGCCGTGGCGATCAACTCCATCACCGGCGTACTCAGCGTCGTGCAGTACCACTCGATCAAGCACCCCACCGGCGGTGCCAGCCACGATGAGTCACTCGCCATCAACAACGCCGCGCTGCTCGCGGTCGCCACCGTCACCGACGGCGATGGCGACACCGACACCGCCTCGGTCGGCATCGGCGCCCGTGTCGCCTTCCAGGACGATGGGCCGACGGCAAACGGCACGCCCGTGACAGCGACGGTGGACGAGGACGGCTTGCCCGGCGGGATCGCAGGCGGGACCAACGATGTAAGCGGGGAGGTCGCGTTCGCCTCAGGCAGCATCGACTCGATCTTCCAGTCCGGCGTCGACAATCCGCTGACCTATGGCCTGTCCACGGACACCAGCAATCTGCTGCAGACGCTGACCTCCAAGGGCGAGGCGGTGAAATATGACGTGACCGGCAACACGCTGACGGCCTACGTGGACGTCGGAGCCAGCGACGGCATTTACCAAGCCGATGACCGCGAAGTGTTCACCTTTGCGCTAACCGCGGCGACCGGCGCCTACCTTTTCACGCAGCTCGACCAACTCGACCACCCGAGCCTCAACGGGCAGACGGGTGACAACACCGAGAACGACCTTGCCCTCCAGCTCGGCACCATCCTGCAGGCTACTGACGCAGATGGCGATACAGTGCCGGCAGCAGCCGAAAAACTGGTGATCACGGTCGACGATGACTCGCCGCTGGTAACGGCCAAGTCGAACCTGGTCTACCGGAACTCCGCCAATCCGACCCCCGGTGGCACCGGTACCTTCGCTTACGACATCGGCGCGGATGATCGACTGGGAACACTCTACAGCGCCTCGAACAGCGACTTGTCCCTGAGCATGACAGGCGTCTCGGTAGGAGCGAACGCCATTACCAACAGGTCGGTAACCTGGTTCTCGGAAACCGACACCACGGCGGTGTTCAACATCGCCTTTACCTATGTGTCCAACAACCCGAACCAGGGCGCTACCACCAATGCGACCGGTACGCTGACGTTCGACAAGTTGGCCGACACCTATACGCTGAGCCTGACCGACGAGATCGAAAGCTTCAGCATCCTGCGGACGTCGACTGCGAAGGGTTTCACCGGCTACGCGATCGGCGGCACGACGCCGATCAACCAACAGCCGCCGGTCTCGGTGGCCAATCTGGCCGACGACTTCTTCGTGCAGTTCAGTGGATTCGCCGAAGCGAGCGGTGGAACCGGAGTCAACAACATCAAGGCGGGTGGCGACAACGCCTTCGACCCTGGTGAGCTGTTCTCTGCGGCGACGTCCTGGGTGAGTGTTTCCGGGACTGCGGCCGGCGTGGCCGGCGACACCATCCAGCAGGGCGAGGTGATGGACCTGGACTTCTTCACCGCCAATCCATTCGGCAACACCAACTTGGCGCCCACCGCCACGAGCAACGGGATCTTCATCAAGTTCGACGGCATCGGCAGCGAGGATCTGGTGCTGGTGTTGAAGCTGGTCGATCCTGACGGATCCAACAATCCGATCACCCGGGCAATCATCGTCGACAGCCAGGACATCATTCTGAAAACCCCCTCCACCACCAACAACAACTTCCATCCAATTGCGAATCCCGCGGCGTACGGGATCACACTGGATCAGAACGACGGCGCGGTGATCCTCGAGCGCAATGACTACAACTTCGGCACCGAGGACTACGTGATCCAGGGCGTGCAGGTGCTGACTTCCACCGAGGGCGTCACCGGCAACGGGTACAACCTCAATGGCAACGTCGGCGTCAGCGGGGCAAGCACCGGTGCCACATTGGCATTCGGAAACGAAGATGGTGAAGGCAGCAAGAGCAATCCCGTGGAGGCCGGCGAAGCAGGAACTTGGGACGGCGACGTGGTCAAGATCGTCGACATGGGCTTTGTGACCTCGTCGACGCCTGACGCCCGCCTGACCTTCGACGTGACGGTGACGGACTTTGACGGAGATTCGACCGCTGCCCAGACCCTGGACGTGACCATCGCTGGCGGCAAGACCTTCACCGGCGGCGCGGGTATGGACACCTTCAGCTACAAGGCCCTGGATGCCGATACCGACGCGCTGCTGTCCGCAACGACTAGCGTGATCTCCGCCGGCTTCGTCTCCGGCGTCGACAAGCTGGACTTCACGATGGCAGGTTCTGTAGCCAACTACAGCGAAGTGCTGGCACCCGTTGTCAACCTGGCCGGATTCATCTCGGCCGCCGATGGCGCGCTGAACGGCACCACCAACTACTACTTCGGCGTCGTTGGAGGCGACGGCTACCTGGCACAGGACGGTGACGGTGTGGGTATCACCAACATCATCCAGTTGGTCGGTGTGACCAACATGGCAAGCACTGACATTGTCTGAATGCTGCTGCAGGTAGACGGCCTGGCTCCCCCAAAGGGGGCCAGGCCGTTTTCATTGGGCGGCTGCGTTCCTGAACCCATGCGGACAAAGGAACTGATACGCAGGCGGAGGGGGCAAATAGATGAGGGATCGACCAGCGGGACGCTAAGCGCATTCTACAAAGGAGGGGCCTAGGAAATGGACGTGATCCATTACTAGGCCCTAGCAGCAGCCCGCCTGGTGCTGCATCGGCGGACACTTCACCGACCTGTACGAGCAGAAGACGCAGCAGACGCCGGGTTGGGGGCGCAGCAGCACGTTACAGCTGGGGCACTCATAGTAGAATTGGCAGACATCCGCAGGCTTCCCCCCCCCACATTCGCGTACACAGCCCCCAGCCTGGGCCGGCTTGGGCTGAGTGCAGGTATGCAGAAAAAACGACCCATTTAGCCCGCAGGCGTGGCGGGGGTACGACAGCGCGCACCAGTCTAAAATCCCTCCTCCGCCCCCCCCAAATACGCTAAGGCGCGAAATCTGGTGCAAGAAACGAATGCCTGGCCGGGGAAGTCAGTACCGAGGAAACGGCGCAGTAGGTGGCCGACGTGAACAACGAACGGGCACGGATCATGCTTGGGCAGGTAGACAGCTCAGAGGTTGATCAAGATCCGCTGCAAACCTTGCCGGTGATCGATGGGTCATTTAAAGGTATGACCTTGCCCACTCGGCCGATTCTTTTATGCGACGCAGATTGACGCGCCGGGCGTGACGCGACCGCCCCTGATGTTCGACTGCCACGCCGATATGGGCCGCACGCTGTACCGCTGCGTTGTCAGTGTGATGACCGGAAAGTCTGGAGTTGCGCAAGCGAGCACCACCGCGTTACGAACAACGAACTGAAAGGAGCCCCGTCATGCCGATGATAGACAGCGAACACCTCAAGCCCGGCCTGCGACCGGTACAGATAGCCGAAGCCGCTTGGTATGAGGCATTGGTGGCCCGCGAAGTGGCCGCTCCCGAAGACTTGCCCGCCGCCCGTGAAGCGGCCGATAAGGCACTCAAAGCGTATACCGATGCCTGCGTGGGGCTGTATGGCTATATTCAAGGCGCGGTGCAAAACGCCAAGGAGGAGGCCACTCAAAAAGGCAGTCCGGTATCCCGAACCTAGGACCGAACAGGTGGTGCTGCTTCAGGGGAGCCTGCCGAGGACTCGTGCTTCAAAATTAACCCCGCGCTGGGCAGCGCACGAAACCAGGGATGCGGATTGATCGATCCGAACCCACCCGCGTTCTGAGGCACGATGCCCATCAACTGCGGCGGAATCCGCAAGGCGGCCAGCATGTCGTCGCGGCTGATGTTTTTGATGGAGCCGAACTCATCTTTCTCCGCCACCTCACTGACCGGTATCAACTGGATGCCGTCCTTCTTGCCAATTGGTGCGTACATGAACAGGTTGCGAAAGTTGCCCGGCCCCTTCGCTGATTTGAGCGCCGAGCGCAACGCCGCAACGTCGGTTTCGTTTTGAGCCGTATCCGTCATGTACACGATGAAACCGGCATGGCTGTCGTTGTTGTAGTACTTGTGGCGGAACAGGGTGGCGGGCTCGTTGAGTAGCGTGCTCTGCAATGCAGGCAACCACTCCGGCAACCCGTAAATCTCCTGGTTGATATCGGCCTCACGCAGATGGCAGATCGTACCCTTCTTGAATTCATGCTCGTCCCACCAGCCGCGCACCTGGTAGTAGGTCTCCAGATGCCGCTCAAGCACGCGGAACTTGCCGCCAGGGACCATTGGCGGGGCCACCACCACCAAGCCCGAACTGCCGACCATGCAGGGCTGCAACACGTTGAGCGGGAAGATGCGTGCGCCGTCGTCGACGAATTGGCACATGAGCAAGTTGGCGACGGCGTCGGCGTTGTACTCCAGCCGCAGCTCTTCAGGGTCGAAATAACTCACCGCAACTCACATTGCCACTGTCACATCCGGTCACGGAGGGCGGCACCTACGATCACGACCCTACGTGCGAAAGCTCTTCGTCAATGATTTGCTCTGCATTCTTCGCAGCGGTTGTCGCAAACTCGTAACAGACCCAGTAGTCCTGCTCTGTTACGGATGCAGATCCCTGCAAGTTCTCCAGGCAGCGCGTTAATGCATGCTTTATCAAGCCATTATTTAGAGCATTGCGGGCTGCCTCTTCACCTTCAACCGCTCGAATGGCAGCTTCAATTTCTTCGATCTGCTCAATCTTTGCCGCCAGCGCGATCTTGGCGAACTCATCTCGTTCGATGATTTTGGTCCAAGAGTGATCAACTATCAGCGTTTTCATTAGTAGCTCCCTGTCTTCCTGGTTCATGCCGGATCATCAACCAATAGCCCACAAACTCACATCTCGCCACCGCATCCGGTCACGGTGGGCGGCGCCTACCCGAGGTATCCGGCGCAAGAAGCACGACTACCGCGATGGGCTGCGCATCTACGTCAACAGCCAGCACTACTGCTGGGAGTTTGAGGCGATCAAGCAAGCCATCCTCGACGGCACGCTGACCTACACGCCGAAGCCGGCTGTGAAGGCCCATGATCTGGTATCGATGGAGACCATCAACCTCACCTTTTGTCGCAAGTCGATTGACTGACAGGGACCTTTGGAGCCCAGTAATCAGCTGGCTAAACCTGATCAGAGGAGAAACACCATGTCGAAGATAACGGTGATATCCGGTGACTTTCTGACAGGTGATGCTGAATTTCAATCTGGACTGTTCATTTTAAAATCTGCAGTAAAACCTACTCTTGAAATTAAGATACCCATTTCAAAACTAGAAACTTTAGAAACAGCAACCGAGGAAATAGTTAATAAGAAAGGGAGCGTTGTTCGATGGAGTCTGGCTGGAGCATTGCTTTTAGGTCCGGTTGGACTAGTTGCGGGCTGGTGGCTATGTGATAAAGAAAAGGAAATAACTTTCTACGCAAAATTCAAAGATGGCCGCTGCCTTCTTGCCACAACTGATATCAACACTTACTCCAAATTCTCTGCCTCTCCCCACAAGTAACACCACTTTCCCCTTCAACATCAGCCGCTATAGCGGCAAGGACGAAGTCATGCCTGAAGAAATCGTTTTGATCCACCCAGCCCCTGTCGTCCACGATAAAAATGGCAAGCCCCGGCATAGGACGCCCCATACCCACAGAAAACCAAACCTGTCGCGCCGCCATAGGATGAGCGCACGACGGTGATGAAGCCGGTTATCACCGCCGTGCAGCATGCAGTTCGCCAGATCGAAGCAAGAATTTCTATCTAATCTGAAGTTACCGACTTTCTAGAACGATTCCGCAGGCTGGAAGATCTCTCTTCTGCATCCCGATGCAGCAAGGAAACGTTGTAATCGTAGGTCGATATCAATGGCACAGGCTCCGCATTCCGGGACATATCAAGCCATCGCCTTGTGCGTTCGATGTCGAAGGATTCCTTCTTGAACTTCATCTTCGCAACAAGGTTCGCTGAAACCCTGAAGTGTCCACAACCAGCTGAGCATTTGACCTCTGAACAGTCTCCAGGCGCGTGAACAATCCTGGCGGCTGCCTGACAGATTAAGCATTTCATATTCGATCTCCATATCAGTGACCCATCAACTGTAGCCGATCACCGGCGAAGGACACCCCATGCCCACAGAAAACAATCCGACCGAATCGCTGGAGGTTGAGTGCTCGACAGTCACGAAGCTGGTGATCACTGGCGCACCGCGGCTTGACCCGATCACAGTGTTCCTCGAGGACTTCGGCCGGCGCGACTGCACTACCGAATCAAATCCGAACTACCAGACGGCCCAGGGCAAGATCACGATCAACTGCTGGGACAAGAGTTGGAACGCTTACTGGGGCGGCATGGGGCCGCGAACCGTTGCACAGTTCGTAGCGAAGTGCGATTGGCACTATGTCCTCAACTGCCTGGATCGCGGGATAAGCAGTACGAAGTTCAGCGGCAACGCCCTTGCGACCTTTGCTCGGCGCCGAGTGATCGAGCGCCGTCGTGGTCGCAACGTCCTTGTCTGGAAAGATGTGTTCGAGCGGGACTTGCACGACGCCCGCCGGCTCTTCGATCAAATTGATGAGCTCAGCAACATCGAGAGCCCCAACGAGTGCTGGCATCGCAGCAAGCCGCTAACCGAGATTTACGGTGATGAGTGGCATTACCCATTGCAAAAGCACGCTGTCGAAGAAAACCACGAATTCACATACCTGCGCCGGATCGTCGAAGCAGTGCAGGAAGCGCTGCGTAAGGAGCAGCAGGCTGCCGCATGAAGCAGATCTACCTCAGCCGGCCAATGATCCTTGGATGGCGGTGGAGCGCAAGACGATCGCCTGACCAGCTCTATCACGTACGAGCGACTACAACGCTCAAGACTGGAGCAGCGCCCGCAGTTGCTCTGGAACCTCAATAACTTCCCTAGTAACCGGCGAGATGCAAACGTGTGTAAGGCTAGAAGTAAATGCCAGAACATCTGGCGATACATTACCTTCGACTAGAAATGTGAACGAGTGAAGCCCAATACTGGAAACACTTACCTTCATAGAAAGTTCGTCATCCCAAGTGACCGGATGAAGAAACTCTAGCGAGAAGGCCCTTGCTGGAGGCAGTAGATTAAAACCTAGCAGGGTTCTTAATCCGGGACCGGAAAGCCACACTGTGAGGGCATCATGAACAGCCTCAACAACGAAGTACGAAAACCTGGGTGTATAGACAATCCCCTCCGGATCACAGTCGCCGAACAATACCTTTCTCTTAATAGTCACTGAGTTCGGCACAAGATTAATCCTTAATATTGAGTGACAGAGCTCAAACAACCGCGTCGCAGCTCCTGTTTGTCCCGCGTAGACGATACCTCCCTCTCATCTCTAATGCATAGCCGCTATAGCGGCAAGGACGAAATCATGCCTGATGAAAAGATAACGTTCGTGAATGGCGAACCGGCGAAGTGCGGCTGCCAGATGGAGTTCAGCTCTGGCGGTGGCGTCTGAAATTGTCTTCGAGAATGACGAGCATCCGGGCACCTACGAGCCTCAAGAAGACGGTCGGTGTAAGTGGATTCCCGAAATCTCTGAACGCCGCTGGCAGCGGATGCGGAATTGGATCGAGTCAAACATCAAGGAGATTGCCTCATGATCCTCCTACCAATAGCAGCGCCGCTCTACATGCTCAGGGTCATCTACAAGGGGCCGCGCCGGTAAGGGTCCACCCCGCCAGCCACCTCAAGGGAGAAAGCGTGTACGCAACTGGCGAGGTGAACCAATAAACCGTAGCTCACCTTCAATACGCGCCTTAAGCCCTTCATCTGATTTTTTTCACAATTCGATGAGAACAGAACGTATCAACAACAGCCGGCGACTTGGTCTCCCTTGTCGCCGACTGCGGAATTATTTTTAGACTGCGGATGGCCGCCCTGGCTGACTCTCGCCCTGAATAGCGTTCGCTCGATTTGGCAAAAACCATATTCTCTCTCGCGATTTTGCGCGCGCAACCAACACCCCAATCAAGCGCAGTTGTCATGGTGTCTTTGGGCAACCAATCGTGGACCTTCTCAAACAGTGGAACTCCATTTTTGTAGTACACACCGATAAAGAGTTGCGTTCTCCCCTTCCTGGAAATTCTGGTCTGAACGTCGACGATGCTGCCGTCACTGAGCACTTCTTCGTAAGACCGACAGTGCAACTCGCAGTCGGCCCACAGCCAATACGTGGAACCTCTACGCATCATCTTTGCGGCCTCCTTCCTATTTGAATCTCGAAGAAACCAACAGAGAAGGAAACAAATAGTACGGCAAATGGTGAGTGTCAAATTCCGAACGGTAGCCATTTGTCGGGCGCTTTCCTGTGTGCAAGTCACACCTATAAACCACCTTCCGCCGCCACGCGCGGCATGGAAACGTTCATGAAAATCCAATCTCCTTCCCACGAGGAGGTTTGCGAGCTCACCGGCACGCGGACCAAGGCAGGCCAGATCCTCAACCTGAAGAAGAACGGCATCAGGCACACCATCAAGGTGAATGGCTGGCCAAGCGTCAGGGCGATGGCCGTGACTGCGGTCGGTATGTTTGAGCCAGAGAAACCCGCATGGACACCACGCAAGGCTAGCTGACATGGGACGACGACCAAGCAAACCCGGATCAATCGCCCAGCTGAGAGAACGCAAGAAAGCCAGTGGCCGGGTTTTTTACTACTACAACACCGGCGGCAAGGACCGCAAAGAAATTCCGCTGGGCAGCGATTACGGTCTGGCGATAATGGAGTATGCGAAACTCGAGCGTGATCGCACCGCCATCGACCTGGTGGCCAAGGTGATCACCTTCCGTTACATGGCCGAGAAGTATTTGGTCGACGTGGTGCCATCAAAGAAACCAGCAACGCAAAAGGACAACGTCAGGGAGTTGAAAAACCTGATGTCATTCTTCGACGACCCGCCGGCCCCGCTCGAAACAATCCAGCCCCTGCACGTCCGCCAATACCTGACCTGGCGCAAGGCCGCGCCGGTGCGCGCCAACAGGGAGAAAGCCCTGCTCAGTGCAATCTGGAACTTCGCCCGGGATATCGGCTATACCGCGCTCGCCAACCCTTGCGCAGGAATCAAGGGAAACAAGGAGACGGGGCGGGACATCTACATCGAGGACGCACTGTTCAAGCGCGTGTACGAGAAAGCGGACGCCGGCCTACGGGATGCGATGGACCTTGCCTATTTGACTGGCCAACGGGTGACCGACACTCGATTGATGGATGAGCGCGACGTCCGAGAGGGTCAGATATGGGTGCTGCAGGGCAAGACAAACGCCAAGCGCCGAATCGAAATCACTGGGGAGCTGAAGGTTTTGATTGATCGAATCATGTCCCGAAAGTCAGAACACAATGTCCGCTCAACGCGGCTGATCGTTACTGAGGATGGCACACCAATGTCGGTGGCGATGTTGCGGGGAAGGTTTGACTTGGCCAGAGAAGCAGCCGGGGTTGCAAAGTCCGAGTTCCAGATGCGCGATTTACGCGCTAAAGCCGGCACGGATAAGGCGGAGTCAAGCGGCGATATTTTGCAGGCCAGAGATCAACTTGGGCATACGACCGTCGTAATGACCGAGCAGTACATCCGCAATCGAAAGGGGAAAAAGGTCTCTCCAACGAAGTGAATTGCGGACCAGATCAATAATTGCGGACCAGAAACAAACAAGGGTTTGCATTAGCTTTCGCCCGCAAACCCTTGATTTTAAATGGTGCCCGAAGCCGGAATCGAACCGGCACGCCCTTACGAGCGGGGGATTTTAAGTCCATCAGTTTTACTATATTTATCAATAAGATATGACAAGTCATGCTCCTAAATCTTCATTTGATTGCAGGCCTGTAGGCCCTTGTAATCGGGCATACCCATCCTAGTTGCGGTGCACAATCGCACCTTTTTTTACAACGGCCAATGCGCATAAGCCTCTCGTAAGCAATACTCCTTAGCTAAGACAAACTCAGATAGTCCTTTAACAGACCCTAGCCACCTGTCACGGATAGAAACGTCCACACAGCAAAGGAAATGATGCGATGGCCATCCGGTTCCGCAAATCAATCAAGCTTGCACCTGGCATTCGTATGAACTTGAGCGGATCAGGGGTCGGTTGGACACTCGGCCCCAGAGGGACAACAGTCGGAATAGGCAAGCGTGGAGCTCACCTAAACACTAGCTTTATGGGCCTCTCAAGCAGTCAAAAAATATATGGAACTTCTCGCCCAACCTCATCTGAGAACAGAAAGCCTGCGCCCGTAGAGCTGACGCTGAGCTGTTCTATTGATGATGCTGGCAACATGCATTTCATGGATACCCAAGGCAATGAGTTGCCCGAGCATCTTGTCGAGATTGCCAAGAAGCAGAATCGGGACGCCATTCTCAGCTTGATCCAGCGAAAATGTGATGACATCAATAACGCCATTGACATGCTGGGCAAAATCCACCTGGACACTCCAGACTGCAAGGTCGCGCCTGCTTTCCAACCTGTAGCCTTCGAGCATCCGGAGCCAACGCGTCCCCAACCGCGTATGCCGTCTTTTATCGAAAAGTTTTTTAAAAAAAGAATACAGCGTATTGCTATAGAAAATGCAGCAGCACAAGATGATTTCGCAGCGCGTCATCTCAACTGGCAAGATAAAAAATCCTCTTTTTTTCAACTCGTACAGTCAAGGAAAGCTTTGGTCGAGAGCGGCATATATCGCTGTGTCGCCGATATGGAAATCTGGCTTGAGGACAATTTTCAAGATGTTCATTGGCCGCGTGAAACCGCAGTCTCCTTCGACATACTCGAAGACGGCCGACGTGTTTTGCTCGATGTTGATCTTCCTGAACTTGAGCAAATGCCTTCACAGACGGCTACAGCGCAAGTACGAGGTCTACACATAAGCCTTAAAGAAATGTCAGCTACAGCCATTCAGAAGCTGTACATGTCACACGTCCACGCCGTGGCTTTCAGGCTTATAGGGGAAGCTTTTGCAGCTCTACCGAACTTGCAGCAGGTTGTGCTATCTGGTTATTCACAACGTCCAGATAAAACGACCGGGCGAGTCGGTGACGAATACCTATTATCCGTTCAAGTCAGCCGCTGCGACTGGGAAGAAATCGATTTCAACCAATTATCGAAGGTCGACGTTGTTGAGTCTCTGACACGTTTTGATCTTCGACGCCAGATGAGCAAAACGGGAATCTTCAAACCAATCTCCCCTTTTGGTAGCTGACTGAGACCCACTGCCAGTGAGAACCGGCTCAATAAGCATCAGCGATGTAGCGGAAAAGGTACGTTTTGCAGCAATGCCATTATGTCGATGATAGCCCGTCGATTGAGTGCGTCGACCACTAACTCGGCGACCTCACTCAACGGCCCCTTCCCGCGGAATCTAAGGGAGCTAGTACATCTCGTACCGGAGCCTGAGATGGTTGCCTTAATTGATCCTATGATGGATTGGAACGATTAACGACAAGACCCTTTAAAACACAGGCTTGTAGTAATCTTCGATTTCCCCTGTACCAATTCTGTACCACCACGCCCTCTCAACTGACCTTTTCTCTACGGAAAACTGCGTTTACATCCGGCAGATAACGGCCAGAAGCGGTCAATCACTACTGCCGCATTGGTGACGATTACTGGCGAGTCTAGAATCACTGGTTTCTTCAGCGCCTATACGCAAGCCGGATCGGCCTTTTCACCAGAAGTGAGGACTATTCTTCGACGTTGCCTTGAACCTTCTCGAATAACAGACCACGAATTTCCAATTTACCCTGCTTTTTCCACTGGATCCGTGCAGGTTGGCGGCCTGGAGTTTCCTCGCCGAATAAAGAGATCCATGCATTTCGAAAGCTCTTATACGTCACGCCATTGACCGTGCATTGGGGGCTGTCCAGGCGTGCTGCCCGCACCTCCGGAATGTCCCAACCATTCATTCTTGATGGAACCTTGATGTGGCCTTCCATATCGCACACCTCATAGCCTTCACCCAACGGTGACTCGAGCGCAGCGAGGAGGAGATTGCTAACCAAACGAAAGTATCCGATACGAAAGCATTCTGTACGGCCATCAATAATGCGACTAGCCCCCTTACCGCGTGCGCTTGGTAGAGAGCGTAGGATCAGCAGTTCAAGGTGGCGCGCGGCTTCGATACTCGGGAGCTTGTAGAGCGTACCATCAGCGACCACGAAATCTTGACGGGTATGCTTGTGGAGACGGTTGGTGGGCACTGTACTAATCCCGACCTTAAACACATCACCGCGACTGTGAACGAGCAAGTAAAGATACCCATGGGACATGTTCATGACTCCAGTGAAAACGATCCAGTCGCGTTCATTGTATCTCACGAGGTAAGTGCCACAGCCCGCGAGATAGATCCGATTCGTCGTAAGCCATGCGATCATGGACGCTGCTAACGGCCAAAATCAGTCATTCAGATGTGCCCATGCAAGTTGAGCAAGCGCCTCTGCAGAAACATCGGTTATTCTCCGTTGGTTTGCGTAAACAATCTTCCGCCAAGGCCAACATAGTAGACGACTGGAAAGGATGACTTGATCGCATGAAGCTCATTGATAACCAGCTCAAAGTGCCCTAGTGAGAGAAGGCGAAAATCGTCGAAGGCCACCACAAGGTTCGTATCTATATACTTCCGCGATTGGCATTTCCGCATGACGGCCTCCTGAACCTGAGCAATGCATTCAGCTACTACAACATCGGCATCTAGGCTCACGAGCTCCGGCTTTGGCAACTGACGAGAGGCACGTGGACCTGAGCTGGGAATAGTTGAGTACAAAGGTGCATAGCCGTGGAGTTCCAGTGACTCCGCGGCAATTGCATCTTGGTATCCATCACACGCGAGGGTGATCTCAAGCGTTTCGAGAGTCTTGCCGCTGGGGAGAACGATCTTGGCGTCAAATGACTGTTTGCTGCCGTGATAGTAGTGCAATAGGGCGCTTGGAGCTCGACTCTCAATTTTCTTACACAGCAGCCCGAGAGGAATGAGTTCGTCTTGTAGATCTTTTGTCAGGCCGCGCTTCTGCAAAAAGTAGTTCTGCCAGCTTGGGTCGGAGGTATAGCGAGCACACAGTTTTTCAACCCAGGCGCTAACCTCACTTAGCGGCACTGGCCTCGTCAGTTGCTCAATGCTGATTGGTTCAGTCGGGGGCATTATTTGAATCCTAACTATAAGTGGACGACAAGTAGGGAGTGATGTTGCGCCCAGCGTCTTGGGCCGATCACCAGCGTCCACTATGAGTCGTCCTCTGCCGGTCATAGTTACGAAGCGTGCTGGTCAAATCCGATTGCAATGGGTGGTCAGATCGAACGCAAACGGTTGGGCAAGTGGAGTGCAATTTCGCAGCGGAGTGTGGCCGCGTTGTCATGCGCAGCGACTATGCCATGGTGACGGCCTGCCTGGTCGATTCAATCGACGACATTACTTACGGCCATGCCGAGAACAACGGGAGGGTTTGTCGAGCCTTTGCTGGCGCTGATGGCGAGGGGTGACTCCTGGGGCTGAGGTAGCCCCGATCAACCTGCCAGAGCAACGAGGGGCCTTGCCTTCAGAACGTTATCAACCAAACTCTTCTGGCCTATTAGGCATCAGTTAGGGTCCATTTCTCGTTAGGCTTTTTGAGGAACCATAGGTATGTCGCATCTAGAAGATCTCATTGCCGAGTACTACGACTGGTCTGGTTACTTGGTAAAAAGGAACCTCAAGGTTGGCAGGCTCGCTCATGGGGGGTGGGAGATGGAGTTGGACATTCTGGCATTTCATCCAACGACCAAACACCTTGTTCATGTCGAGCCATCCATCGACGCGCATTCGTGGGAAACCAGAGAAAGCCGATTCAAGAAGAAATTTGATTCAGGCGAACGACACATGTTCACCAGCGTATTCTCATGGCTAGACCCATCAACTCCAGTTGAGCGAATCGCCGTGCTTGTCGCTCATCCTAAAGATCGAAACGAGCTATGTGGCGCTAAGATCCTGTCAATTGACGAGTTCATGTTTCAGGTAAAAGAACGGGTGAGTGCCTGCGGAAAAATGGTAAGGAATGCTATTCCTGAGCAGTATCCATTGCTCCGCACCATTCAACTAACAACGCAGGGGTATTACAAGTGCGTGGACTGACGGAAAACCCAGGCATCCATATTCACAACGCCCCCGCCTCATAGCGGCATGTCATTGACGTGCAACAATGCCCATCCCCCCCGGTAGAGGTTCTCCTGGCCTGAAACCCATCGCGGGTATTTCAGGGCCCGATAAGCGCGAACTTTATGGCGAAAAAAGAGTGACCGTCTGACCTACTCTTGCAGAAAGCCAGCAGTGAGGTGAACGGTCATGCAATGCACTATCAGCGAGATCGCCCGTCGCGTTGGCGTATCGAAGGCTGCGATCATTAAGGCTCGCGATGAGGGACGCCTTCCTGAATCACTGTTCACCCTGAACGAGCGTGGTATCACCTGCATCGAGAATGATGATCGGGCGGAGCGGGTACTACGGCGAACCATTGGGCAAAGGATCAGTAGCACGATGCGTATGCCTAGGTGCTGCTGACCATATGTCGCCTCGCGGTACTTTCTCTTTTAGGGGTACGTGAAGGGGTACGCCACTGATTCAACCTTGGCACATTCAAGTGTTTATAAGGCCTACAGATGCCATGTTCGATTCCTGGTGCGCAAAAAAAATAAAGGCTTGCAGCGATGCAGGCCTTTTTTGTTTCTTCCTCGGGCTAGCACCGGGCTAGCAATGCAGAAAACGCGCCTAATCAAACCTATCCAACTGGCCTCGCCAGCACGCGGAGGTTCGCTAGAACGAAGGCTCACCACAGCGCTACACATATTGCCCGCGTGCAGCTATCTCAATACAAAAGCTACTGTTGCACCGAATCAGCAGTGATCGGGATCAGGATCGCAATGAGGCTTGTTAACTTGAAGCGAGCTCATAGGGCGTCCTGATACTGTTTGCGCAGCTTCGGGATCTCCTCATCAAGATAGCGAGCTTCGCCACCTCTCATGTTCGACCAACTCGGATGATAAAGCTTGCCCACTGGGAGGCCATGGCGGGCCCTGATGACAGGCAACATAAGGTAGTTGTACGCCTCTCCACCCAGGGCCAACAGGAACCGTGGTCGGATCGTCTCGATTTCGGAGAACAGGTGTGTGTCCGCACAGGTCCCCACCGTTTCATCGGACAAGCGCTCAGTCTTGTCGCCGCCAGACTGGCATTTCACTAAGGCGGTCATCGCTGTACGTGCAAAAACGGCTTCGGGTGTCGCTTCCACATCGAGGATCTTCGACACCCATCTGACGATTCGGGCGTGGTACTGCGAAGTGACCAGCGGGTTGATCCCGGCGAAGCAATCGTGAACGAATTGGGTGTGCGCCGCGACCCGCCCGGCACCGTCGAGAGGTGCATATAGGGCATTTTCTCTCGGGTCGGCTTTCCCTGGATTTTTGCTGACCAGCAGGATGGTTACATTGGCCACATCGCTGGGGCAATAGAAGCTGCGCCCAATGATTCCTTCCTTTGGCTTATTCTCGATGCCGGTGCATCCCTGCTCGCAGGTGGTGACCTTTGAGTAGATGTCCAAAAGCTTGAGGTTGGCGGCGAGCATAGGTTTACCTGCTGAATATTAGTGACGCTCGTCGAGGCGGAACGAGTTGGCAGGGCGACTCAAGCAAGAATGACGCTTTGTAAGTCGAAGTCAATTCCGCGGGGGCGAATTACCCAGCCAGCGCTGAGCACAGGCGACAGGCGACAGGCGACAGGCGACAGGCAGGTTTACCATAAACGCGGTTATTTGCAGTACTTCGCTCGCGTACCTGGCTCGGCTTACCGACCGCTTTGGGTTGTGGATTTCAACCCTTCGCGACAGACAACAATCGGCCAAAAGCGGACTCTCCGACCTGCTCACAACAATGTTCGTTTCCTTCCCCTGCGCGTCCCAAAATGCGAAGCAAATGTCCCGCTTCGCCCATAGTCCTGCGCCTGAATTAGCTACTGTAGGACTACCCCTCAATCACTTGCAGGGGGCAGTTACCTACACCGGATGCTCTTATAGCGCACCGTCGTTCAGCTCGGATTGGAGACAACAATGACAACAGTCGCCGCAGCCCAAGACACGCCTTCACCCCTTACCCCCACGGCACCGGCCACTATCCGGTCATCAGTGCGTCAGCATTCGATCAAAGTGGAGATTTGCTCCCCCGCCATCGGTGCTGAACTGAGCAACATCAATCTGGCCGATGCGGCCCATGATCCGGAACTGATCGCGGAAATCCGGGCGCTGTGGCTAAAGCACAAAGTGCTGTTCTTTCGCGACCAGGACATCACCCCCCTGGAACAACAGCACTTCGCTGCGCAATTCGCTGAACTGGAAGCCCATCCCCTGGCGCCGAGCCACCCGGAGGCGGACAAGTTGCTGATGCTGTACCGTAACCTCGACCCGAGCAAGCCCAAGAGCTATGTTGAAAAGGCCAGCCGCGAAAATCTCTGGCATGCCGATGTCACCTATAAAAAAGCACCGCCGCGCGGAGCGGTATTGCGCTGCGAAATGGGTCCTGACTCCGGCGGAGACACCCTCTTTTCCAACATGGTGATGGCTTACGAAAACCTGCCAAACGCCATTAAGCAACGGATCGAGGGTCTGTACGCAAAGCACGGTTCCGAGCAGACCTTTGGCGCCCAATTGCCCCGCGAAGAACGTCACGCCATGGCCGTGAAAAACCCTTCTGCTGAACATCCGGTGGTACTTACCCATCCTGAGACAGGCGAAAAGGTGTTGTTCGTCAACTCCGCGTTCACCACCCATTTCGCGAACTTCTTCAACTTCGAGGACATTCGCTACGGCCAGGACTTCATGCCCGAGGCTCATCATTTGATGAACTACTTGATCTCCCAAGCCGCTATTCCGGAGTACCAGGTACGTCTGAAATGGCGAACCAACACGGTTGCCATGTGGGACAACCTGCAAGTCCAGCACTACGCAGTGGCGGACTACGGCAATGCGCCAAGAAAGATGCTGCGCGCCACCCTCGCGGGCACCCCGCTGACCTGAACCTGACTGCGTGACAGACAGCTGGGCACCCGATCATCAACGATGGTCGGGCGATCCCGGCCGCCGAAAAATCCCAACCACAACAACAATTAACGGAGTTACCTATGCTCTACGAACACGTCGACACCGCCGTCATCGATGGCGAATCCCTGCCATGGATTCCGTTTACCCCTTATGCCGAAAACGTTCTGCTGAAGTACTTCAAGCTTGATCCGATTCGTGGTGAGTGGATTGTCATGATGAAGTCGCCGATCGACATGCAACTGCCCAAGCACCATCACACGGGGACAGTGATGGTCTACACGATCGAAGGCCAGTGGAAATACAAGGAACATGACTGGGTCGCCGGCCCAGGCAGCATCGTGTATGAGACGGCTGGATCGACTCACACGCCTGAAGTCGTCAGTACGGGCAGCATAGATGGATACGTACTCACCTTGGTCCAGGTGAATGGCGATCTCGCGTTCTTGGACGGCAACGACAACATCGTCGCGCTCGAAAACTGGAAGTCAGGATTGCATCGCTATCTGGCTTATTGCGAGCAGCATGACATCGCACCGAAAGACCTGACCGCATTCAACTGATCTGGATTTCATGGAGTTCCGGCATACCCGGCTTTAAGGGACCGCCGGGATTGTTATCAGATCGTAAAAATTCAGCGGAGAGAACAGGCTGTGTCGGTTCGTGATCTTGATGCGAAATCTGACAAGTGCCCGGCCGCCTGCTCGCTCCCCAATAACAAAAAATAAAAGGAGCGCTGTCATGAATGGTTTGATGATGCACAAGCCGCTGTTGATCTCCTCGCTCATTGAGCATGCCGACCGCCATCACGGCGATACGCAGATCGTCTCTCGTAGGGTGGAGGGCGATATCCATCGCTACACTTTCCGTGATTGCCACCGTCGCGCGCGCCAACTGGCCAGCGCGCTGACCCGGTTGGAGGTCCAGCCCGCCGACCGGATCGGCACGCTGGCCTGGAACGGCCACCGTCATCTGGAGTTGTACTACGGCGTATCCGGTATGGGTGCCATCGTGCATACCATCAACCCGCGTCTGCATGAAGACCAGGTCGCCTATATCGCCAACCACGCCGAAGACCAGTACATCTTCTTCGACCTGACCTTCTTGCCGTTGATCAAGACCATCGCGGGGCGCTGCCCTACGGTCAAGGCGTTCATCGCCATGACCGATCAAGCGCATATGCCGAAAGACGCCGGCATCGACAACTTGCAGTGCTATGAAGATCTGCTTCAACGGGAATCCTCTGACTATGCCTGGCCGATTTTCGACGAGGAAGCCGCCAGTACGCTCTGCTACACCTCTGGCACGACAGGCAACCCGAAAGGGGTTTTGTACAGTCATCGCTCATCGGTGCTGCACACCTATGCGGCCGCCCTGCCTGACGCCCTGAATTGTTCAGCACAAGATGTGATTTTGCCCGTTGTGCCGATGTTTCATATCAACGCCTGGGGACTTCCCTACATCGCATGCATGGTCGGGGCAAAGCTTGTGCTTCCCGGACCTGCCCTGGACGGAGAATCGCTATTCGAACTGCTTGAAGCCGAGCGGGTGACCCTGTCCGCGGGTGTCCCGACTGTGTGGCAAAACCTCCTTGGTTATCTGGAAAAAACGGACAAGCGATTCTCCAGCATGAAACGCAGCATCATTGGTGGTGCGGCCTGTTCCCCATCCATGCTGCATACCTTTCAGGAAACCTACGGCGTAGCTGTATTGCACGTCTGGGGGATGACTGAATTGAGCCCCATCGGAACGGTCGGCAGCCTGAAGGCCAGGCACGTTGAAATGTCCCCGATAGAACGTTTTGCCGTGCAATCCAAGCAAGGCCGAGCGGTATTCGGCGTCGACATGAAAATCGTTGACGTTGACGGCGCGGAGCTGCCTTGGGATGGGGTGACTTCTGGTGACCTGCTGGTGCGTGGACCTTGGGTGGTACGCGATTATTTCAGGAGCGGGGACAGTTCGCCGCTGCTTGAGCAAGCGGGTCAAAGATGGTTCCCAACCGGCGATGTGGCGACCATCGATGTCGATGGCTTCATGCAGATCACCGATCGCAGCAAAGACGTGATCAAGTCAGGAGGTGAATGGATAGGTTCCATCGAATTGGAAACCATTGCGATGGCCCATCCGGCAGTCTCCCAGGCGGCCTGCATTGCCGCAAAACACGCCAAGTGGGACGAACGCCCCCTGCTGATCGTTGTCCGGAAACCGCAAACAACACTGACACGAGAAGAACTGCTGGCCTTTTATGACAGCAAAATTGCGAAATGGTGGACGCCGGATGATGTGATCTTTGTCGACACAATTCCATTGGGTGCCACGGGAAAGATACAAAAAAACCGTCTTCGGGAGCAGTTCGGCGATCATCTATTGGTCAAAGCCGCTGGCTGAACCCGCATGCCCCATGCGCGGCCGTGATTTATCGCGACCACGCATGGAGCAAATGCTCGCTTTTAGCGTCCCATCTGTTCGAGAAACTCGAGAAGCAATTCGTTGACATGATCGGCGCTTTCTTCCGCCGCGCTATGACCCACGCCGGGTAGCAGGACTTTCTTCACTAGACCGGGTAAGTAGGTATCGAGCTGCTCGTAAAGCGTACGGATCTCGACTGGTTCGAGTGATGGGTCGGCAGCACCACCGATGAACAGGCTCGGCTGGCGCACCACTGCGCCGTCTAGATACGCGGTGATCTCCCAGTTCCGGTCGCGACAGCGGTAGTAGTTCAAGGCACCGGTAAACCCTGTGCGCGTGTATTCGGCGACGTAGTAATCGAGCGCCCGTCCACTCAACCATGACGGGAACTCGCCCTTCGGTTCAGTGAAAGCATTGAGAATGGGTTCACCAGGCTCAACAAACAGACGCCAGCGATCAGTTCCGACAGCGCTGCCAGAAATCGAGTAGAAGACACTGCGCAAGGTCCTGCGCGGATCGCTGGCCAACTCACGATCCGGTTTGTCGAGCTGCTGGAAATACAGGTGGTGATACACCCGCCCCTTCGCCATGGCCTGCAAACCTACGGTCGGCTTGACCTTGCCACGAGGTGGCACCGGCGTGTTGAGCATCACCAGGCCACGAAACAAATCCGGCCGTAACATGGCTGCCGCCTGGGCTACCCAGGCACCCAGGTCGTGGCCGATGATCACTGCGGATGTTTCACGCAGCACCGCCATCAAGCCCACCATGTCGCCGACCGCCTGACTCATGTCATAGGCTTCAATGGCATCGGGTCGATCGGTTTGGCCAAAGCCGCGTTGGTCGGGGACCACGACGCGATAGCCAGCTTCGACCAATGCGCCGATCTGGCGTCGCCACATGTACCAAAGATAGGGAAAACCGTGCAGCAGGATGACCAGCGGACCCTGCCCCTCGTCGATGTAATGCATGCGAATGCCATTGAGTTCGGCGAAACAGTGACTGAATGCCTCTGGGTCGTCGCGGTCCACTTTCGGCCTTGGCTCGAGCGGCTGGTCGATACGTGTTGCGGTGCGTGTGTTCATTTATTTACCTCCTTCTTTTGTCGTTATATTCCGAAGGTAGCCGTGACCAGATGCCTACACTAAGCTTGGCGGGACACAATCTTGCGAAATTGGGACACAGGAGCGGAATTATGTACACCCTGACGCGAAGTGCCAGCCTTACCGACTATGAGCGGGTTGCCTGTTCAGTGGGGCTCGACCCCTTTCGCATGCTGCGGCTGGCCAAGTTGCCGACCAGTGTCCTCGACGATCCAAACATCATGATCAGCAGCGACACGGTGGGTTGGCTGCTGGAGGAATCAGCCCGTCTGTCCGGCCAGGTGGCCTTCGGACTGCTGCTTGCGGAAACCCGGCAGCTGTCCAACTTTGGCATGCTCGCGCTGCTCATCCGCGAAGAGCCAACGCTTCGCGCAGCGTTGCAATCCTGCTTTCGCTATACGCGTTTGCATAACGCAGGGGTGCAATTGTGGCTCGAGGATGCAGGCGACCTGACCCTGCTACATGTGGGTGTGAACATGCAGGGTCATCATGGCGTTTGGCGCCAGGCGATTGAAATGGCAACCGGCATCATGCTTCGGACGTTGAGCGTTCTGAGCGGCCATACCTTCCGGCCGGTAAGGGTCAGTTTTACTCACGAGCGACTTGTCAGCCTGGAAGTGCACCACCGCGTGTTGGGTACAACTATCGAGTTTTCCCAGGAGTTCAATGCCATCGTTTGCCGTCGGCGCGATCTGGACATGCCCATTCCCACGGCCGACCCCGCGTTGCATCGAGAGATAAAGCGATCGCTGGACATGCAGTTGGCCAACCTGCGTGAGGAACCAACGCAGCGGGTACGCCAGATCGTCAAGATGCTGCTGCCAAGCGGACTGTGCTCTGTCGATGGGGTTGCCCAGCATCTTGGCATGCATCGACGCACCCTTAACCGACACCTGGCAGCCGAGGGCGAGAGTGTCACCACGATCGTCAATGCGGTGCGTGCGGAACTCGCCGAAGAGTATTTGGCCAACAGCAAGCGCCGCTTGTACGAGGTCGCCGAACTGCTTGGTTTTTCCTCGGCGGGTGACTTTTCACGCTGGTTCCGCAAACAGTTTGGCAAGACACCCTCGGATTGGGCCGCCGCCTACCGAAAGAGTAAGTCGACAACACCTTCGCTTTAACCCGCCTACTGTCCCAGCTAGCTAAGAAAATGTCCCACCATGTCCATGGTGCAACGCTCGCACCTCCTATTATGGGCAGCGGCCATGTCCCGCACCGCTGCACCCACAACGATTAACCAACAATAACAAGCGCCGCCGTGGTCCAAGGCAGGATTTCATCTGCCCCGCCCACGCCCCGGCCGAGAACAATTGAAATGGAGATGCCATGCGAGTCGAACAATTGACCTGTGCCATTGGCGCGGAACTGCACAATGTGAACTTGGGCGACGCAGTCCGCGATGATGGCTTGTTCAATGAAGTTTACGCGGCGCTATTGAAATACAAGGTGCTCTTCCTGCGCGATCAGGATCTGGACAAACTCTCACGTCGCGATCACGAAGCATTTGCCTGCCGCCTCGGCCAACTTGAAACCCACCCGATGCTCCCCAGCCATCCGGAGGCTCCGGGTCTCGTGCAAATCTACAAGACTCCGGAAAACCCGGCGGATCGCTACGAGAATGCCTGGCACTGCGATGCCACCTGGCGTGAATCGCCGCCGATGGGCGCCGTTTTGCGCTGTATCGAATGCCCACCCACCGGGGGCGATACCATGTGGGCCAACATGGTGCTGGCCTACGACAAGCTGCCTACGGATGTGAAGCAGGAAATCGACAGTTTGATCGCCAGCCACAGCTTCAATTCGTCCTTTGCCGCCGCCATGCCAAAGGAAAAGCGCCTGGCAATGAAAGCGCAATACCCGGACGCCGAGCACCCGGTGGTGCGTACCCATCCTGAAACCGGTGAGAAGGTACTCTTCGTCAATGCCTACGCTACGCATTTCGTGAATTACCACCGCGATGGGCGTGTCCGTTTCGGCCAGGATTACAACCAGAAAGGCGTCGACCTGCTGAAGTACCTGATCAGCCAGGCCTACAACCCCGAGTACCAGGTGCGTTGGCGCTGGAAGAAAAACAGCGTGGCGATATGGGATAACCGCTGCACCCAGCACTACGCGGTAATGGACTATCCGCCCTGCCATCGCAAGATGGAGCGTGCGGCCATTATCGGCGACAGACCCTACTGATATGTGAAATGGTCCAGAGATTGGAGACGCTTCTGGGCGTCTCCTTTGGGTCGACTTCTGCCGGTCACGACAGACAGAGAACGGTTTGTTGAAAAAGTCGATCCGCTCAAACAGCCTGGTCCTTGACTGGATAAAACGCCTCTTTTGCACGCTGCTACGTGAAATCTGAGTCCAGTAGTCTCTGCCGAAAGTAAAGATGCCAATCTCGGACGCATACTTTTCTACTGCGGAAACCATGGCCGACTTTTTCAAGAGAATCGGCCAATAGCAACCAATCAGGAAAGGCAGCAAACGACACCGAACTGACGTTTGGATCCTAGGCGGAATGGGCGAATAGATTGAGGCGCCGTGCGCGCTTAAACTGCTCTTGGGTTGAGCGGGTGGCTACTCGTGCAGAAAGGCATCAATGGCTGATTTGCTAAACTTTTTTGTTTCAAAGAAAAGAAGCGAGTCAATCAATACTCTATTTTCAAGCTTCCAAGGCTCACGGCACTGATCTCCAGCGCTAATTATTTCTGGCTTCTAGCTCATAAAATAATTGGAGGTTGGCGTTCCATAGTTTATTAAGGGGGTTGTTTCGACAGTAGTTGTCAATATATGCATCTACCGTTGAGGCGTCCGGTAGGTTTACGGGCTCTAAATGCTTTAAGGTTGCTCGATTTATATTCATGCCGCTCAAGAATCCAAGAGACCAAGCAGTAAGAGTCGAGTTTAGATTTGGGTCGTTGGTTTTGCGAAGTTCTAAGTATTGTCCGCAAGTGTTGCCGCCTGACCCTCTCAAGGCATTAGTTGATCCATAGGAATTCTCCATGGAAATTGCCAGAACGATAATTAGGGGTATTTTTCTTAACATGGATTCACCGCATGAAATTGGACAGAGCTAAATTGGGGCGATCTCTAACTACTATTAAACAACATTGATTGCGGTAAGCCCTGGTGCCTTCTTGAGACGAAAGCAATACAAATGACGTTACCAATTTTCCATCACTGCGTCCACCGACCACTTTGGGTCGCCTGCTGCCCGGCGTGACTGGCAAAAATCGGCCAATTTCGGACCTGACTTCCTCCTTCGAAATCGACACTTAGCATCCGTACATCTTAAAGAGGATGGCCGCGAACCAAGTCTGAAAGGATCCATGACGTTTGTTCTGCTCGGCGAGGTAAGCGGTATCAGAGGCATCTGACTGATTCACAGCGTTAGAACGGGAAAAGACACCTAGGGCGCCCTTCTCGTATTCGGTAAAGCAGATCCGGGCGCCCATTACGAACCGCCTTGCGCGTTTACAGCCTAACCCGCCAAAGTGTCGGCCGCCGCCCAACTCATGAACGCCTGCGCGACCTGTGACGGGCGCATGGCCGTGGATTGGGCGAGCACCACTCGCTGGGGATTGAGCTCCTCGCGGATCGGGCGACAGGCGATCGGCTTGCCGTCGTAACTCTGGTCGCCCACAGGCCGGGTACAGGACAAGGCCACGCCATAACCGTGGGCCACCAGACCCCGTTGCATCTCGAAGGTCTGGGTGTATTGCTGCGCCATGGGGTGCAGGTCCTGGGACCAGAATAACGAGAGGAAATACTCCCGCGTCTGCGCAATGTCTTCCAGGATCAGGCACTCGTACGACAGGTCCAGCAGCGAGACCTCGGCCTGAGCCGCCAATGGGTGATCGGCCGGCAACAAGGCATAGGGCGGCAGTTGGGCGAGCACCGTGCGTTCGGCCAGCGGATCGAGCCCCAACTCATAGGTCAATGCCAACTCCGCCTTGCCGGCGCTGAGAATCCGGTGCACACCCGCCAGGTCGGTTTCGAACAAGGTGACTGTCACTTCCGGGTGTTGTGCACGAAAACCTGCGAGCAGGCGCGGCGCATAGTACGGCCCCAGGTCCTGGAAACAGACCAGTGTCAGCTGACCGCGCAAGGCCTGCGGCCCCCCATGTACCTGGGTCATCGCCACCGCCAGGTTGAGGATATCCCGAGCCCGCCCCAATAGACGCTGGCCCGCGGGGGTCAGTTCGAGCCCGCGACTGACCTGTCGCCGAAACAGGCGCTCGCCCAACGTGCCTTCGAGCTGCGAGATCGCCAGCGACACCGAGGGTTGCGACACATGCCGCGCTCTGGCGGCCGCGCTGATGCTGCCGTGCTCGGCCGCAGCCACGAAATACTCCAACTGCCGGAACGAAAAACCTATCATGTTTCCCTATACTCAAGAATAAGAAATATATAGTTTTCCTATTTATATCTAAAAGCAATACTCCTTGCATACCGATAACAACAAAGGAGCAAATCCGATGATGATGTCCGATGTCGAGGTATTTCAGCGCGACGGTGCCGTTGTTTTGCGCGGCGTCTTCACCGACTGGATCGAGCGTCTGCGTGAAGGTTTCGAACAGAACCTGGCCAACCCCAGTCAGTTTGCGATCGAGAATGTGGGCAGCGGCGAAGGCGGCCGGTTTTTCGAAGACTACTGCAACTGGCAGCGCATTCCGGCCTTTAGCGACTTCGTCCTCAACTCACCGGCGGCGGGCATTGCCGGGCAGATCATGCAGTCGCAGCAGGTACAGGTGTTCCACGACCATATCCTGGTCAAGGAGCCCGGCACGTCCAAGCCGACGCCTTGGCATCAGGATCTTCCCTATTACTGCGTCAACGGCCTGCAGACTGCCAGCTACTGGATTCCCCTTGACCCGGTGACCAAGCTCAACACGCTGAGCGTGGTACTCGGCTCCCATCTGTGGCCCAAACCGGTACGCCCAAAAAGCTGGGCCAACAACGCCGACTTCTATGGCGAAGCCAACTCCGTTACCGGGGAAAGTGTGTTCATGGACATGCCGGATGTTGAAAACGGCGACTTCAACATCCTCTCGCCGGAGCTGCAACCGGGCGATGCCGTGGTGTTCGATTTCCGCACCGTACACGGTGCCGCGGGCAACCAGGGCACCGGCCGCCGCAGAGCGTTCTCGACCCGTTTCATCGGTGACGACGTTCGCTACATTGCCCGCCCGGGCCGTACCTCCCCGCCCTTCCCCGGGATCAACTTGGAAAACGGCGATCGCATGCGCGAAGACTGGTTTCCAGTGGTCTGGCGAAAAGACGCCTGACACCACGGCTCGAGTTCACCCCTGAGTTCATTACTTATCTATCCAGCGGCAAAGGAGAGCGAGTTGTCTGCAGCAGATACACGGTTTCGCGATTGAGCGCTTGCGCTCGAAAAAATAACAATAAAAATCCCTCGGTCGGAGACACATCTATGCAACGTTCACTCCTCAAAATCAGCGCCCTTGCGTTGCTTCTCGGCACCGCCGGCCTGGCTCAGGCCAGCAGCAGTTGCCTGGCGGACGTCAAGGCTTCTGGCGTTCTGCTCTCGGGTAATGGCCTGATGGGCACCAAACCCTTCATCTGGCAAAACGAAGACGGCAGTTACGGCGGCTTCGAAGCCGAGCTGTTCAAAGAGATCGGCAAGCGCATTGGCGTACCCAAGACCGAGTATGTAGTTACCGAGTGGTCGACGCTGATTCCAGGCATGAAATCCAAGCGCTGGGACATCATCCTGTCCGCCATGTCGGCCACCCAGGAGCGGATACAAAACGCCGGGATCCAGTTCACCAACCCCTACTTCCTGAGCTTCAACTATGTGATCGTGAAGACCGACTCACCGATCAAGTCGATGGCCGACCTGAAGGGCAAAAAGCTCGCCACCGTGATGGGCACCGACGACTCGCTCAACGCACACCGCCTAGCCGACACTGGCGTGGTTGGTGAAGTCATGGACTTCAATGGCTTCGGTGAACCTTTCCAGGCCCTGCAGAACAATCAGGCCGATGCCGTGCTGCTCGATCAGGGCACCCTGATCGGCCAGAAGGAAACCATGCAAAACCTGCGCACCGTGGGTGAGCCGATCCTTTATCAACCGAAACCGGAATGGGCCGCCGCCGAAGCCAAGGCACCCTACGTCTACGGAACGCAAGCCATCGCCGTGCGGGGCGAATGTGGCGATCTGCGCGAAGCCATCAACGGTGCCCTTAGCTCGATGATTGCCGACGGCACTCACAAGGCGATTCTCGAAAAGTACGGCGTATGGGATCCCGTGCAAACCAGGCTGACCAAGAACTGAGCGGCGCACAAACAAAGGGATACCGCTATGTACGACTTCCTGTTTGTCCTGATCCCCAAATACTTCCCGTTCCTGCTCAAGGGCGCGGTGGTGACATTGCAACTGTCCGTGCTGAGCATGGCCCTCGGCATCCTCATCGGCCTGGCCGTTGCGCTTGGCCGACTGACGCGTCGGCCGTGGCTGGACTGGCCGCTGCGCAGCTATGTGGAAATCTGGCGAGGGGTACCGCTGGTGGTGCAGTTGCTGGTGATCTACTTCACCCTGCCGCAGATCGGCTTGACCCTTTCCGGCTTCTGGGCCGGAGTATTGGGCCTGAGCCTCAACGTCGGCGCTTACCTCTCCGAGGTCTTTCGGGCCGCCATCCTCTCGCTGGACAAGGGCCAGCGCGAGGCGTGTCTATCCATCGGCATGTCGCGCAACAAAATCTACCTGCGGGTGATCCTGCCCCAAGCCCTGAAAATCGCGATCCCGACGGTAGGTGGCTACTTTATCTCGTTGCTCAAGGACTCCTCGCTGGTGTCGTTCATTGCCGTGAATGAATTGCTGCGCCACGGCAGCATCGTCATCGCCAACACCTTCCTGAGCATGCAGGTCTACCTGATGGTCGCCATTATCTACTTCGTCCTGAGCTTCATTGCTGCACGGGGTGTGCACTGGATCGAACAACGCCTCACACCCGCTCACCTGCGTACCGGTACCCGTGTCACCCGCAGCCCGATATCCACCAAGCTGACCGAGGCCAAATCATGAGTACCGAACCTATCCTGCAGATCAAAGGTCTGCACAAGGCCTACGGGAGCAGCAAGATCCTGCGTGGCGTTGACCTGACGGTAAAACGTGGTGAAGTGGTTTTCCTCATCGGCCCCAGCGGGGGCGGCAAGTCGACCCTGCTACGCTGCATCAATTTCCTGGAAACGCCCTGTGCCGGCGAGATAACGTTTACCGGCGAGCGCTTGTGCCATTCGGACAACCAGTCCTACCAGCAGGTGGGCGAATCCAGGCTGCGCATGGCTCGCAGCAAAATGCCGATGGTGTTCCAGCAGTTCAACCTGTTCAATAACCGCACCGTACTGGAGAACGTCATCGAGGGGCCGTTACACGTGCTGCATCGCCCCAGGCAGGAAGCGATCGCCGATGCCCAAAGCATCCTCGACAAGGTAGGCCTCTCCGCACGGCTGGACTACTACCCCGACCAGCTCTCTGGCGGTCAGCGGCAGCGGGTCGCGATTGCCCGGGCTTTGGCAATGAAACCGGAATTGATCCTCTTCGATGAACCGACCTCGGCACTAGACCCGGAGCTGGTCTCGGGGGTGCTCAACACCATCCGCACATTAGCCCAGGAGGGCATGACGATGATCATCGTCACCCATGAAATGAACTTCGCACGCAAACTGGCCGACCGCATCTGCTTCGTCGCCGACGGCGGCATTCTGGAGTCCGGCACCCCTGAAGAACTGCTCGCCGCCCCCAACAACAGCCGCATCGCCAGTTTTATCCAGTCCATACAGAACTGAACCCTGTCTCGTCCCTATGCCAGGTCCTTTGCCCAATTCACCTCCGATAGCATCATCCGACGCCGAAGCGCAAACCCAGGCAGAAACGCGCAAGTCCTGAACCGACGGGTAACATGTAGCCTGGACTGGGAAATCGAGTGCTGACCTTCGCCCTTAGTGCGCGACGTTGACCGCAGACGCCTCCATCACCCTCTGAGAGCGCTCTTCGACGCGGTGGGTTTTCGGGCCGCGTTTTGCGATTGGCGGTGGGCGCCTGACGCACCTGCGTCAGTTGTTGCTCCAGTGTATCGGCACGAGCCTGCTGCTCCGCGGCGTCGCTTAGCTCACGGTCATCTATGACCTTGAGCTAAGCATCGGGTTGCCTTTGGTTATCAGCGTGACGAGTGGAATGGACTCCATTGCCTATGCCGCCGAAGGCCTTTATGCGCATGACACCAGCCCGAGGCATCCGGCAATCTCGATGCACTCGGTAATTCAATCCGCTTGTTGGGTCTCATCGCACGGCATTCAGTGCTTCTGGAATTCTCGCCCATGATTCTCGCGGCAACCCTAAGTCAAATCCAAAGGCAAATACTCGGGTGTAGTCAGACAGGCTTCCCTGGTCGCCTGGCTGCTAGCATGCCTGGCCGCACGGCGTCCGGAAAACACGCAATCCGCGGCAGACAGTCCACTCACATACAGGTTCGATGGAAGTCCGATTGCCGTACGACCGGCCGCATACAAGCCGGTGATCCGGGTGCGGTCCTCGCGCAACACCTGACCGCTGTCCTCATCAACCCGCAGGCCGCCTACCGTCATGGCAGAACATGGGAAGAGCTTGCTCGAGGCCGAAACATCCACGGCATAGAACGGTCCATCGCTAAGTGCGTGGCATTCCGAGCGACTCTTGCCGAACTCGTCTGGCTCCAGCCCTTCGGCCGCCCGGTTGTAGCGGGCCACGGCCTCCCGAAGGTTGGCCGCCGGCATCCCGAGCTTTTGTGCCAGACCTTGCAGAGTGCTCGCCTTGCGGGTCTGGAAGAGCAGCGCCAGCACCAGGGGCAGACGCATGAAGGGAAACAGGTTCTCCAGCACTGCAGACTTCCAGGCACCGCGGTAAAGCGTCCGGTCGAGGATGATGTAGCCCCGGCCCTGCTGATGCTCGTTCATCTTGAGGCCGATAGCCGCGCCATAGAGTTCCTCGTTTACGAAGCGCTGCCCCTGGCTGTTGACGAGAATGCCCTTGGGCCACTGAGAGGGTGGGTTTATGAAGCGCCAACTGCTCACCCGCTCCATCAGCGCAGCCTCTCCTCCCGCGCTCTGGCCCAGGCGGATGCCACTACCGTTGTCCCCGCCAGGGGAGCCCATCGCCATATTGGAGATGTACTTGGGGGAATGGGCGGCGAGCATCTGCCGGTTCCAGATGAACCCGCCCGCACTCAAGCACACCCCACGCGTCGCCCGGATACGCTGGACGACGCCATGTTGGCGCTGCAGCTCGTCGGCCTTGCGCCAATGACGTTCGGCCTTGCGCTCCAGACGCGCGAATCCCGGCATCGATGAGGGGAGCTTCTGCAGCAGTTGCCGGGCCCTCTCCTGCGCGTCGATGTACGCCTGGGTATGCGGCGAGCCGGGGGGCATCCGGATGACCACCAGCCCAACCACCTCCCCTCTTGCGCAAAGCACCAGACGGCGAGCTTCGGTTCGTGGCCAGAACTCCACCCCCCGTGCCCGCGCCCGCTGCTGCAGGGGCTCGGTCAGATGAACACCGAAGCCTACCGCCTGGTTGACCGGCGGATGCCAGTACTTGTGTCCCCGTGGTGCAGGCTCGGCAACTGCCGCACAGGACTCGGCCAGCGAGCTGTCGGAGTGGTAGAGAAAATAGCCGGAAGGCGGATAGAAAGTCTTCTTCGTGTAGTAGGTGCTGTCGAACCGTACCCCATGCCCCTGCAGCCATTCCAGATCGGCCACACTGCCTTCGCAGAAACGGCGGAGTGTTTGCGGGCTGACCACGTCCTGTACCTCAAGGTTCAAGTAACGGTACATAGCCTCGACACTGTCCGTAACGCCTGCCGCACGCTGAATCGGTGTGCCGCCCCCGGCATAGAAAATGCCGCCGTTCATCGCCGTCGCCCCGCCACCACCAAAGGCATCGACCGCCAGCACTTTCAGACCTTTTTCCGCCGCCTGCAAGGCCGCGCTGATGCCGGCGCCTCCATAGCCGACCACGGCGAAGTCGGTGGTGACATCCCATGCGACCTGGTCAGGGCTCTCGACCCGTTCCGGCGCCTCGATACGACTGAACCAGTGAGGCGAGTGCGGGCCAAAATCGGACGACATGGCGTACTCCATGATGCTGCCCCTCTATCGAAGAGGCTGGTGTGAGGATGACCGGCTGCGCTGCAGTGCCCCGCACCGAAGGCCAGCCGGAAACAGGAAATCGGGGCACCGTTCTAGCGTGGTGCCCCTCGTACATCAGTCTTGCGACTTGGCTGCCGCCGCAGGTGCGTACTGAGCGAGCTTTTCGGCAGCCTGCTGCTCCCACACGGGCTGTGCGTGGCGGGTGTCGGTTTCGGCCTCGAAGCGGTTGACCATTTCCGGCTTGATATCGGCAATGTCCTCGAAGAACTGCTGGTACCAGCGACGCAGTTGGTACAACGGACCGTCGCTGTCGCAGAGCAGCGGATTGTCGATGCGGGTCTTGGTACGCCAGATCGCCACGTCCTGCAGAGTGCCCACGCGATACGCCTCGGCTACGGCAGCGGCGCGAGCGGCATTGTGCTCGGGCGGCAGCATCGCGCTATTGCGGGTGATAAAGCCCATGTGCAGTACGAACTTGTTCGCATGAACCGGGTAGTGCGCGAGGATTTCATAGGTCTCTATCGGCTCGTTACCCGGAATATTGGTCAGCAAGCGCGACACCAGATAGGAGGGACCATGGTAGGTCGTTTCTCCACGTGAAAAGCCATCCAGCTTGCTCAGATCGCCGGTATAGGCGGCATCCTTCTGATAGCCGGGTTGCTCTGGTTGCGGCCCCATCTCCAGGTACTGGGTGGCGAAATGGTCCTCGAAGACGTTCTTGAAGTAGGTGCTGCCGCCGCCCATGCCCTCGCCATGCACGTAGAAGAAATGCGCGACGTCCACCAGATTGTCGACCAGCTCCCGACTGTTGGTATCGACCTCATGGGTTGACCAGGACCAGTTGCTCCAGTCATCGCTGAAAGCGCCTTCCAGGTGGGGAATGATCACATCCGGCGGTGGCGGATTGCCCTCGGGGTCGTGCCAGACGAACAGCTGCTTGTTTTCCTCGCAGGTCATGAAACTTTGCGTGCGTGCGCGCGGCGGCACGCGCTTGGCATAGGGGATGGCCGCGCACTTGCCGTCACCGGCCCAGCGCCAGTCATGGAAGGGGCAGGCGATGGTGTCGCCCTTGATGCTGCCCTCGCCCAGGTTACCGCCCAGGTGCGGGCAGAAGGCGTTGATGACATTGAGCTTCTTGTTGTGTTCGCCCTCGAACACTACCAGCCTGAGGCCGAATGCCTCGAGGGTATGCGGTTTGCCATCACGGAACTGTTCACTCAGCCCCAGGCAGTGCCAACCGCGGGCAAAACGTTCGCACTGGTCGCTCACGATGATGTGTGGCTTCTCGTTGGCCAGGTTGCTCATAAAGACCTCCAGTCGTTTTTATTGTTTGCAGGCTAAACACAGTGAATGTCGCTCACCGCCAGGTTGTCGCGAGAAACGTGTCCACCCTCTGTCTATCCCGGGAATACCAGTGGGTCGGGGGTATGTCCCCGCCCCCGGGGTGCTACAGGAAAAAATCCAGGCTCTGCTGGCCCAACTGCACCTTGGCCCAGTTCGTGCCGAACATCTGGAACTGATTGGCGGCATGCTGGCGACAGACATTGATGTCGGCCAGAAAGCGCCCATACGGGTTTCGGGTGTAGACCGCCGCACCGCCGGCCGCCTTGAACAGGCGCGAAGCCAGCTCCGCGACGCGCTCCGGCGGGTAGCTGGCCTGGAAGCGATACTTCACTCGCTCCTCGATCGGCGGAACCTCGCCCCGCTCGGCATAACCTTCGAGCGCCTCGAAGTTGCGCTTGAGCACCAGAGTCAGCTCGTCGATGGTGTTGATCGCTTCAGCGATCGCCAGCTGCGCTACCGAGTCGTCGCTGGTTTTGGCACCCACGACGTTGACACGGGTCTTGGCGGTCTCCACGAAGCTGTCGACCATGCCGCGCAACGCCCCGATCGAGGCCGTGGACACCGCCCGGCTGAATACCTGGCCGAATGGCATGCGATACAGCGCCGCGGTATTCAGCTGGTTGCCGGGGCTGTTGCAGGTAAAGCCGTCGATCATCTTGTGTGTGCGGTACTCCGGCACAAAGGCATCCTTGATGACGATATCCTTGCTACCGGTCCCCTTCAGGCCCGCGGTATGCCAGGTATCGACGATTTCGTAGTCCTTGCGTGGAATCAGCCAGGTGCGCGCATCAACAGGTTGCCCCTCGACTGGTTCCACCAGGCCACCAAGGAACACCCAATCGCAGTGGTCGCAACCACTGGAATAGCCCCAGCGCCCGCTGAACAGGAAGCCGCCCTCGACAGGCTTGGCACGACCCGTGGGCATATAGGAAGAAGAGATCCGGACATTGCTGTCCTGGCCCCATACTTCCTGCGCCGCACGGTCATCGAACAGCGCCATCTGCCACGCATGTACCGCGACCACCGAGTAGACCCAGCCCACCGACATGTCGCCTTCGGCCAGGATCATGACGATGTCATAGAACACCTTGGGACTCATCTCGTAGCCGCCATAGCGCTTGGGCTGCAGTACGCGGAACAGCCCTGCGGCCTGCAGGTCGGCAATGGTCTCCTGCGGCAGACGGCGGTTCTCGTCACCCAGCACCGCTCGCTCGCGCAACATCGGAACCAGGGCCCGGGCTCGGGCGATCAGCTCTTCGCTGCCGGGAATGTTCGCGGCAGGCTGTTTCATCTCGACTGTTTGCATTGTTCTCGACTTCCCAAGTAGTGAATCCCGCTTTGGCGCAAGGGTGGCCACAGGCTCATGTTCCACAACAAAAGGCCCCCGGCGCGCCCTGCATCAGGAGTAGGTAGCGCTAAATCACGAGGCCGGCGGAGCGGCCCACTGGTGTCCCCAATGGCTGCCACGGGTCGTTTCGAAAACCGTGTGATCGTTCTCCCAGTCCACGACCATGCCGCCGCAGCCGAACTCCAGGGCGAAGCCGCCCGGTGTCCAGACGTAGAACGAAACCATATCGTCGTTGACGTGGCGTCCAAGCGTGGCCGCCAGCGGGACCTTGTGCCGGGCGATGCGGTCCAGCGCGCGACCCACATCATCGAGCCCAGGCACCTCCATCATGATGTGCACGCAGCCACTGGGCTGGGGCATCTCGGCCAACGCCAGGCTGTGTTGGCGTGGGTTGCAGTGCAGGAAGTGGATGCGCGCCCGGTACTCTGGCGAGAGCTGGACATGCAGCATGTCGGACAGCTGGAATCCGCAGACGTCGGTCCAGAACTGCTTCGTTTCTTCGAACTTCATCGACGGCAGCACCACGTGCCCCATCCCCATGGGACCGGTGACGAAACGCTCGACGCCGACCGGCGAAACGAAGGGCGCGAAGTCCGAGATCGGTCCCCAGGTCACCTCTTGCCGATTCCCGGACGGGTCCACGAAGGAAAACATCCCGGTGACGCAACGAAGATGTCGATCCAACGGTGTCGACTCGACGATCTCCACACCCGCCCTGACGAGCGACTCTCTCGACGCGAGATACTGCTCCTCGGAGGCAGTCTCCCAGCCCGCTGCATAAAGGCCGTCCCTCGCCCCCGGCACCACCAGGATGCGATAGCGGCGACCATCGGCCTTCAGATACAGCGCGCCGTCCTCGCCCGACTCTTCGGCCAGGCCGATAATCTGGCTGCCAAAGAAGCGCCACTTTTCGATATCAGTGGACTCGACTACCGCGTAAGCGAATTGATTGATGCTCATGAGCCTCTCCCTAATGATGTTTCTTGTTTTTCACCCAAACGTCAGCCGTCGAAGCTGACCGAGACCTTGTCGCTCAGTGGTCGAGCCTGGCAGGCCAGCACCCAGCCCTCGGCCAGATCGACGGCACTCAGCACCTCGTTGCTACGCATGCTCACCTCGCCCTCCGCCACCCGGCACATGCAGGCACTGCAGCGCCCCTCGCGACAGGAAAAGGGCGCACCGACCCCCGCCCCGAGCAAGGCATCCAGCAGATCGACATCCGGGCTCCAGGGCAGCACGTGATGCTCGCCGTCGAGCTGCGCCATGAGTTCAACCCATGGGCCGTCGGCTGCCGCTGCAGGGGCATCGGCCAGGACGCCAGGGTCGCTGCTCAGCGAAACAAAACGCTCGACATGAATCCGGCTGCGCTCCACGTTCAGGTCAAGCAGCGTCTGCTCCACGGCATCCATGAAGGGGCCGGGGCCACAGACGAAGGCGTGCGCATCCAGGCGCCCGTGGCAGACGCCGGCCAGCTGCGCCGCTGTCGGCAACCCCTGAACTGACTCCAGCCAGTGCATGACCGTGAGGCGTTGCGGGTAAGCACGCCCCAGTTGCTGCAACTCATCACGGAAGATCACCGAGCGCTCATCGCGGTTGGCGTAGAACAGGTAAACCTGACCGCTGCCCTGGTGCAGGCAGGACTTGATAATCGACATCACCGGCGTGATGCCGCTGCCGCCGGCGAACAGCAGGAAATCGACATCCAGAGAAGCCGGACAGAACACCCCGGCTGGCGGCAATACTTCCAAGACGTCGCCGGCGTGCAGGTTGTCGCAGATCCAGTTGGAACCCAGACCATCGCGTACACGCTTGATGGTGACCTTCAGTGCAGCGTCCACCGCCGGCGCACTAGCCAGCGAATAGCATCGTGCGACGCTCTGCCCCTGGACAGGGATGCGCAGAGTCAAGAACTGGCCCGGCTTGTAAGCGAATGCCCGCGGTTCCACGGGAGAGGCAAACACGATCGACTTGCTATCGTGCGTTTCCTCGATGACCTCGGTCACCTGGAGTCGGAGATAAAGGGACGTCGACATAACTTCAACTCTTGCGCTAGCAACGGAGCCGAGCTCCATCACGTGCTCCCCGACTGGCGAGCACCCCTGACTCAGCCGAGGAAATCCAGCACTTCCCGGTTGAAGTAGTCCGGTTCCTCGAGCATGAACCAGTGCCCGGAGTGGCCGGAGATCACCACCCGCACATCCTCGACCTGCTCCGCGACGATCAGGGCATGGCGCACCGGCAGGAAGTTGTCCTTCTGCCCCCACAGGCACAGCACTGGCATCTTCAGCTCGGACAGGCGCTCGGTGAACACCCCGACCTTCATCGTGGCGTACACCGCCAGGGGCTGTTCGAGCCAGATCGGCAGGCGCGAATCGATTACGTCCTCGGTGATCGTCTGTGGCGAGGCGACTATGTGATGCAGCAGCTCACGAAAGGACTCGCGATCGGTCTTGTGCCCCTGGATCAAGGCGCCCATGCAGCGCAGCCCGCTCATCTGGGCGGCCCATAATGCAGGCTCCTCGACCCCGCCCGGGCCCATCACCACGAGTTTGCTGATCTGCTGCGGGTAGGTCAGGCCGTACTGGAAGGCGATGGCACCCCCCATGGAGTTGCCGATCAGCACCGCACGGGTCACGTTCTTCTTGCTCAGCAGCTCGTGCAGCAACTCCACTTGCAAGGTGGAGGTGTAGTGGATGTCTTGCGGCTTGTCCGAAAGCCCGTAACCCAGGTAATCCGGGATCAGCACATGAAAGCCCTGTTCGGCGAAGAACGGGAAATTCAGGTGGAAGTTGCTGTAACCGCTCGCGCCTGGACCACTGCCGTGCAGGAAGACCAGCGTCGGGCGCTCCGCCGAGGCCTGGCCAACTTCGTGACAATGCAGGCGATAGGCATCACCCACCTCGATGAAATGGCCCACCGGAATCGGCGATCGAGAAGTTTCTGGTTGCAAGGACATAACCGTTCTCCACATGTTGATATGGCCTGACTATGCTGCGGCAACCGCGCGCTCCGCATGATCCGCATGCAGTAGACGTTCAAATTTAGTTCGCTGCGAAAAGCCACCGGGCAATGCCAGGAGCAGTTCATCGACGGCGGCTGCCAACCGGACAGGGAAGCCCTGCTGGCCGATAACCTCGGGGACGGGATTTACGAGATGAAGGGGTTGGTCACGGCAGCGGTGCGCGTCAGCGCGCACCGCATCCTTGCCGATGTTGCAAGTGGTTGTATGCAGGCGGGCGCGGGCCGAAGTTGACGCCGTGCCGCCCCCGTCTACCCGCTAGCCCGCCGGGCTGGGAGTCGAAAGGCAGATCACCCCATTGAGCACCAGCCTGACCAGCTCCGCCTGCCGAGTCACCCCGGCCTTGGCGAAGATCGCGCGCAGGTGCGTGCGCGCGGTGTTACGCCGGATACCCAGCAACTCTGCCGCCTCGTCCAGCGACAGCCCGTTGGCCAGCTCCATCGCCAGGTTCGCTTCGGCGGGGGTGAACTCGAACACCTGGCGCATGATTTCACGCGGCGCCGTGGTTTGTGCATCCGGGTCGCAGACGAAGATCATCCAGGCCGGGCGACATTTGCCTTCGGACCCCTCGCGCAGGGGGATGCTCCTGACCACCAGCCCCAGCTTGCGTTTGCCGGAAGCCCGGGAGATGGACATCACCTGCGCCGCCGGGCCCGCCGAGTTGATGAGTTCCTGGAGCATGCTGCGCTCGTTGCGGTAGTAGGCTTCCACACCATTTCCCGCCCGCTTCAGGCCATCGCTGTCATTGAGCAGCGACTGGGCGACATGGTTGCAGCGCAGCACCTTTTGATTCTCGTCGAGCACGATCGCACCAATGTGCAGCCGGTCCAGTGCCCCTTCGTACAACTCGCTCTGCGTCGCTTGGCACTCGAGCCGGGCCGCCAGGCTCAACGCCTTCCGGAAATGAGCAACCAGCTCGCGCAGGCGATCCTTGTCCACCTGGGTGAACGCGGGTTGCTCGGGCAGGCGGTACAGGCGGATACGGCACAAGGTGCCATTCTCGGAGACTATGTTGATGCCCAGACCGTAACGCGCTCCGCCCTCGCCGATGATGCGCTGATAGAACTCCGAGGAAAGCCAATTGTCCGCCCCGAGGTGCTCATCGATAGTGAGCACCTGATCGATGGGTATCTCGAGAAACGGATCCTGAGTCCAGAAATGGGCACGATAGGCATGCTCGATTTCCGGATGGCGGGGATGGCAGACCAGAAAGCCAAGATCCGTGCTGGAAGATGGCCGAATCACCATGATCGCAGTGGACGACATATAGGCGCCCAGGTGCTGGGTCGTTTCGCGCCAGGGCTCTCGACCCAGTACCCCCTGGTAGATCGAGAGGATCATGCGACTCTGGTCGACAGTCCCGAGCGCGGCTTCGACAGCCAGGTCCTCGGCCGTCAGCGCGGCCAGCTCCGGGCGGGGTATGGTAGAGGGAAGAGTGTTCAAAATTTCAATCAGGTTGAGTCTGGAGCTTGCGCCTGCACGAGGCATTTTCACGGCATGCATCTCATTAACCTCCTGTTATTTTTTTTGTTAGTTTGAAATTATTTACGCCTAACTGATCCTATGGTCAATCTGCCGCTGGTCGCCTCGCCAGGGTCGGGTCATTCGGTGCGTTCAGCACACAGCGCACTCCGTTGGGGGTCATAGATACCCATGATGCAACGATTGCAACTGGTGCAACCGGACTGAGTCAGCTCACCACTGGCCAGCTTGTTGACGAAGGCGGGATCATGAATGAGGGCCCTGGCCAAGGCGATCAGCTCAAAGCCCTCGTCGATCACCTGCCTGGCGGCTGCCCTTGCAACCCACGGCGAGGCGGCCGCCGACTGCATCCTTGACCCTGCGCAGGACCATGACCGGGAAGCGACTGCGGCCCTCGGTGCTGCCGCCATATTGGTCGCGGCGGCGATTGCTCAGGGGCGAGAATGGCGAGATTGCGACTGCCATGCTGCACCCCCATCAACCGTGAGTGCCGCCATCGATTCGCAGGATCGCCCCATTGACGAAAGCGCCGTCGGCAGACGCCAGCATGGCAATCGCACCCGCCACCTCCTGAGGCTCACCCAGTTTTCGATCCGGGCGAGTCAGGTGCATGTACAGGGAGAGATCGGCTCCGGGCGGGAAGCTCTGCGCCTGAGCCGCCACCATAGGCGTGGCAATCCCGCCCGGCGCCACGGCGTTAACGCGTACACCACGCTTGATGTACTCGCGCGCGAGCGCCTGGGTCAGCGCTGCCACACCGCCCTTGCTGGCCGAATAGGCGGCCATGTAGGCATGGCCGAAGAAGGCCGAGGTGGAGGCCGCGTTGACGATGTTGCCCTTGCTTTCCAGCAGGAAGGGCAAGGCTTCACGGCAGAAGAGGAAGGTACCGCCCAGGTTGGTCTGGACGACCCGCATGAAGTCTTCGAAGGAGGTGTCGGTGGTATGCGTGGAGCACAGCACCCCCGCCATGTTGACCAGCACATCCAGACTGCCGTGTTCCTGGGCGAAGTTCTGCACCGTGCTGCGCACCGCCTGTTCGTCGGTGATCGACAGCCTTGCCGCGAACGCCCGGCCACCCTTCTCCAGCGCATTGGCCTGCGCCAGGGTTTCCTGCAGGCCGGCCTCGTCGAGGTCAACGGCAAGCACCGTGCCCCCTTCGGACACCAGGCGGATCACGGTCGCCCGGCCAATGCCGGACGCACCGCCGGTAACGATGATGTTCTTGTTCTGGAAGCGAGATGCAAGGGTCATAACAGGTACCTTATTGTCATTATTGTCATTGTTGACTTTGCCCGGGGAGCGACATCGCCCACCGGTTGCGAAACGTCTTGCTAGCGGCCGGTCAAGGCCGACTGACGCCCCGCTTCCTTGAGGGACTGTGCGGATCGTTCCGCGTCAGCTAAGGCCTGCTCTGCAACCTTGTCGACCGCCGGCTGGCGAGTCTCACCACGCAGCAGGAAGTACGACAGCGCCGGAGTCAGCACGAGAACCCCGAGCATGTTCCAGAGAAACATGAAGGTCAGCAGGATGCCCATGTCGGCCTGGAACTTGATCGGCGAGAACACCCAGGTCAGCACACCGGTCGCCAGTGTCAAACCGACCAGTGCGACTACCTTGCCAGTAAAGCGCAGGGCGCCGGCATAGGCCTCTTCCAGACTCGCACCGCGCCGTTGCAGGGTCAGCTGCACGCTGATCAGGTAGAGGGCATAATCCACGCCGGCGCCCACCCCCAGGGCAATGACCGGCAAGGTCGCGATCTTCACACCGATCCCCATTACCACCATGAGTGCTTCGCACAGCAGCGAAGTGATGATCAGCGGTATCAGCGCCACCAGCACAGCGCGCCAGCTGCGGAAAGCGATCAGGCAGAGCAGCACCACCGAAGCGTAGAGCAACAGCAGTACCGTCAGGCTGGCATCGGCAACGACCTGATTGGTCGCGGCTTCGATGCCTGCAGGACCCGCCGCCAGCAGGAACTGGCGGTCGTCGCTGTTGTGTTTCTCTGCAAAGGTTTTTACGGCGTCCACCACGCCCTGCAGCGTCCCGGCGCGGTGGTCGGACAGATAGGCGATGACCGGCGATACAGAACAGCTGAAGTTGGCCAGCTCCGGCGATTGCACGGATGCGATCTGTGAGGCCTGTGCCGCCACTTCATCCTGGCGCGGGATGCTCATCCACTTCGGGTTCGCCTCGCCGTAGCTGGCATTGATGAAGCGCACGGAACTGGCCAGGCTGGCGACCGACTGCACGCCGGGTACGTCGCGCAACATCTGGGCGAGGCGGTCGAGCTCGGTCAGGGTCTCGAAGGTGGAGCAGCCGCCCGGCCTGGTCTTGACGATCACGGCGAACTGATCGGTGGAGCGGCCAAAACTCTGGTTGAAGAACGCCACGTCACGGTTGTAACGAGACTCGGGACGAAGCTCCGGTGCCCCGGCATCCAGATCGCCGATCTGCAGCCCGGAACGCACCTGATAAGCGCCGATACCCACCAGCAGCGACAGCAGCACCAGCACATGGGCATGTCCCGGTCTGGTGCATTTCACCAGCCGCGTGCCGATGGCTTCGAAGAACCGGCCACTGCCTGCTCGCGCGCCCTCGACTTCGTTGCGTACGCTGCGCCGTGCCGCCGACTGGCTGACGCCCAGGTAGGAGAGCATCACCGGCACCATGATCAGCTGCGTGAAAATCAGCACGCAGACTCCGATGCTAGTGGTAATGGCCAGGTCGCGGATCACCGGGATGTCGATCACCATCAGGACGGCGAAGCCGAAGACGTTGGCCAGCAGAGCCGACAGCCCGGCGATGAACAGGCGGCGGAAGGTATAGCGGGCGGCCACGTACTTGTCGGTGCCACGGCCGATGTCCTGCATGATTCCGTTCATCTTCTGGGCGCCATGGGACATACCGATAGCGAAGATCAGGAACGGTACCAGGATGGAGTAAGGATCGATCTGGTAACCCAGCAGCTGCATCAGACCGAGCAGCCAGACCACGCTGCTGAGCGAAGCCATCAGCAGCAGCAATGTGCTGCGCAGGCAGTGGGTGTAGCCAAAGATGATCAGCGCCACGATCACGGCTGAGGCGGCGAAGAAGCCCATGACCAGCGTCAGTCCGTCGATCAGGTCGCCCACCAGTTTGGCGAAGCCGATGATATGGACGCGCACCTTGGGCTGGCCATCGGCACCGGGCACCTCGTACTGCCCACGAATCTCTTTCTCCAGGAAGGTCGCGAACTGCCGGTAGTCAAACGCGGCACCGGTGACCGGATCCTTGTCTATCAATGGCACCTGGATTACCGAGGAGCGCATGTCCAGGGACACCAGGTCGCCGATCAGGTTGCCACGCAACACGTTCGCCTGCAGCTGCTGCAGCTGCTCAGGCGAACCGTCGTAGTCGTTAGGCATGACCGGGCCGCCTTCCATGCCAACCTCGGTGACCTCGTTCCAGCGTACCGCCGGCATCCACAGCGAACGCATCCAGGCGCGATCAACCCCGGGCGCCAGGTTGATCTTGTCGTTGATTTCCTGGAGCGCCTGCAGGTAGGCGGGGTCATAGATGGTCCCGCGCGGGTTCTCCACCATGACGCGTACGGAGTTGCCCAATGCCGCGAGGTCTATCTTGTTGTTCAGGTAGTTGCGGATGAACTCATGGGAGCTCGGCATCATTCGCTCGAAGCTCGCGTTGATGCGCAGGTCGGTGGCCTTGTAGCCCAGCAGCACCGTGAGAATGAAACACAGCAACACGAAGAACAGGCGATTGTTGAAGATCAGTCGCTCGATGAAATTTCCGGAGCGGACATCGAACTGAGCGCGATCCTGCATTACCGGTGTCGCATTGTTATCCTGGGAATTGGCCATTTTGTCTTTCCTCTGAGTCAGGCCCGATTGAGCACGAGCTCCCCTTCCGGCCCGGCTCTACTTGAGATTCATGGTGGTGACGCCATTCAGGCCGACCAGTGCCAACTGGTGGTCGGACACCCCCACCACCCCGGAAAACAGGCTTGGGCGCTGGATGTCGAGTGGCGTGAAAGTGCCCCCTTGATCGCGGCTCATGGCCACCTGTGCGGACTGGCTGATCAGCACCACTCCTCGACCTGACAGGGCGGCACCGGCGACCACCCCGGTAGTTAAATCACTCTTCACCGGGGACCAGGTGTGCCCCTCATCGGCACTGCGGAACACATGGCCGCGCAGCCCATAGGCCAACAGCGCCCCCTGACCACCGGTGATACCGAACAGGGTGCCCTCGTAACCTGTCTGCAGAGCGCTGAAGCGACCCGTGCCGGGTTCCAGGCTCCAGACATGACCACGCTCGCCGGTGATGAACAGTCGCCCGCCCACCTCGCCGATGGCGGTCAGGTGCAGCAGGTCGTTGTTGTCGATCCGGGTATTCCAGGGCTGCCAGGTCTTGCCGCCATCGTGGCTGCCGACGATCAGACCAAAGGGGCCGACGGCAAAGCCATTGTTGCCAGACTCGTCGAACCACACGCCCATGAAGAACTGGCCGGGTCCCGGCCGGCTCATGGAGAGGATTGCGGACAGGTAGCTTTCGGCTTGCGCAGGCTCCAGGCCCGACTTGTTCTTGAAGTAATCGACAACCAGGGTCTCGAGCTGGCGCCCGTCGAGCTGCTTCGTCCAGGTCTCGCCGCCGTCGCTGCTGTGGAGGATGACTGCGCCGTGGCCGACCGCCCAGCCGTGCTGCTCGTCGGCGAAATGCACCGCATTGAAGTCGACGCTGACCGGGACCTGCGCCTGGCGCCAAGTGCTTGCCTGGTCGTCGGAAAAAATGATCAGCCCGTTGTCGCCGACCGCGATCAGGCGCTTGCCGGTATTGACGATATCCCGCAGGGGCTTGTGCGCGGCCTGGAGCACCGTACTGGCCGGCTGATCAAGGGGATCGACGAAGCTCTTGGCGGTTACGGAGAGCGCGGACAGGGATAATGCCAGTGCCAGCATTGCCCCTGACGCCAGCTTCAGGCCAGTTGAGGTGATAGCCGAACTGGCAAAGGCAGTCCTCATTGCACACATGTTGTTCTCCGCAAGATCAAGTCTGCTGTTGTTATTGTTCAGCTTGCTGCTTTGCCCTTTGACCCGGCGACAGCCCGGTCAGGCATGACTTCAGTCTCGGGAAAAACCTGCTGCCCGGCATGCCCCATCTGTAGTAGGCCTTGAAAAAAAACGCGTATTGGTCAACCGGGCGCATGGAAACTGGAAAGACCGTCCAGGCGCAGGCCCGCGATACGGGTAGATACGATGAGCCCGGCCAGGCGGCGCACATAAAAAAGCGACACCGGCCGGTGTCGCTGAGAAGGTGACGGGGTGTGGCACCGGATGTCGATGCCACCGCGCATTCAACGAATGCCGCTGCCCGCCATGGAATCCGGTGTCATCTTGCTGTTGGGCCAACGCGGAATACGAACGTAACCAGTACTACCCGCCAGATGCATGGAGCTGCCGTACTGCCCCTTTCCCAGATCGTAGATGATCATGGGCGTGTTAGGCACGGACTTGGTATTCCAGTCGTAGGTCAGGAGGCCCTGGGCGGAACGCATCATCTTCCCGGCCTGGTCGTAGCCCTCGTAGAGAACGATCGACCAGCTGTCCTCATCCACGTAGAACACCTTCTTGCTCTGTGCATGGCGCATTCCCGGCTTCAGCGTCGCCTCTACTACCCAGACACGATGGGGTTCCCAGCGAACCAGATCAGGGTTGGCAAACTGCTTGCCATAGGCCTGCTCGGGCGAGCTATGCATGATGAACTTGTAGTTGTTGTACGGAACCAGCATCTCTTTCTTGCCAACCAGCTTGAAATCGAAGCGGTCCAGTTGCCCCTCCCACATCCCGAGCTCGTCGAAAAAATACGCCCCGCCGGCCATGGCCATCGGGATGTCGTAGCCGAAGTCCGGAGTCAGGCGCACACGACGCTGCCCCTGGTTGTAGATCCAGTTCTTGTTGCGCCCATCCTTCTTGAAGTTCGTCACCATATAGTTGAGCGACTTTTCACCCACGCTGCGCGGCGGACCGATATAGGTGCTCAGACGACGCTGGAAGTACTGGGCCGGTTCATCCGGGCGCTCGTGATAAGGCGACTCCGTATAGTTCTCCAACTCATGGGTCATGATGCGATTACCCGACGAGTCGATCAGATAACCCGAGAACGTGGAGCGATAGGCCGGTCCGTAGTAGCGCAGATTGTGATTCCAGATCACCTCGGCGCCGCTCTTGGGAATCGGGAACGGATAGCCCCCCATGGCGCCGTTCAGATCGGAACCGTCGCTCGTGTTCTGCACGCGGGTGGCGTTTTTGGCGGTGTCTGCCTTCAGCCAATCGGGGAAGTCGACTACCCGATGACTCTTATAGACCTCGACCTTGAAGTCCGGCCAGCGGGAGAGCAGAGCTTTGGTGCCTTCGCTGAGCTTGTCCGCATACTGCGCCATGTTGGCCGCGCTGATGCTGTACTGCGGTTTTTCGCCGGGAAAGGGATCGGGGTAGATCCCGCCCTCCTGGGGCATGTTCGGCCCCTTCCAGTTCGGCGTCCAGGCCGGAATGCTGCCATCGGCACTTCCCGCCCGCTCGGCGCCGATACCGGTCAGTTTGTCACCACCGAGCTGCGCGGCTTCCTCGGTGGAAACAGTGGCCAGAGCAGACATCGACAGCGGCAGGGACAACGCAAATGACAAGGCGACTTGACTGATTTTCATCTTTTTCTCCTCTTTGGGCGCGCCCCCACGAGCACGCGCAACCCCTCCCGCCCCGTCGGGGCGCAAGGACCTTACAGACTGGTTTGGAAAGTCAGGGTGATACGACCGCGGTCCGTACTGCCCATCGCACCGAGGCGCTCTTCGGCATCTCCGGCATCCGAGTAGAGGAGGCCAACCTTGTACCGCATGTTGATGTCGGCAGTGACGCCGGTCGACCAGGCATACGCGCGCTGCGCAGACCCCGTCGGGACCGGTGAATTGCCATGCAGGCCGTAGCCGGCCAAGGTCAGGTTGCCGGTCAGGTCGACGCCGGGCAGTACCTGCAACCAGGTTGGCAGCAGGATCAACGAGAAGCTGCTGGCGTCGCGACTGCCGCAGCCAGGGCCGTCCAGGTCGTCGGCACACTCGCTGAACACAGCTTTATTGTGTGTCACCTTGTCCAGATAGGTGTAGGAGAGTTCCGCAACCACGACCCCGGTGTCGTACAGCGGCAACACCGGCATCGACGCCTGGGTATTGAACAGGGCATGCCAGGTATTGCCGGTCGCACCGTCGAGGCTGCCATCTGGCAGCGGCCCCCCGGTGCTATCCAGCGCAGTGCCACGGCGATAGGAAACCTCTGCCCCCCAGCTGATGTCCTGCCAACTGAAGTTGGTGAAGGCGCCGAAAAGGTCGACACCACGGTTGTACACCTGGTGGAAGCGCAGGCCAGTGATTTCGCTCGGGTCAACCGCGAAATTGACCGGCCACGGCTGCATCTCATCCAGGTGGCGATACACCAGACCGACGGTGCCGCCGTACCAGTCCGGGCTCAGGCTCAACTGCATGCCAAAATTGCCCTTCTGCTTGTCATCAGGTTCGATGATGTTGCCCTGGTTGATGTAGATATTGCCGAAGCCGGGCACGGAAGCCACAAAAATCCGGCCATCGTCGTCATACAAAAAGTCTGGTCCGCCCAGGAAGGTACCGCCTTCGCTCTGCCGGTTCGGCTTCCAATCCAGATGGTAGTAGCCGGACAGGGAGACCGTGTCACTCAGTTGGCTCTGGAAAGACAGCTGCGGCAGCGGCAAAGCCAGTTCCTTCGGCGAAGCTCCGGGGATTTCCGCACCCTTCTGGAAGTTGGCCGGCTGCTGGCTCCAGGAAATCGCGTCACTGCCATTGACCTGGGATACACCCCAAATCAGCGCGTACTGGCCTGCCTTCACCGACACAGGGATGCTGCCCAGATTGAAGGTACCGAACACGAATGCGTCGAGAATCTCGCCAGACGGGCCGTTGTAGTATCGCTGCGCCTGCCGCGAAAGCTTGCCATCGGCGTAAGCGGAGATCCCTGGCAGGTCGGGATTGCCCTTCAGGTCATGATCGTCGTAAGCGTTGTCGTACCAACCCGTGGCACTGACGCGAACGCCATAATCGCCCTTGTAGATGACGTCCATCTCGGTCAGCACATCGAGGCGACGCTTCCACATATCGCCGCTGTGGGTGGAGTAATCAGACTGTTGGTTGGTGGGATCGTCGCCGATATGCGAGTCGATCGACTCCGCGCGCCACCCAAGCCCAAGACGCAAGTCCGTGGTCCAGTTGATCTGCAGGTCGGGATTGCCGGTATCGATGGATATGGCATGGGCCAAGGGGCTGGCCACTGCACCGAGCAACAGCATCGGCGCCAATAGCCTGCGACCACCATGGGTCGCAGCCTTCTCTGTCTTGTGCATGTTGTGCTCCGCAAGTCCAAGTCTGGTTTTGTTTTTTGTTCAACTTGTCCTGATGACAGCCCTGGCCGGTTCCCCGGGCCGCGACTTCGGAGCCAGTTTCAACACAACGACCCAGCGCCAACATCAACCGTTTGCAGTAGCCAATAAAATAAATTCTCCCCTCATGTCTGCATCGTGCTCAACGAATGAGCTCATCTACTGCATACGGTTGATGATTACGTAGCGGCATCGCGATCAACCTATGTGCATCGAAGCAGCGCCACCGAAAACCGGCGGCGGCCTTCGCTCCCCAGAACAGGAAAGCGCCCCCGCTGGCGCGTGACAACGGAGATCGCATGCCATGAATGCATTCGTCGAGGACAAGCACTGCGCGGTCCTGGTGGTCGGTTCCGGGGCGGGCGCCCTGCTCGCCGCCAACCGTGCCCATGACCTCGGACTGAAGGTCATCGTCATTGAGAAGAGTGATCGCTACGGCGGTACCTCCGCGTTGTCCGGGGGCGGCATCTGGATCCCCAACAACTCAGGAATCCAGGGGCTGGACAACTACGAACAGGCGCTGACCTACTTCAGGGCCTGCACCAAGGGCCGGGTCCCGGAAGGGAAGCTTCGTGCCTATCTCGACTCGGCACCGGAAATGGTCGAGTACATGCGCCAGCAGATCGGGGTGAAGTACAACGCCGTCACCGGCTACGCCGATTACTGTCAGCACCTGCCGGGCGCCTCGGACAACGGCCGCACCATGTTCGTCGAGCCGGTGGATGCCGGAGTGCTGGGAGATGACTTCTTCGCCCTGCGTGAAGCCGACATGGGCGCCAAACTGTTCGGTCGCATCGCTCTGGACTACTACGACGGCCAATTGCTGGGCGCCCGCGCCACGGGCTGGAAGCGCAAGATCTTCTCGCTGATCTGGAACTACTGGTCGGACATCGGCTGGCGCCTGAAGACCCGCCGTGACCGACGCGTCACCATGGGCAGCGCCCTCATCGCCGGTCTGCGCATCGGTCTGCAGGAACGCGGGGTTGAGCTGCTGCTCAACACCCGCCTGGAGCATTTCATTGTCGAGAATGGTGTCGTCCAGGGAGCGGTCGTCAGCCAGGACTGCAACGAGTACCGCATCCTTGCCAACCAGGCGGTGATCGTCGCATCCGGCGGTTTCGAACAGAGCCAGCCGCTGCGCACCGCCCACCTGCCGGTCCAGACACGGGTGGAGTGGAGCGTGACGCCCATGCACAACAACACCGGCGATGCGCTGATTGCCGGCCAGAACATCGGCGCGGACACCGAGTTCCTCCACGAAGCCTGGTGGGCGCCGACCGTACGCATCCCGGCGGCGGACACACCGAACGTGAACATGCGCAGCGCGCTTTTCATCGAACGCAGCTATGCCCACAGCCTCTGCGTCAATCGCCAGGGCAGGCGCTTCGCCAACGAGGCCATGTCCTATAACGACTTCGGCCACGCGATGATCAAGGACGGCGCCAGCACCGGCGCAAACACACCCTGCTGGTTCATCTTCGATGCCAACTATCGCAAGAAGAACATCCTCGGCCGGATCATGCCCGGCTCGATCATGCCGGACGCAAGCCTGCCTCCCGAGTGGTGGGACAGTGTGCTCTACCGCGCCGGTTCCATTGGCGAACTGGCCCTCAAGATCGCTATCGACCCCGCCACCCTGGAAGATACAGTGTCGGTCTTCAACGATTACACCAAGACCGGCGTCGACCTCGATTTCAATCGCGGTCACCACAGCTTCGACCGCTTCTACTGCGACCCCCGGCACCAGCCGAATCCGAGCTTGGGCGCGCTCGACCGGGCGCCCTATTACGCCATTCGCGTCGACCTCGGCGACCTCGGCACCAAGGGCGGCCTGAAAGTCGATCGCGACGCCAACGTACTGGACGTAGAGGGTCGTCCGATCCCCGGCCTCTACGCCATCGGCAACGCCTCGGGCGCGGTGACGGCGGACTCCTACCCCGGCGCGGGCGGCACACTCGGCCCCGCTCTCACATTCGGCTACCGCGCGGCCAACCACATTGCCCGCTCCACGCAGCTTGCAGCCGCCACGCCGTCTGTGGCCCGCGTCTAGTACTGCGTTTGCGGCATGACACCCAGGCCGGGGCTCATGAAAAATGAGTCCGGCATGGGCAACAAGTACCAGATACCTCGCAGTCGACCCATCCACGACTCAAAGAAGGAGCCCACCCGTGCTCGCGCTATTCAACGACGAACAGCAGATGTTTGAAAACTCAGCCAAACGCCTGGCGCAGTCCATTGGCATCGCCAACCCGCATGATCTCCAGACCCGCGACGCCCAACGGGACTGGCAGAAGCTCACCGAAGTGGGCCTGCTCGGCCTGCGCATGCGTGACAACGGCACGCCCCTCGCCTCCGGCGTGGAAGTCATGATCGCCGCCCAGGCCTTGGGCGAAACCCTGGTTCCCCAACCCTTCGCCTCTGCGGTACTGGCCAGCGAGCTGCTCGCCCAGGCAGACGCCCCGTACGAACTGATCGAAGAACTCGCCGCCGGTGAAACCCGCTATGCGCTGCTGCTGGACCGCACTCTGGAGCGTCTGGCCGCCCCCGACGAAGTCGGCTGCATCGCCTGGGATTGCGAAGGCGCCGACTATGCCCTGGGCCTGGCCGATGGCCGCCTGGTGCGTATCAGCCTGCAACAGGGTTTTGCTGCGGGCCACGACGCGGCCGACCTGACCCGCGCCGTATTGCACCTTCGCACTGCGCATGGCGCAGCGCAGGTGCTCGGCCAACCGATAGACGCCGACGCCCTCAAACGCTGGTACGCCCTGGCCCTGACCACTGTGGCGGCGGACATCGTCGGCGCACTCAACGGCGCCCATGCCGGTGCAGTGGCCTACACCAAGGAGCGCGTGCAGTACGGGGCACTGATCGGCAGCTTCCAGGCCATCCAGCACCTGTGCGCGGAAATGCTCGTCCAGGCCCAAGCCGCCCACAGCATTACCTGCTACGCCGCCTGGACGGTGGACCAACTGGACGCCGACGAGGCACTGCTGGCCGCACGCACCGCCAAGGCCTACGCCTCTTCCGTAGCACTGCCGGTGACCGAAGCGGTGATGCAGGTCTACGGCGGCATCGGCCAAACCTGGGAGCACATCGCCCACGTCTACACCCGCCGCGCCCTGCTCGACGCCCGACTGTTCGGCGGCGAGTCCCATCAATTGCAGCAGATCGCCGACGCCCGACTGGGAGCACGCTGAATGGACTACCGAGATACCCCCGAAGAGGCCGGATTCCGCCTCGAACTGCGCGAATGGTTCAAGCACAACACTCCCGCCAACTGGCGCGAAGTCACCGACCCGCAAGGCCTGCGCGCGCTGAGCAAGAGCTGGCACAAGGCACTCTACGCCAGCGGCTACATCGGCCTGAACTGGCCGAAGGAGTACGGTGGCCAGGGGCTGTCCGCAACTTTCGACGCCATTCTCAATGACGAAGCGGGCCGCGCCGATTCCCCTCGCCTGCCGGCGATGGTGAACTACCTTGGGCGGGCGATCTTCACCTACGGTACCGAAGAGCAGAAGCAACACTTTCTGCCCACCCTGCTCAGTGGTGAGGTGCAGTGGTGCCAGGGCTTCAGCGAACCCGGTGCCGGCTCCGACCTGGCCTCGCTGCGCACCCGCGCCGAGCAGGACGGCGACCACTACGTCGTCAACGGCCAGAAAATGTGGACCAGCGGCGCACTGCAGGCCGACTGGTGCCTGCTGCTGGCACGCACCGACAGCAACTCGGCCAAGCACAAGGGCATCTCTTGCCTGCTGACCCCGCTCGATGCTCCCGGCATCACCGTCAAGCCGATCGTATTGCACAGCGGCGAACCGGAAACCGCCGAGGTGTTCTTCGATGATGTGCGCATTCCCGCGAGCCAGCGCATCGGCGCGCCGGGCGACGGCTGGCGCATCGCGATGACGACGGTGTCCTACGAACGTGGCGCTTCGGACACCGGCTCCATTTCAGCGCTGCGTCGCCAACTGCGCGAAATCGAACAGATCGCCGCCGAGCGCGGCCTGCTCGCCGATACCAGCACCCGCCATAAGCTGGCGCGCGCCCATGTGGACATCGAAGCGCTGAGCCTGAACGTGGCGCAGCAACTGTCGCTGCGCCTGGCCGGACGCGATCCCGGGCCGGAAGGCTCAGTGGGCAAGCTGCTCTGGTCCAAGGCCGCCCAGTACACCATGCATGTCGCGCTCGACGTACTTGGCGCCGACGCCCTGACCGGCAATGCCCCCCGCTGGCTGGCCGAGTACTTCACCTCGCGCCCGGTCAGCGTCTACGGCGGGTCCTCGCAAATCCAGAAGAACATCCTCGCCCGCATGCTCGACATGCCGCGCTGACCACAAGGAGCCCCATCATGCGCTTGAACAATCGCGTCGCCGTAATCACCGGCGCTTCACAAGGAATCGGTCGCGCCGTGGCCCGCTGCTATGCGGCGCAAGGCGCCAGCGTGGCCATAGTCGACATCAACGTCAGTGGCGGTGAAGAAACCGCCGCGCTGATCCATGCCGAGGGCGGCAAAGCCCTGTTCGTGCGCTGCGACATTGCCAACCAGGTCGACGTCAACGCCGCCGCCGCCATCATCAAGGCCGAGCTCGGCCCCATCGATATCCTGGTGAACAACGCTGGCATCACCCGTCCGGCCATGCTGCACAAGATGACCGGCGCCGAGTGGCACCAGGTGATCGATGTGCACATGCACGGTTCCTTCTACTGGCTGCAGGCGGTGGTCCACGACATGATCGAACGCCAGTGGGGGCGCATCGTCTTCGTCACTTCCTCCACTGCGCAGAACGGCTCCATTGGCCAGATCAACTACGCCGCGGCCAAGTCCGCGATGCTCGGCATGGTGCGCACCGCCGCCCGCGAGCTGGGCAAGTACAACATCCTGGTCAATGCCATCGCTCCGGCGGCGGCCACCGAGATGACCAAGACCATCATGAACGACCCGAAATTCGCCGAAGCCCATGCGGCAGCGCTCAAACAGCACCCGCTGAGGCGCTCGGCGGAGCCTGAGGAGATAGCCCCGGCCTTCCTCTATCTCGTCAGCGAAGAGTCCTCCTACGTCACCGGCCAGGTTCTGTCGGTGGATGGCGGCTCGATGATGGTGCGCTAAGCGCGCAAACCACCACGGAACAGGACAACGACAATGACTCGTATCGACACCGCAGCTTCCGATCTCGATCGCCTGATGGCACCTCGCTCCATCGCCCTGGTTGGCGCCTCCAACAACCTCTACAGCATCGGCGGCCTGCTGTTCGCCAACCTCAAGCGCTCCTTCGGCGGCGCGCTCTACCCGATCCATCCCAAGGACGACAGCGTCCAGGGCAGCCCTGCCTACGCCAGCCTGCACGATGTACCGGGAACCGTGGACCTGGTGGTCATCGCGGTGGCCTGCCAGGCCGTCGAAGGCATCATGGAGCAGGCCGTGGCCAAGGGCGTGGGTGGCGTCGCGCTACTCTCCTCCGGCTTCGCCGAAGCCGGTGCCGAAGGGACCGCCCTGCAGCAGCGCATCGCAGAACTGGCCAAGGCTGGCGGCGTGCGGGTGATTGGTCCGAACTGCATCGGCTACCTGAACATCGCCGGGGGCGTCATGGCCAACTTCGCCCTGACCCCGGACGAACCTTTGCCGCCGGGCGGCGGTGTGGCGCTGGTTTCCCAGAGCGGTGGCTTTGGCTCCTACCTGACCACCAAGGGACTGCTCACCGGCCTGCGCCTTGGCTGGTTCGTCAGTACCGGCAACGAGCTGGACGTGAACGTCGCGGCCGTTTTGCGCTACCTCGTGGAGCGACCGGAAGTTCGTGTGCTTCTGGCGTTCAGTGAGACCCTGCGTGACCCGGAGGTATTCATAGAAGCGGCCCGGCGCGCCCAGGCGCTCGACAAGCCACTGGTGGTCCTCAAGGCGGGGCGCTCCGAAGCTGCGGCCAAGGCCGCCATGAGCCACACCGCGTCGGTGGTCGGTGCCGTCGATGTATTCGATGCAGTCTGTCGTCAGTACGGCGTGATCGTGGCTCACAGTCTGGAGGAGATGCTCGATCTGGGCATGATCTTCCAGGACGGTCGCCGGGCGTCCGGCAAACGCCTGGCGATCATGACTGCCTCCGGCGGCACCGGCGTATTGCTGGCCGACGAAGCCAGTCTCAACGGCCTGGATATCCCGACCTTCCCCGAAGCGGAACAGGCACAGATGCTCAGTGTGCTGCATACACCCTTCTTCGGCAGCGTGGCCAACCCCATAGACACCACCGCAGCGGTGAAGCAGGAGTCACTATTTGCACTGCAGAACCTGGTCGCCCAGAGTCCTTCGGTCGACATGCTCACCACGGTCACCTGGGCTCGCGCCACCGAGGCAGCCAGGGAACTGGCCGCGCTCTACCAGCGCACCGACAAACCCATGGCTGTGCTGTCCACCGACCTTGTGGAGCCCTTGAAGCAGGCTGGCGTGCCGACCTACACCGATCCGCAGCGGATCGCCCGCTCACTCGCCGCCCTGCAGCGTTTCTCCTCGCGACAGTCCCTCGCGGCGGACCACGCCCAGGAACCCGATGCCGAACGTGCCCGGCGCGCGCGGCAGCACCTGCAGTTGCCCCAGGGGGAGCAGGTGCTGATGGAGGCCCAGGGTAAGCGCTTGTTCGCCGAGTACGGCATTCCCATCACCCGTGAAGAGTGGGTACACAGCGAGGAGGACGCCATCGCGGCGGCAACGCGCATCGGCGGCAAGGTGGTGCTCAAGGTCATGTCCTTTCAACTGCCGCACAAGTCCGACGTGGGCGCCATCCGCCTCGGTCTGCAGGGCCCGGACGCGGTGCGTGAAGCCTATGGAGACATGCTCGACGAAGTGCGGCGCCGGGCGCCCCATGCCGTCCTCGACGGCGTGCTGGTGCAGGAGATGGTACCCGCACGCATGGAACTGACCTGTGGCTTGCAGCGCGACCCGGTGTTCGGCCCCATGGTGGCGGTAGGCCTGGGTGGCGTACTTGTCGAGCAGCTGGCGGAAACCACGCTGTTGCGCCCGCCGTTCGGGCTCGATACCGCCCGCGTCGCGCTCGGAAAACTGCTCCAGGGTCGCCTGGTCCAGGGGCGGCGTGGCCTCAGCGCCGAGGAACAGACGCAGATCGCCGCCATCATGATGGGCGTCGGCAACCTGGCCCTGGAGCTCGAGGAGGTCAGCGAAATCGACATCAACCCGATCCGGGTCGACGACGGCAAGGTCTTCGCCGCCGACGCACTGGTGGTGCTGGCCGGGTCATCCGGGCCGGCGCACTGAAGGAGTGAACACGATGGCAGATCAATCCCTGGTCGGTTACCAGTTTCCCTCGTTCCGCTTCAAGGTCGAGGAAGGCAAGATCGCCGAGTTCGCCAAGGCGATCTTCTGTACCGATGCCTGTTACTTTGACTCCGAGGCGGCGCGCCGGCAGGGCTTCTGCGCCCCACCGGCACCGCCGACCTTCAGCACCGTCTCCATGCACTGGCAACCCCCGCAGGAAGGCAACCCGCTCAACCTCGACCTCAAGCGCGTACTGGCAGGCGGCAATGAATGGGAATACCTGCGACCAGTGCTGGCCGGCGAGGAATTCACCGTCCGCTCGCATATCGCCAACGTGACCTGCAAGCGGGGCGCCAAGGGCGAGATGACCCTGATCGTACGCGAGACGGGTTTCTACGACGAACACGATCAACTGGCGCTGATCGCCCGCAGCACCATCATCGAACTGCCCCCGCCGCCGCCCATGGACGAGCACGAGGTACTGCCCACATGAACAGCACAAACCACGACGCTTCGCCTCGTTTCCAGATCGGAGACACCGCCCCCGTGCGCCGTGTCGGACCGATCACCCGAACCGACATCGTTCGCTACGCCGGCGCCGGTGGCGACTTCAATCCCATCCACCACGACGAGACCTTTGCCCACCGCGCCGGCTACCGCAGCGTATTCGGCCATGGCCTGCTGACGGCGGGGATCCTCTCGGCCTACGCGACTTCCTGGCTGGGCCTGGCGGCGCTGCGCAGGTACTCGGTGCGCTACGTCTCCCAGGTCTGGCCAGGCGACACCCTGATCCTCAGCGGCCGGGTTACCGCCATCGACCCCGAAGGCCCCGACTGCATGCAGGTGAACTGTGAACTGCTGGTGCAGCGCGAAGCCGCCAACGGTCAGCGCCAGGACGTCCTGACGGCAACCGCCGTCGCCACCTACGACACCCCCCGGAGGAAGCCATAATGAATGATGTCCGCGAACCGGCGCCGTACCAGCGCTATCTCGAAGGCCTGGCACGGGGTGCCCTGGCTTATCAGCACTGCCACGACTGCGATCAGGCGGTCTTCTACCTGCGCCCCTGCTGCCCTCATTGCGGCTCGGTGGAACTGGGCCTGCGCGACAGCCAAGGGCTGGGCACGCTCTATTCGTCCAGCGTGGTCTACGACAAGGAGCACCACTACAACCTCGTGCTGGTCGACCTGGACGAAGGCTTTCGCATGATGAGCACTGTTGCCGGTTGCGATGCACCGCCCATTGGCGCCCGGGTCCGGGCGCGGGTGGAACGCCTCGATGGCGAGGAGCCGCGCGTGGTGTTCGACCTCAACGAAGGAGAACGCCCATGACTCACCATGACCTGCGCGGCGCAGCCGCTATCGTCGGGGTCGCCGAATCGGACCTCGGTGACGTCGGGCCACAGCGCTACCCCATCGAGCTGGCCGCCCAGGCGGCGGTTCACGCGCTGAATGACGCGGGCCTGCGCACCCGGGACGTCGATGGCCTGTTCGGCTGTGTCGCCGGCCGTTTCATGTCGAACCTGGACCTGGGTGAGTACCTGGGTATCCGCCCCCGTTACAGCGATAGCGGCAATATCGGCGGCAGCTCGTTCCTGTCCTACCTGTTCCATGCGGCGGCGGCCCTCAAGGCCGGGCTGTGCGACACGGCGTTGATCGTCTACGGCAGTACTCCGCGCGCGGATGCCCAACGTCGGCAGCCGCTGAGCGGGCCACTGGAGATGCCGAACTACGAAGCCCCCTACAAGCCACGCCACCCGGTGTCCGGCTACGCACTGGCCACCGCCCGGCACATGCATCAGTACGGCACCACCCGCGAGCAGTTGGCCGCGGTGGCCGTCGCCGCGCGCGCCTGGGCGCAACTCAACCCCGTCGCCTTCTGCCATGACAAAGGGCCGCTCGGCATTACCGACGTGCTGGACAGCAAAATGGTCTGCAGCCCGCTCAGCATCCGCGATTGCTGCCTGGTCACCGATGGCGGCGGCGCCCTGGTGGTGACCCGTGCCGATCGCGCACGTGACCTGCCAAGGCCGCCGGTCTACCTGCTCGGCGCGGGCGAAGCGCACTCGCACCGCAGCATTTCCCAGATGCCTGATCTGACCACCACCTGTGCAGTCGAGTCCTGCGCCAGAGCCTACGCCATGGCCGGGGTCAAACCGGCGGACATCGGCGTGCTACAGCTCTACGACGCCTTCACCATCAACACCATCATGTTCCTGGAGGACTTGGGCTTCTGCGCCAAGGGCGAAGGCGGTGCCTTCGTCGCCGATGGCCGCATCGCCCCGGGAGGCGTACTGCCGGTCAACACCAACGGCGGCGGCCTGTCCTACTGCCATCCGGGCATGTACGGCATCTTCGCCCTCATCGAAGCCACGCGGCAGCTGCGCGGTGAGGCCGGAGCACGGCAGCAGGCCGGCGTGGAGCTGGCGCTGGCCCACGGCAACGGCGGTCAGTTCTCCAGCCAGGTCACCGCCATCCTCGGCACGGGAGCAGCGCTATGAGCACTGTCTTGCGCGAACGCCAGGGCGCGGTGCTGCTGGTGACACTCAACCGCCCTGAGGCGCTGAACGCGTTCAATGCCGAGCTGCACCGTGAGCTCTGCGATGCTTGGCACGAGGCCGGTGATTCGCAGGTTCGCGCGGTGGTGCTGACCGGTTCCGGACGCGGCTTCTGCGCGGGTGCCGACCTCAACGCGCCACCCGCCGCAGGGGCACTGGGCCATAGCACGCTGCGCTATGCACTGAATGCGAACACCCTGGCAATGGCCGCGCTGGACAAGCCTATCATCGCAGCCGTCAACGGCGCCGCAGCGGGTGCCGGACTCTCGCTGGCTTGCGCCGCCGATATCCGGATCGCGTCCAGCGACGCCAGGTTCGTACCGGCGTTCGTCGACATAGGGCTGGTCCCGGATGCCGGTGGCAGCTGGTTCATCACCCGGCTGCTGGGTTACGCCCGGGCCTTTTCCTGGCTGGCCAGCAATCGCCGGCTGGGCGCCGAAGAGGCCCGCGAGTGGGGCCTGGTGAGCGAGGTGCTGGCCCCGGATCGGCTGCTGGGACACTCGCTGGAGATGGCCGAGCAACTGGCCACCAAGCCCGGACTCGCCGTAGGGCTCACCAAGCGCCTCCTGGCCCAGGCCGCACGCAATAGCCTGGCCGAGCAACTGGAGGCCGAAGTCACGCTGCAGAACCTTGCAGTCCTTGATCCCGATCGGGCGCGGGCCCGCGCGGCGATGCTGGAAAAGCTCGGGCGCCGCTCAATCCCATAGACAACAAAAACGGAGTTTCCCCATGACCGATTACGGACGTTTTCACAGTATCCTCGCCGAGCGCCGGGACCATGTCCTGGTGCTGACCCTCAATCGCCCCGAGCGCCTCAATGCCGTGGGAGCCGACATGCATGAAGGCCTCGAAGCCATCCTTGCCGACCTGCGTCACGACTCCAGCGTCCGGGCCGTGGTGCTGCAGGGTGCAGGACGGGCCTTCTGTGTCGGTGGCGACGTCAAGGCGTTTGCCGAGACGCCGGCCATCGAGCAGACCCCATGCGAAGCAATGGCCCTGGTCACCCGCGGCGCCGGGAACCTGATCGAGCGCTTCCTCGATGTGCCACAGCCGATTATCGCCGCGGTGCAGGGCTACGCCATGGGGCTGGGGGCGACTCTGGCCTTGCTCTGCGATGTGGTGCTTATCGCCGACGACGCCCAGATCGCCGACACCCATGTACCCATGGGCCTGGTCGCAGGCGATGGTGGCGCGCTGGCCTGGCCCCTGGGCATGCCCCTCGGCGCCGCCAAGTACTACCTGATGACCGGCGAGCGACTCAGTGGCAACGAAGCTGCCCGGCTGGGCCTGGCCTTGCGGGCCATGCCGGCCACGGAGCTGCATGATCAGGCGCTGCAGATGGCGGAGCGCATGGCCGCCCTCCCTCCTCTCGCGTTGCAGGGCACCAAGCGTGCGCTGAACCAGATCCTGCGCCAGCGCAGCCAGTTGGTGACCGACCTGGGGCTGCAGCTGGAAGCGGCGACCTTCCTCAGCGCAGATCACAAGGAAGCCTCCAGCGCCTTCGCGCAAAAGCGCCAGCCGGTCTTCCATGGGCGCTGAACACAGCATGCCCAGAGGCGCTGGAGACACCGGCTGGCTCGGCGGCATTTCCGCGGAAGTGCGCTGCCTGTGCGTAATCAGCTTTATCTCCGCCGTGGGCTTCGGCATCCAGTCACCGGCCATTCCGCTGTTCGGTCAGGCGCTAGGGGTGGGCAGCAGCATGATCGGCATGATCATCGCGGCCTTCCCCTTCGCCCGCCTGCTGATGGCTTGGCCAGGCGGCAGACTGGTCAATCGCTGGGGCGAGTACCGGTTGCTGTGCGGCGGTCTTGGGCTCATGGCGCTGGGCAGCGTTGCCGCCGGCTTTTCCGCTTCCGCCGAGCAACTGCTGGCATGGCGCGGTCTGTGCGGGATAGGCTCGATCCTCTACAGCGTGTCGGCCATGAGCCTCATGCTGCGCACCACCGCCGCCAGCCACCGGGGGCGGGCGGCGGGGCTGTTCATGGGTGCCTATTACGTCGGGACGGTCGCCGGTCCCGCCATCGGCAGCCTGTTCGTGGACATGTCTGTGCGCCTGCCGTTCTTCCTCTACGGAGCCGGAACGGGAACGGCGGCCCTGGTCGCGGCACTGCTGCTGCGCCACCTGCGCCACGGTCACAACTCGGCGAGCGACTCCGGGCAAGCGGCGGTCAGCTTTGGCCAGGCGCTACGCCTGGCCTCTTACCGATCCGCGATCGCCAGCAATTTCGCCATCGGCTTTGCCGTTTACGGGGTCAGGGTTTCCGTCCTGCCGCTGTTCCTGCTGACGGTGCTCAATCAGCCGGCGAAATGGATCGGCATCGGCCTGACCGTCGGTGCACTGACCCAGACACTGCTACTGCCCAAGGCTGGCCGATGGGTGGACACCTGGGGTCGCAAGCCAAGCCTGATGGTGGGCATGTCCCTGGTACTGGGCAGTTTCCTGCTCATCCAGGGCGGGCAATCGCTGACAACCTACCTGGGCGGGCTCGCGCTGATGGGGCTCGGAACCGCGTTCTGCACCACCGCCGCAGCCGCAGTCGCCGGTGACACCGCCAATGGCCGTGGGGGTACGGTGATAGCCGGCTACCAGATGGCCGCCGACCTCGGCATGGTCATCGGCCCTATTCTCATCGGGGTGCTCGCCGAGCGGCACTCCTACGCCCTCGCCCTCGGCTGCACCGCCGGTCTGCTGGCACTGGCCGCCTTGACGACACTGTCCATCCCCCACGGCAAGAACACGGGGAGCAACCCATGAGCGAGCGCAGCCAATCGGCCTTGATCCGCGCCGACCAGCAGTTCGCCCGTGAATTGCGAAGAGTTGGCGGCCGGGTTATGGGAAGCCTCAGCGCATCTGACCCGAGTGGACTTCCAGCCGCTTACGCAAACCACATCCGCCATAAACCAGCAGGCAAATCGCCTGAACAAGGAGCAGACATGCCAACGGAAATCCAAATGAAAAGCGCCCTTCAGGCCTACATCGACGCCTTCAACCGCAATGACCTGGAAGCCATCATCGCCCTCTACCACGACGACGCAACGGTGGAAGACCCGTACGGCTCGTCGCCGCGCGAGGGCAAGACGCAAATCGTCGAGTTCTACCGCAGCGCCATGGCCAACGGTGCCACCCTACAGCTCTGCGCACCGATCCGCGCCTCTCACGGCGATGCTGCCGCGATGGCCTTCGATGCCGTGGCGAAGCTACCCCAGGACGAAGCGCGGGTACGGGTCATCGATGTGATGACCTTCGACGAAGCCGGGCTCATCACCTCCATGCGCGCCTATTTCGGCCCAGGCGACATCGAGATTAAGGCCTCCTCCGACAGCCGCAACGACTAGCCAAAGCGATAAGCCGAGACCGCGACGAGGCCCCCCAGCCGCTCGGCGTAAACGCGCCGTGCGGGCTGGTCACCTGCTGCAGCGCAAGCCACCAGCAACGGCAGCAAGTGTTCCTCGCGCGGATGGGCGAAGCGCGCCTGCGGTGCCTCGACCCAATGGCACAGGCGCTGACTTCGTTCCTCCGGCGTCCCCATCAGCGTATCGAGCAACCAGTCATCGAATGCCTGCGCTCGCGCAGCCAGGTCCTCTGCAGATGCACGGACGTTGTGGAAAGACATGCCGCTGCCCACGATCAACACCCCCTCCTCTCGCAACCCCGCCAGCGCCGCCCCGGCAGCCAGGTGTGCTGCCGGCTCCAGATCGCTGCGCAGTGACAGCTGCAGCATCGGGATATCCGCCTGCGGATAGATCAGTTTGAACGGGATGAACGCACCGTGATCCAGTCCGCGTGTGTCGTCGAGCGTTGCCGGTAGCCCTGCGCCGCGCAAGCGTTCGCACACATCGCTGGCCAGCCAGGGTGAGCCGGCGACCGGGTATTGCAGTCGATAGGTGTGCGCCGGGAATCCGCTGTAGTCGTAGATCAGACCAGGGGCCGGACTGGACGTCAGCGTGAAGCGCTCGGCCTCCCAGTGAGCAGAAACGACCAGGATGGCCTTCGGCCGTTCCGGCAGGCTCGACGCCAGGCCCTGCAGCCATGCCCCCAGTGAATGCCACATCTCGGCCGGGCCGAAGTCCCAGCGCATGAAGAAGCAGGGACCCGCCCCATGAGGAATAAACAAACTCGGAAGGCTCATTGAAGATGCAACCTCAGGCTCAGGAACAGGATTGATGACGCTGCTGGCAGAGAGAGCGCCAGGCTCAGGACGCACACCAGTAACGGGTTGGTTGGCCACCTGTAATTTGTCGCCAGTGTGCGGTCTTCTCAACCCCGGACGCCTCGCCCAGATTGATTACCACGACTCCGTAGTAATGCAGTGATGCAGAAAGAGTGCTGAAACTACTGCATGCGGGTGAGGGCGCGCGCCGACACATCCGGCATGATTTGGACAAGCCCGACAAGAGGACAGTCCAATGCCCCCCGTAATCGAACCGATCTCCAGTGCCTCGCAGGATAAAACGCGACTGCGCCAGCGACTCGCCGAGCGTCTCTACAGGGCGCTACGCAATGGCGAGACGATCCAGCCGCTGACCACCACCGATTCGCTGGATATCGAAGACGCGTACCACATCTCACTGGCCATGCTGGAACAGCGTAAAGCCGACGGCGAGCGGATCATCGGCAAAAAAATCGGCGTAACGAGCAAAGCCGTACAGGAAATGCTCGGCGTCCACCAACCGGACTTCGGCTTCCTCACCGACCGCATGCATTTCGATAACGATGCCTGCGTCAGCCTTAGCCAGGCCAACCTTATCCAGCCCCGCGCAGAAGGTGAGATCGCCTTCATCCTCAAGCACGACCTGATGGGCCCCGGCGTCACCCTGGAGGATGTGCTGCAAGCCACTGACTCGGTCATGGCCTGCTTTGAGATCGTCGATTCGCGCATCTGCGACTGGAAGATATCCATACAGGACACCATCGCCGACAACGCCTCCTGCGGTGTCTTCGTCCTGGGTAGCCCGCGCGTCTCCCCTGCCGGCCTCGACCTCGCCAATGTCCGCCTGGATATGAAGCGCAACGGAGAGCCACACTCCAGCGGGCTTGGCTCGGCCGTGCAAGGGCACCCTGCCGAGGCCGTGGCCTGGCTGGCCAATACCTTGGGTACCTTCGGCATGCCCCTGCTCGCTGGCGAAATCATCCTGTCGGGATCGCTGGTTCCCCTGGTACCCGTAAAAGCTGGCGACCACTTCGAGCTGACCGTTACGGGTATCGGCTGCGCCTCGATTCGCTTCACCGACTGACTCTGCCCTCCCTAAATGCGAGAGAACTGGCCATGACACGCAAAATCAGATGCGCCCTGATCGGACCCGGCAACATCGGTACCGACCTGCTCTACAAACTTCAACGCAGCAAAGTGCTGGAGCCGGTCTGGATGGTCGGTATCGACCCCGAATCCGACGGTTTGAAGCGCGCCCGGGAAATGGGACTGAACGTCACCTGCGAAGGCGTCGATGGGCTCCTGCCCCACGTCAAGGCCGACGACATCCGGATCGCCTTTGACGCGACCTCCGCCTACGTACATGCCGAGAACTCGCGCAAGCTCAATGAACTGGGCGTGCTGATGATCGACCTCACGCCTGCGGCCATCGGCCCGTACTGCGTGCCGCCGGTAAACCTGGCCGATCACTTGGGCAAGCAGGTGCTGAACGTCAACATGGTGACCTGCGGGGGACAAGCGACCATTCCCATGGTCCACGCGGTGTCACGTGTGCAGCCCGTTGCCTATGGCGAGATCGTGGCGACGGTGTCATCCCGTTCGGTCGGCCCCGGCACCCGCAAGAATATCGACGAGTTCACCCGCACCACTGCCGGCGCGGTGGTCACGGTCGGTGGGGCCAAGGAAGGCAAGGCGATCATCGTGATCAACCCGGCCGAACCTGCGCTGATCATGCGTGACACCATTCACTGCCTGACCGAAAGCGAACCGGATCGCGAAGCTATCACCCAATCGGTGCACGCAATGATCAAGGACGTACAGAAGTATGTGCCCGGCTACACGCTGAAGAACGGACCGGTATTCGACGGCAATCGCGTGTCGATTTTCATGGAGGTGGAGGGCCTAGGCGACTACCTGCCCAAGTACGCGGGCAATCTGGACATCATGACCGCGGCCGCCGCCCGTACCGCGGAGATGTTTGCCGAAGACATGCTGAACGCCTAACCACTCTCGAATGGAAATTGCCATGACCTCCTTACGCGGCAAGCAAATCAAACTGCACGACATGTCATTGCGCGACGGAATGCACCCAAAGCGCCACCAGATCACCCTGCAGGAGATGGTGGATGTGGCCACCGGCCTGGACGCAGCCGGTGTTCAGCTGATCGAAGTCACCCACGGCGATGGCCTGGGCGGCACCTCCGTCAATTACGGCTTTGCGGCACACAGCGACGAGGAATACCTGCGTGCGGTCATTGCGCAAATGACACAGGCCAAGGTATCGGCCCTGCTACTGCCCGGTATCGGCACCGTCGATCATCTGCAGATGGCACATGACTGCGGCGTACACACCATTCGCGTGGCAACCCATTGCACCGAGGCCGACGTTTCCGAGCAGCACATCCAATACGGTCGTAAGTTGGACATGGATACGGTCGGTTTCCTGATGATGGCACACATGCTCGACGCCGACGGCTTGGTAAAACAGGCCAAATTGATGGAAAGTTACGGAGCCAACTGTCTCTACATCACGGACTCGGCCGGGTACATGCTCCCCGAGGACGTTCGCGTACGCATCGACGCGGTTCGCCAGGCGCTGAAACCGGAAACCGAACTGGGCTTCCACGGCCACCACAACCTCGGCATGGGCATAGCCAACTCGCTGGCAGCCATTGAAGCCGGTGCCAATCGCATCGACGGTTCCGCCGCCGGCCTAGGTGCCGGTGCCGGCAACACGCCGCTGGAAGTCTTCAATGCAGTCTGCGATCGCTTGGGTATCATTACGGGCGTGGACGTGTTCAAGCTCGCTGATGTTGCCGAAGAGAAGGTGTTCCCGATGATGGAGCACATCGTCCGGGTCGACCGTGACTCGCTGATGCTAGGGTACGCTGGCGTCTACTCCTCGTTCCTGCTGTTCGCCAAACGTGCCGAAAAGAAGTATGGCGTGCCCTCCCACGAGATCCTGTTGGAACTGGGCCGACGCAAGACTGTCGGCGGTCAGGAGGACATGATCGAGGACCTGGCGCTGGACATGGCACGTGAACGCGCAATCAGCCACTAACGCTGACAGCGTCCCGACATCAGAGATCGTTTACCCCTGCCCCCTTACGGGGGCTTTTTTTTTCCATGAAATCAATGTCCAGCGCACACAAAATCACGCAGATCAGGTCCATTTCAATCGACATTCAGCCTGAGCCACAAAAATCTCCTCCATGCCCGCTTTCCTTGGCCCTCACGCAGTTTTGCAATCACCTCGATATCAACAAACATCGTCCGTTCTGACCATGCTGGAAAGTGCTGCACGTTAGACAATTCAAGCCACAGATACGGCTCCCAGTCCCAGAGGAAAACGGGCATGAATAACAACGCACAACTCTCACAAGCCGGCCAGCAGAAACTTGGCACTACCACACTGGATCCCCGGGAGTTTCGCCACGCTCTGGGGACGTTCACCACGGGTGTCACCATCATTACGGCTCGCGACCAGGACGATTCCCCCGTCGGCGTAACGGCTAATAGTTTCAACTCGGTGTCCCTGGACCCTCCACTGGTGCTCTGGAGCCTGGCTCGCAAATCGCAGAGCCTCGCCACCTTCGAAAACGCTAGCCACTGGGCTGTGCATATCCTCGCCCACGACCAGGGCGAACTCTCGGCGCGTTTCGCCCGTAGCGTCTCCGGGCCGGAGAAATTCGACGGAATCGAATACGAGGGCGGCCTGGGCTCGGCGCCGCTGCTGGCCGGCTGCACCACTCGGCTGCAGTGCCGCACGGCCCATATCTACGATGGCGGCGACCACATCATCCTGGTGGGCGAAGTACTCAAGTTCGACAAGTCCGATACCCCTCCACTGGTATTCCAGAGTGGCAACTACGCCATCGCCACCAGCACCACGCAAACTATCATGCCACCTCCTGACGAGGACCCTCGTAACGTCAGCGAAGCCAGCCCCCTTGGCTATTTGCTGGCCAGCGCATACCTGCACTTCTCCGCCAGGACGCAGGAACATGCCTCTGAGCTCAAACTCAACAACATCGAGTACCTGGTCCTCAGTGCACTGGGTACACGGGAAGGACGCACCTACCACGAGTTGATTTCCCTCGCCGCATACACCGGACGCGAAGTCGGCCCTGAATCGATCAACGACCTGGCAGCGAGAGGGCTGATTCGCATCGATGACGAACGCACCGCACCGGACGATGAGGACCACGCGCAAATTTTCCTGACACCCGAAGGCAAGAAAGTCGTCGCTCGCATCCTCATCCAGAGTCAGCAGGTGGAGGATACGATGATGCGACAGCTCGGAGTCCCCGAGACCATTGCACTGCGTACCCTACTGAGCCGCTTCGTGAGGATCCACAGTCCGCTTATCCCCTATCGCTGGTTCTGAGGCTGTCCCGCTAGCTCTGCGAAAGAAACCTTGATATCACGGTTCACATCGCTGGAGCTCGCAACACTGAGTCTTTGTATGAACCTAGTACTGAATGCCCAGCATCCGCTGCAATTCACGAATCTGCTTGAGCGCATCGCTCAGCAGTGCTGCGGCGTGGAAGGCGTGCGATCCGGTGCAGCACGCTAAGGGCTACCAGGCGCTGATCCTAGCGGCGCTGCAAGCTATTGGCATGCCCTATCGCATTGGCAGCCACGACCGTGATGAGCTGCGCCGCGCCTTCGCATCAATCACCTCATCTACTCACGCCAACAGGCCAACAGGCCAAACAGTCCGTGGAACGGTCAAATGCCCGCACCATATCGTGTTCTATCGTGTGGTAAACGACGACGTGATTGAGGTCGTCAGACTTCTTCATGACGCCATGGAGGTGCAGTTGCACCTACCTAACGACTGATCAGCGGCGAGTGGAATGGCACCATGAATCTCACCGAACCGCAGGCCGGTTCCGACCCTGCGGCCGTGCGCTGCCGCGCCGAGGCTCAGTACGATGGCACTTATCGCATCCACGGGCAAAAATCTTCATAACCTATGGCGAGCACGATCTTACCGATAACATCGTGCACTTGGTTCTGGCCCGGGTTCCCGGTGCGCCCGAAGGCGTTAAGGGCATCTCATTGTTCGTGGTGCCGAAGTTTCTGGTCGAGGCTGATGGAAATCTCGGTGCTCGCAACGACGTACGTTGCGTATCTATCGAGCACAAGCTGGGCATCCATGCCAGCCCGACCGCCGTACTCGCCTTCGGCGACAATGCAGGTGCAATCGGCTGGCTGGTAGACGAAAAAAATCGCGGACTGGAATACATGTTCATCATGATGAACGCAGCCCGTTTCTCTGTTGGCATCGAAGGTGTTGGCTTGTCGGAGCGCTCTTACCAGCGTGCCCTCGCCTAGCGTCCGCATTTGGCCAACTTGTTGCATCGACCGGTTGAATCCACAGCCAAAAGCAGCCAGTCGTGACCGGAGAGAACGGCCAAAAGCAGGCGCTCAAGACGCCTAAAATTCCAGAGGTCATTCAGCTTTGTGCTGAGCCACGTGAAACTTAAACCGCCCCAACAACGCTTAGGGGAAGACCGGGACTATCTTTGCCTGCTCGATCAGCCAATCGATGAGCAAAGCTATCTCCGGGATATCGCGACTCTCCTCGTTGCAGATGCAGAAATAGTCCATCCCCGTCGGAACCTTCAGTGCAAAGGGCTGCACCAGGCGGCCCTCATCCAAATCGCGCAATGAATTGATCTCGTCGCTAAGTGCAACACCATAGCCATCTCGCGCCGCCTGCAGGGCAATGCCGAAGTCTTCCAGATGGACATCGGCATCACCTGGGTAAGGCAAGCGCGCCTCTAGCAGCCAGCGCCGCCATTGAGCGCCGTCATCCTCATGCAAGAGGCGGTGGTGAACAAGGTCGGACGGCTGCTTGAGCGCACGCGGGCCGCGCAGCAATTGCGGGCAGCAGACGGGAAACATATGCAGGCTTTGCAGTGGCCGCCACCAGAAACCCTCCCACGTCGGAGCGTCGTAGAGCACGGCGATATCGGCCCTGCGCCAGTCCACCTCGCTGATGTCGTCGGCAGTAATGACGCGCAGGTGAATGTGCGGATGTTCTGCACGAAAGGCGAACAACTTCGGCATCAGCCAGGCCGCGCCAAAAATCGGTTCCGTGGAAATGGTCAGGACTTTCGTCGCTGGCTCCTGGAAGTACGCCTCGGAAATCTGTCGCACCCCTTCGGTGATCTCGCCGATGCCGCGAGCTACCGAACGTTGTAGCGCCAGGCCTCGTTCGGTCAGCACCAGGAAGCGGCCCTGCTTGTAGAAAAGATCGATGCCGAGTGAGCTCTGTAACGCTCTTATCTGCTGGCTGACAGCCCCGGCGGTGACATGCAGCTCAGCGGCGGCCGCACCGACATGGCCCAGCCTTGCAACACATTCAAATACGCGAAACGCATGGAGCGGAGGTAAGGGCATGCGGGTTTACCATTTAGTTTTTCTGCCTGTTTTTTTGACAATTTATATAGATTGATTGTGCCTTGAGCAACCGCAAAGATTCAGCGGAGGGAGGCCAAAGACAACAATTCAATAGGTGGCCCTACGAAGCACAGGCAACAACAGGTGTGGCAAGTAAGCGATGAGGGGTGGGCTCGGTGCACCTCTACCTGTTTCGCTCGTGTGCCTTGGTAAATGAGATATCTAGCTGGATAACCTGGGGGACTCGTTACATGGATCAAGAACAAGACATTCAGTTGGCAACAGAGCCGTTGATGGCAGATCAAGCCGCAATGGAGGGGCCTACGAACCCGGGAAGGCGCCGGTTCAATATGGGCGCGTTGGTGGCTATTACTGCAACTGCCATCGGTACGTCAGGGCTTGGACGCCTGGCCCGAGCCGCGGAGCCCAACCCTGCCTCCGATGGCTATCGGGTGCCCGCAGAGTGGGAGCCACACCAGAGCGTATTGATGGCGTACCCCTATGACAAGAGCTACAAGGACCAACTGAAACCCATGCAGGACTCTGTCATCAACGTAGCGAATGCCATTGCGCAGTTCGAACCGGTCTTGATGATGGCGATGACCGGCTATACCGAGGTTGTACGTAAGCGCTGCGGCCCTAACGTTACTGTCATCGAGAATCCATACAACGATTGCTGGACCCGTGATACCGCGCCAGTCTTCGCGCTGAGCCCATCAGGACGCGACATGCTGGGACGCGATTTCATTTTCAACGGCTGGGGTAACAGGTGGTCGGCCGCCCTGGATGATCAATTGCCCACCGGCGTGTGCGCCACCCTTAACGTGCCTAAATCACCAGTCAATATGGTCTTTGAAGGTGGCGCGGTGATTACCGATGGGCAGGGCACGCTCATTACCACCGAACAGTGTTTGCTCAATCCCAATCGTAATCCGAGCATGACCAAGGCTCAGATCGAGACCGCGCTGCTCCGTGTCTATAACGCGACCAAGATGATCTGGCTGCCGTATGGGGTGTACGGCGACGACGGCGCTGCCGCTACCGATGGGCATGTCGACCTGGTTGCTGCGTGCATCGAGCCAGCCCATTTGTTATTGAATTACCCGTCGGACCCAAGCAACCCCAACGTGCCCAGGATGGCGGCAAACCTGGCAGTGCTGCAACAAAGCACCGATGCAAGGGGCCGCCCCTTCAAGATTACCAAGATGCCCGTTCAGCCAACATTCAAGGTGTCAGGCCTGACGGTGGAGAACTTCAGCTACATCAACTTCTACAAATCCAACGTCGGCATCGTGGTTCCTACTTCAAGCACTCCTGCAGATGAGATTGCCTTGAATCTCTTCCGGGAGATTTTTCCGGGACGGCCAGTCGTGGGTGTCGATGGCACCATCCTTGCCAACAATGGCGGTGGTGTGCATTGCATCACCCAACACATTCCTAGTGTCGGTTAGCGCTGAAAAGAATTGCCGCCTATGAGACGCAAGCAATAGCCAGACTGCTTTCCCTCGCAGGGTTGGGCCAGTTCGGCTGATCCAGCCCTGCGCGGGGAATCACCGCCTAACTCCAAAAGATGACGTGCCCGCGTTTGTGCATGCCGCTGCCTGGTGCATCCCGTCAGCGCCTGCACGAAGCGTAGGAGACATCGGCGTCAGACCATATCGTTTAGTTTTTTTGCTTGAATTACTTGTAGTTTATATAGATTGATTGTGATTCAAGCAGCCGTAACAATTCATTTGGAGCTAGGCCAAAGACAATAATTCAAAAGGTGGTCCTATGAAGTACAAGCAGCAACAGCCGTGGCAAAAAATCGATATGGGAGCGGACTCGGTGTCCTGGCGCACCGCCCGCGTTGGAGTCGGCAGCCTGCGTGCCGTCCTGCTGAAGGCTCTGACGATGCTTGCTGGCCCGGCGCTGGCAGCCGAACGAGTGGGCACCATCTCCCAAAGCTGTGAGAAATGGATCAAGCATCAACTCCCCCGCTCGCTCCTCGCTACGATCTGCAGCCTGGGCCTGCTGACCGCTAACGCGAATGCGGAGGAGCGCACCCTGCGTGTCTACAACTGGTTCGACTACGTCGCCCCGCAGACACTGGACAACTTCAAGAAGGAGAACGGCGCAAAACTGGTCTACGACATCTTCGACAGCAACGAAACCCTGGAGGCCAAACTGCTCACCGGCAACTCCGGCTATGACGTGGTGGTGCCGTCCGACAGTTTCCTCGCCAAGCAGATTCAGGCCGACGCTTTCCAGCCACTTGACCGCAGCAAGCTACCCAACTGGAAGCATCTGGACCCGCAACTGATGAAGCTGATCGAAGCCAACGATCCGGGTAACCGTTTCGCCGTGCCTTATTTGTACGGAACCGTACTGATCGGTTTCAACCCGGCCAAGGTCAAGGCTGCTCTCGGCGAAAACGCGCCGGTGGACAGCTGGGATCTGATCTTCAAGGAAGAGAACATTGCCAAGCTCAAGCAGTGCGGCGTGGCCCTTCTCGATTCGCCGACGGATATGATCCCCATCGCCCTCCACTACCTGGGCCTGCCGCCCAACAGCACTCAGGCCAAGGACTACGCGAAGGCCGAAGAACTGCTGAAAAAGATCCGCCCCAACGTCGCCTACTTCCACTCCTCAAAATACATGACCGATATCGCCAATGGTGACATCTGCGTGGCCGTGGGTTACTCCGGCAGTTTCTCCCAGGCGGCCAATCGCGCCAAGGAGGCCGGTAACGGCGTGGTGGTGGACATGCGCTTGCCCAAGGAAGGCGCACCGGTCTGGTTCGACGTGCTGGCCATCCCCAAGGATGCGAAGAACCCGGATGATGCCCATGCCTTGATCAACTACCTGCTGCAACCGCAGGTGATTGCTCCGATCAGCGACTTCGTCGGTTATCCCAACCCGAACAAGGACGCCACTGCCCTGGTCAGCCCGGAAATCCGCAACAACCCCAATCTCTACCCCGCCACCGACATCCAGACTTCTCTATTCGCGCTGGTGCCTCTGCCGTCCAGTGCAGAACGCGCTCGCACCCGTGCATGGACCAAGCTCAAGTCGGGAACCTGACAGTAAATTGCGCTGCGCCAGTGAAACTCAACGGAACCAGGCACATGGCCGATGCGTTTTCGCTGGCACGCGGCGCCAATCTAGTCACCTTGCAGACCCAGTAGCCATTGGTAAAAGCATGATTGAAGTAACCGAAGTTTCCATTGCCGAGCTGCGCGCAGCCCTCGAAGCTGGCCGAACCACGGCAGTTGAGCTGGTCCAGGCCTATCTCTCACGGATCGATGCCTACGACGGCCCCAACACGCCCACCGCCCTCAACGCAGTGGTGGTGCGCAACCCGAATGCGCTTGAAGAAGCGCAGGCCTCCGACGCCCGTCGTGCCCGTGGTGAGACCCTCGGCCCGCTCGATGGTATTCCCTATACAGCCAAGGACAGCTACCTGATCAAAGGCCTGAGCGCGGCGTCCGGCAGCCCGGCCTTCAAGGACCTGGTTGCCTATCGCGATGCGTTCACCATCGAGCGCTTGCGCGGCGCCGGTGCGATCTGCCTGGGCAAGACCAATATGCCGCCCATGGCCAATGGCGGCATGCAGCGCGGCGTGTATGGCCGTGCCGAGAGCCCGTACAACGCGGACTACCTCACTGCACCCTTCGCCTCAGGTTCCTCCAATGGCGCAGGCACGGCCACCGCTGCCAGTTTCGCCGCCTTCGGCCTTGCTGAGGAAACCTGGTCGAGCGGTCGCGGGCCGGCCTCAAACAATGGTCTGTGCGCCTATACACCGTCGCGCGGGGTGATCTCGGTGCGCGGCAACTGGCCACTGACGCCAACCATGGATGTGGTCGTGCCCTATGCCAGGACCATGGCCGACCTGCTCGAAGTGCTCGACGTGGTGGTGGCCGAAGACGCCGACAAACGTGGCGACCTATGGCGCTTGCAGCCTTGGGTGCCGATCCCCAGCGTCGCCTCGGTGCGCCCCGCTTCCTACCTGGAATTGGCTGCCGGGCCCGCCGCACTCGCCGGCAAGCGCTTGGGCGTACCGCGCATGTACATCAACGCCGACCCCGACGCTGGCACCGGCGAAGCGCCGGGTATCGGGTGGGCGACAGGCCAGCGGATCAACACTCGCCCCTCGGTGATTGCCCTCTGGGAAAACGCGCGAAAGACTCTGGAAGCGGCCGGTGCCGAAGTGGTTGAGACGGATTTCCCGCTGGTCTCCAATTGCGAGGGCGATCGACCTGGGGCGCCGACGGTGTTAACCCGCGGCCTGGTGTCCAGGGAGTTCCTCCATCACGAACTGTGGGACCTGACCGCCTGGGCCTTCGATGATTTCCTACAAGCCAACGACGATCCCAAACTAAACCGTCTGGCTGACGTCGACGGCCCGCAGATTTTTCCGCACGACCCAGGCGCTCTGCCTGACCGCGAAGATGGCCCGGCCATTGGCATGGACGAATACGTGCGCATGGCGGAGCGTGGCATCACCCGGTGGGATCAGATCGCCACGCTGCCTGATGGCCTACGTGGGCTGGAGCAGACTCGGCGTATCGATCTTGAGGAGTGGATGGATCGGCTGGGGCTCGACGCGGTGATTTTCCCGGCGGTCGCCGACGTGGGCCCGGCGAATGCCGATGTCGATCCGCAATCGGCGGATATCGCCTGGAGCAACGGCGTCTGGGTCGCCAACGGCAACCTCGCCATCCGTCACCTCGGCGTGCCAACGATCACCGTGCCTATGGGCGTGATGCCGGACATCGGCATGCCCGTCGGCCTGACGTTTGCCGGTCGCGCCTACGACGACTCAGCGCTGCTGCACTTGGCGTCCGCGTTTGAGGCCACCGGATCGAAGCGCTTGATCCCGGTGCGAACCCCACCCTTGCCAGGCGGCTGAAAACCGCAATGGGTCTGGCGCGATAAAGCGCCAGTCCTGCCCAGTCACGGCAAGCCCGAGTAACAGAAACCAACCTTTACCCCAGCAAGCACTGCGTGAGCGTGCATATGACTGGGTCAGCTTTAGTAACCCGCATTGAGAATCCCATGCTAAATGACAATTCGATAATCGATCAGGCGATGACGCGTGACAGCCTGTATGGCACCGAGGGAGAACCGACCTACGGTGGTATCACCAGTTTTATGCGGCGTCGCTACACCCGCGATTTGCGTGGCGTGGATATCGCCATTAGCGGCATTCCGTTCGATACCGCGACCAGCAATCGACCAGGCAGCCGCTTCGGACCACGGGCCATCCGCGAGGCATCGGTACAGTCCGCCTGGGCGCGTCACTGGCCTTGGGAATTTGACCCGTTCGATCTGCTGGCTTGTGTCGATTATGGCGATTGCTATTTCGATTACGGCACCCCGGAGCAGACCCCTTCGGCGATCAGGGCCCATGCCGAGCGGATCTTGGCGGCGGGTACTGCGATGCTGACTCTAGGTGGCGATCACTTCATCAGCTATCCGCTGCTGCAAGCTCACGCGGCCAAGTATGGTCCGCTTTCCTTGATCCATTTCGATGCGCACCATGACCTGGAGTCCGACGGCGAGGACAAGCGCATCGACCACGGTTCAATGTTCTATCACGCCGTCCGCGAAGGGCTGGTTGATCCTGCACGGTCCATCCAGATTGGCCAGCGCACGACCAATGACGACGTCATGGGCTTTCAGGTGCTGAATGCCAGCGAGGTGCATGATCGCTCTACCAAGGAACTGGCGGAGATTATCCGGGCGCGCGTTGGCGACCATCCGGTCTATCTCACCTTCGATATCGACTGCCTCGACCCGGCATTTGCCCCAGGCACGGGGACGCCGGTCTGCGGTGGACTATCGAGCCATCAGGCCTTGGCGATTCTGCGAGGTCTGCGCGGTATCAACCTGATCGGCATGGACGTGGTGGAGGTAGCACCGCCCTATGATCACGCCGAGATTACTGCGCTTGCCGGGGCCGCGTTGGCGATGGAGATGATCTGCCTGTATGCCGCGCGGCATAAGCTGTAAACCAGTGGTCTGGACAGCTACAGACATTTTTCGACCAGTTGCTCTCATGACAGCAACTGGCCGATTACTGCCCTTGGCGAGAGGCAGAAAACGGCCGATTGTGTTGAAAAAGTAGCTCCCCTGTCTGGCCTGCGGCAAAATCTCTGCATTGGCCAGCAGGGAAGCACGCAGCATGATGGGACAGTTATCGAGTGGGCAGGAGCGACTGTTTTACTCGTTCAACCTTGAAGATCACATCCCCGCCAATCACCTTCTGCGCAGCATTGATCGGTGTCTCGATCTGAACGATCTGCGCCATTACCTCGCCGATTTCTATAGCCCGATTGGGCGTC
>NZ_JAHBDN010000039.1:0-91905 GCF_019956445.1 Pseudomonas sp. BF-R-19
CTACTCATCGAGGGCCGAGTGTTGTTACAGCAACGCTCACCACGAGCCCGGATACATTAGCGCAAGCCAGCTTTACCGAAAACAGCCCATGGGGTTGCAGGAGATGGGCTGACCATACATTTTATTGCCCCAACTATTGTGGTGTAAGTGATGGCCTCATCGTCGGATCGCCGCCCGGAGCAAGCTCGCTCCCACATTTGCTCGGCGTACACCGGACCACTGTGGGAGCGAGCTTGCTCGCGATGGCGGCCTGTCAGGCACCGAGAATCTAAACCTTGGCACTCACCTCACTGCGATTGACCAATGCTTCCAGCGCACCACTCAAGCTCGGCGCCTTGTCGCCAATCAGCAGATGCCAGATGCCACCTTCCAACTGGCTGACACCCTGACAGCCCAACACTTTCAAATCACACTCCGACAACGCCTTGCCATTGGCCAGTTGCAGGCGGATGCGGGTCATGGCGATGCAATCGAGTTGCAGCACATTGTCGCCACCGCCCAGGGCATTGAGCCATTGCTGCGCCTCGGGTGTCGCCACGGCGGCAGGTGGCGGTGCGTCGATTTCTGCCGCTGGTGACGACACCAATGCGCGACCCAGCGCCGGCATTGCCAGGCGAATCTCATCGGCAATCGCGTCGGCCATCGGCCCGACCACCACCTGCAAACTCCCGCCCTTGCCCGGACGCACCACAGCCATGGCGCCGAGCGCTTTCAAGTCAGTATCCGAGGCCTTGTTGCGATCCACCATGTCCAGGCGCAAGCGGGTGGTGCAGGCGCCGACGGTGATCAGGTTTTCGGCTCCGCCCAAGGCCTTGATGTAAGCCCCGGCGCGTTCATTGTCGGCCACCGCAACCTGCGGGGTGGCAGCGCTGGTTTCGCGGCCCGGTGTCTTCAGGTCGAAGCGGCGGATACAGAAATCAAACACCACGTAATAGATCACCGCATACGCCAGGCCCACCGGGAACACCAGCCAGCCGTTGGTGGACTTGCCCCAGCCAAGGATCATGTCGATGAAGCCGCCGGAGAAGGTGAACCCCAGGTGGATGTTCAGCGCATTGGTGATGGCCATCGACAGGCCGGTCAGCAACGCATGCAGCAGAAACAGCAACGGCGCGAGGAACATGAAGGCGAATTCGATCGGCTCGGTGACGCCGGTCAGGAACGCGGTCAACGCCATCGACAGGAAGATCCCGCCCATCACCTTGCGCCGTTCCGGCAGGGCGTTGCGGTACATCGCCAGGCAGGCGGCGGGCAGGCCGAAGATCATCATCGGGAACATGCCGGTCATGAACTGGCCACCTTTCGGGTCGCCGGCGAAGTAGCGCGACAGGTCGCCAGTCACCAGCGCGCCGGTGGTGGGGTCGGTGAAGTTGCCGAACACGAACCACGCCATGTTGTTGAGGATGTGGTGCAGGCCGGTGACGATCAGCAGGCGGTTGAACACGCCGAAGACGAATGCGCCGAAGCTGCCGCTTTCCATCATCAGCGTGCCGAAGCTGTTGATGCCGTGCTGGATCGGCGGCCAGATGTAGCCGAACACCACGCCCAGCCCCACGGCGGCGAACCCGGTGGCAATCGGCACAAAACGCCGGCCCCCGAAGAACGCCAGGTACTCCGGCAGCTTGATGTCCTTGAAGCGGTTGTACAGCGCGCCGGCCATCAGGCCGCTGACGATCCCGGCGAGCATGCCCATGTTGATGCTCGGGTCGAGCACCTTGAGGGTGGAGATCATCACCAGGTAGCCGATCACCCCGGCGAGCCCCGCCGTACCGTTGTTGTCCTTGGCAAAACCGACCGCGATGCCGATGGCGAAGATCATCGCCAGGTTGGCGAAGATCACCTGGCCGGCGTCGTGGATGATCGCGATGTTCAGCAGGTCGGTATCGCCCAGGCGCAGCAGCAGGCCGGCAATCGGCAGGATCGCGATCGGCAGCATCAGCGCGCGGCCGAGGCGTTGCAGGCCTTCGATGAAAAGTTGGTACATGGCGGTTCTCCGTGGATTCTTGTTGTTCTTTAGCTCAGAGGCCAATGCTGGTGACAGGCGTGACGCACCGCGCTGGCGCTGCTCAGCTTGAGCAGGCCCTGGCTGATGCGCCGGCATTCGCTGGCGTCGAGATGACGCACGCGGTCCTTGATTTCCCCGATCTGCACCGGGCTCACCGACAACTCACTGACCCCCAGGCCGATCAACACCGGCGTGGCCAGTGGATCGGACGCCAGTGCGCCGCATACGCCCACCCAACGTTTGTGCTGTGCCGCTCCGGCGCAGGTCTGGGCGATCAGCCGCAGCAGTGCCGGGTGCAGCGCATCGACGCGGGCGGCGAGCCCTGCGTGGTCGCGGTCCATGGCCAGGGTGTATTGCGACAGGTCATTGGTGCCGATGGACAGGAAGTCCGCGTGTTCGGCCAGTTGCTCAGCCAGCAGCGCGGCGGCTGGAACTTCTATCATCACCCCCAGCTCCGGGCGTTGCGCCAGACCCAGTTCCGTGCACAGGGCGTCGAGGCGCTGGCGGATGTGCAGCAGTTCATCGACTTCCGTGACCATCGGCAGCAGGATCCGGCAGCGTGACAAAGGGCGCAGGTGCAGCAGCGCGCGCAGTTGCTGGTCGAGCAGTTCAGGGCGAACCTGAGCCAGGCGAATGCCGCGCAGCCCGAGCACCGGATTGGCCTCGGCGGGCAGTGGCAGGTAGTCCAGTTGCTTGTCGCCGCCGACGTCGATGGTGCGGATGATCACCGACTTGTCGTCCATGGCATCGAGCACCGCTTGATAGGCGTGGAGTTGTTCCTGTTCGTCCGGGGCGGTGTGGCGGTCGACGAAGAGAAACTCGGTGCGCAGCAAGCCGACGCCGTCGGCACCATTGGCCAGTGCGTCTGCCGCTTCCGTGCTGGACGCCACATTGGCGGCGACTTCGATGTGCAGGCAATCGGTGGTTAGCGCGGGTGTGTGCGCCTGGGCCTGTTGTTCGGCCCGGCGTTGTTGCTGTTGCTGTTGCAGCTGGCGCACGTCGGCCAGGCGCTGTGTGCTGGGTGTCAGTTCGAGGCGGCCGCCGTCGGCGTCCAGCACTACCGCTTGCCCCTGATGCTGATCGAGCAGCGACGAGCCCAGTGCGACCATGCACGGCAGGCCTTTGCCCCGGGCCAGAATCGCCACGTGAGAGGTCGCGCCGCCGTCGGCCATGCACAGCCCGGCGACGCCTTGCTGGCTCAGTTGCAGTAAATCGGAGGGCGTCAGTTCATGCGCCGCGACGATGGCGCCGGCCGGCACGTCGTAATGCCAGGTATCGCCGAGCAATGCGCGCAGCACCCGTTGCTTGAGGTCGCGCAGGTCGTTGGCGCGTTCCGCCAGCAACGTGCTGCCGGTTTGCTGGAGGACTTCGCATTGCGTGTCGATGGCCTGGTTCCAGGCGTGGGTCGCGGCCGTGCCCTGGGCGACGGACTGACTGGCGGCGTCCAGCAAGGCCGGGTCTTCGAGCAGTGCCAGGTGTGCGGCGAAAATCGCTTCTTCTGCGGTGTCCTTGTGTTTTTTCGCCAAGGCCTGCGTGTGCTCGATTTCGCTGCGCACCTGGCTCCGTGCTGCGTCCAGCACTTGCTGTTGTTGCTGCGGATCATGGTGGCCGGCATCCACCGGCAGGCTGATCGCATTCAGGCGAAACAGCGGCCCGCCGACCAGGCCGGGTGCCGCGCAGACGCCGTGCAACACGCCGGCTTCGGCGGGGCGATTGCGTTGGGCAATCGTGGCCGGCGCGGCGGCGTGGCTATCTTCGGCCAAGGCTGTGGATAACGCGGTCAGCAACGCTTGCAGCGCGGCTTCGGCATCCGGTCCCTGGCAACTGACCTGGACCTGCGCCTGTTCGCCGATGGCCAGCCCCATCAGGCCGATCAGGCTGTCGCAGGTGGCCGACTTGCCGGCGAAATGCAGCTGCGATTTGCTTTTGAATCCTTGCGCGGTCTGACGGATCAACGCAGCCGGCCGCGCATGCAGGCCGCCACGGTGAGCAATGCGCACGAGACCGACAATCTCTGCGCCGGCAAACTCGGTATCCACCTGTGCGCTCGACGTCTGTCGACGAATGATGTGCAGCAGCGGCTCGCCGACCTTGACCGACTTGAGGGTGATGGGGCGTGCCTGAAAGTCCTGGCTGTTGGTGAGGATCAGCAGGCTGACCAGGCTCTTGCACTGTTGCGCGACCTTGTCCAGGTCGTAGCGCAGCAGCGGTTGGCCGTTGGCGACACGCGCGCCTTCCTTGACCAGCATCGAGAAGCCCTGGCCCTGCAACTCGACCGTGTCGAGGCCCAGGTGCAGGAGCAATTCCGCGCCGTTGTCGGCCCGCAGGGTTACCGCGTGACCGGTGCGGGCGACATGCACCACCACGCCGGCGCAGGGGGCATGGAGCGTGTCGTTGAGTGGATCGATGGCGATGCCGTCACCCATGGCGCCGCTGGCGAACACCGGGTCCGGGACTTTGGCGAGCGTGAGCACCGGGCCGCTGAGCGGGGCGCTTAAGGTCAGCTCTTTATTGTTGTTATGCATGGCTCGCTCTCATCAAAAAATACGGTTCGGATCAACGTGCCCCCTGTAGGAGCGAGCTTGCTCGCGATGAACCCGGGGACAACGCGTTCATTCAGGAAGCACGCGTTTTCGTTAACGTCCATCGTCGGAACGCCGCCCGGAGCAAGCTCGCTCCTACAAGGGGGGTTAGTGCGTACGAGTGACTTTGCTCAGATGTCGCGGCTGGTCGGGGTCCATGCCACGGGCCACGGCCAGGCCGGCGGCCATTACGTAGAAACTCTGGATCGCTAGAATCGGGTCGAGGGCCGGGTGTTCGGCGCGGGTCAGGGTCAGGTCGCGTTCAAGCACGTCATCCGGCGCGGCCAGCAGGACCCGGGCGCCGCGTTGGCGCATGTCGGCGGCCAGGCTCAGCAAGCCGGCCTGTTCGGCACCCCGAGGGGCAAACACCAGCAGCGGGTAGTTGTCGCCGATCAAGGCCATCGGGCCGTGACGGACTTCGGCGCTGCTGAAGGCTTCGGCCTGGATCGCCGAGGTTTCCTTGAACTTGAGCGCCGCTTCCTGGGCGATGGCGAAACCGGCGCCACGGCCGATCACCATCAGCCGCTGACAATCGCGCAAGGCGTCGATGGCTGGGCTCCAGTCCTGTTGCGCGGCGTGGCGCAGGCCATCGGGCAAGGCAGAACCGGCCTCGAGCAGTTCGGCGTCTTCTTTCCAGTGGCCAATCAACCGGGCGCTGGCGCTGAGGGTGGCGATGAAACTCTTGGTCGCGGCGACACTGCTTTCGGTGCCGGCACACAGTGGCAGGCTGAATTCGCAGGCGGCTTCCAGCGGCGAGTCTTCGGCGTTGACCAGCGAAATGCTCAAGGCACCGCGCTTGCGCAACAGGCGCAGGCTGTTGACCAGGTCCGGGCTTTGCCCCGATTGCGAAAAGGCGAATGCCACCTGGCCGCTGACCTTCAATGGGGCCTGCTGCATGGTCACCACCGACATCGGCAGCGACGCCACCGGGATGCCCAGCAGTTGCATGGTCAGGTAGGCGAAGTAGCTGGCGGCGTGGTCGGAGCTGCCGCGCGCCACGGTCATGGCCACTTGCGGCGGCTGACGACGCAGGCGCCCGGCGATCTCGATCATCTGCGGGTCGAGTGTTTGCAACTGGGCCTGCACGGCCTCGAACGAGGACAGCGCCTCTTCAAGCATTTTTGAAGTCAATGTCTTCTCCTTCGACCATGACAGCGGTCAGTTTCAGTGAGCGATCCAGCCGCACGCAGTCGGCCCAGGCCCCCGGTTGCAGGCGCCCGCGTTCGGTGATGCCGAGGTAGTCGGCGGGGAATTGCGACAGGCGCTGCGAGGCTTCGGCGATGGGCAGGCCGATCTTCACCAGGTTGCGCAGGGCCTGATCCATGGTCAGGGTGCTGCCGGCCAGGGTGCCGTCGGGCAGGCGCACGCCGCCCAGGCATTTGGTCACGGTGTGGCTGCCGAGTTTGTACTCGCCGTCAGGCATGCCGGCGGCGGCGGTCGAGTCGGTGACGCAATACAGGCACGGAATCGAACGCAGGGCCACGCGGATGGCACCGGGGTGCACGTGCAGCAAGTCCGGAATCAGTTCGGCGTATTTGGCGTGAGCCAACGCGGCGCCGACGATCCCCGGCTCGCGGTGATGCAGCGGGCTCATGGCGTTGTAGAGGTGGGTGAAACTGCTGGCGCCGGCCTCCAGCGCGGCCACGCCTTCCTCATAACTGCCCAGGGTGTGGCCGATCTGCATGCGAATGCCACGGCTGCTGAGGTCACGGATCAAGGCGTCGTGACCGGCGATTTCCGGGGCAATGGTAATCACCCGGATCGGCGCGAGTGCCAGGTACGCTTCGACTTCGGTCATCAGCGCGGAATGGGCGAAGTTGGGTTGTGCGCCGAGCTTGCCGGGGTTGATGTAGGGGCCTTCGAGGTGCACGCCGAGTACCCGGGCGCAGCCTTGGGGTCGCTGTTCACAGAACTCGCCGACGGCCTTTAGCACGCTGGATATCTCGTCGCTCGGTGCGGTCATAGTGGTGGCCAGCAGCGACGTGGTGCCAAAGCGCACGTGGGTACGGGTGATGGTTTCGAAGGCCGGCGTGCCTTCCATGATGTCCTTGCCGCCGCCGCCGTGAACGTGCAGGTCGATGAAACCCGGTAGCAGGTACGGCAGATCGTTGTCTGCCGGATCGCAGGGCTGGCCTTCGATCGACACGACTTTGCCGTGTTCGTGCACCAGTCGGCCGCGAACCCAGCCGTGGGCGGTGAGGATGTTGTCTTCGGACATGTCGGGATCTCGGTTTTTTATCTACGAAGCTCTGCGACAAAGTCGTAGTAGTCGTTACGGCAATAGGTGTCGGTGACTTCGATGGGCGTGTTGTCTTCGAGGTAGCCGACCCGGGTCATCAGCAACATGGCGGTGCCGGGGGCAATGCCCACCAGCGCGGCGAACTCGTCCGAGGCGTTGATCGCCTGGATGTGCTGCAGGGCGCGGACCACCGGTTTGCCGATGCCGTCGAGGAACTCGTAGAGGGAATCGCCCACCGCCTGCGGCTTGGGAATGATCGAGGCGGGCAGGGTGCTCATCTCGATGGCCATCACCGTGTCGTCGGCCTTGCGCAGGCGTTTGAGGCGCGCAACCTTGTCGTTGGGCGACAGGCCGAGGCGGATCAGTTCTTCGTGGGTCGGCAGGGTGATTTCCCGCTCCAGCCATTGCGAACCGGGCACGAAACCCTTGAGGCGGAGCATTTCACTGAAGCCGGAAAGGCGCGACAACGGTTGTTCGAGGCGCGGCGTGATGAAGGTGCCGGAGCCCTGGTTGCGGCGGATCAGGCCTTGTTCGAACAACACCTCCAACGCCTTGCGGGCGGTGACGCGGGAGATGCCCAGCGTCTCGCTCAGATTGCGTTCCGATGGCATCGCCTGCTCGGCTTTCCACTGGCCGGCGTGGATCGCCGCTTCCAGGTTGCGTGCCAGTTGCAGGTACAACGGCGTGGGTTGGGTGTCGTCGGGGCGCAGGGCCTGGAGATCGTTCATGGCGGGTGTCCGGGGCGGATGTTGGAATGTTTTTGCCCGTGAATGGGCGAAAACTAATACCACTTGAATACCATGTCAACGCCAAAACTTTGCTGTTTGTGTAGGGAGTCCGGCCTTTTCGGCTGGTTGGAATGGGGGTTGGTTTGAAGTGGTATTAGCGGTAGGTTTTAAAGCGACAAAGATCGCAGCCTGCGGCAGCTCCTACGGAGCGAAATGGTATTCACCCTGTGGGAGCTGCCGAAGGCTGCGATCTTTTGAATTTATTTTTTGCGGGCGACCAATGGTCGTGGGGAATTACGGGCGGATTTCGATCATCGTGCCGTCCGGCACCAGGTTCCAGACTTCGCGCATGTCCATATTGCGCATGGCGATGCAGCCGTCGGTCCAGTCCAGGGTGTGGAACAGGTTTTCCGGGGTGTCTTCGCTGTCCGGGGTGCCGTGGATCATGATCATGCCGCCGGGCTCGACGCCTTCACGACGGGCGCGGGCAGAATCGCTGATGTTCGGGTAGGAAATGTGCATCGCCAGGTTGAAGCGGTCGCTGATCTTGCGCCAGTCGACCCAGTAGAAGCCTTCCGGGGTGCGCTTGTCGCCTTCCATCAGCTTGGGCCCCTTGGGACGCTTGCCCAGGGAAATGCGATAGGTCTTGAGCGGCTTGCCGTCATTGATCAATTGCAATTGATGGGAAGACTTGAGAATCAGGATCTTCTCGATGACCTTGCCGTCCAGGGGTTCCACGGCAGAAGCCTGGGACACCGTGACAAACGACAAACAGAACAGGGCAAGCAACCAGCGCATTGAAACGATTCCCCAGGAGGTGTCGCGACTATTTATGTATAGAAGTTTTTGCAGGAGCTGTCGCAGGCTCGTGCCGCGTTCGGGCGATATTTCGGCGCCTTTGAGTGATGCCGGGATGACATCAGATAATGGCAGGCTGAGCAAGTGGCGGGATCGATTCAGACCGAACGGGATAAACCTCGGTCCGCCGGTCAGCGAAGAAGCATTCTAAGGTACGGCCCACCGTGCGGAAAGCCAGCTCATCCCATGGAATGTCCGCTTCGTCGAATAGTTGCACTTCCAGGCTCTCGGGGCCGGCAGAAAAGTCCAGGTCCGCAAGCTCGGCACGGAAGAACACATGCACCTGGCTGATGTGCGGCACGTCGATCAGGGTATAGATCCTCAGGTTGCGCACCCGGGCGCAGGCTTCCTCGGCGGTTTCGCGAATGGCGGCCTGTTCGATGGTCTCGCCGTTCTCCATGAAACCGGCGGGCAGGGTCCAGTAACCGCGACGTGGCTCGATGGCTCGACGGCACAGCAACACCTTGGTGCCCCAGGTCGCCACGCAGCCGGCGACGATGTTGGGGTTCTGGTAGTGAATGGCCTGACAACTGTCGCAGACAAAACGCAGACGGGAATCGCCTTCGGGAATGCGCTGGGTCACCGGGTTACCGCACTGGCTGCAAAATTTCATGCTGGGGTTCCTGAATGCTGCGCCTATCTTGGCGTGCTGCAGTGTCTGTCGGCAAGTTGTCGTTTCGCGACATGGGGCGGTTGCGGGGGTTGGGCGACCGCAGCGATTGGTGCATGATGCCGGGTAAGGCACAGATCGAGAACACTCATGCTGGATGAGCTACTGCATCGGGTTAGTAACCACACTCCACGCACGCTGGAGACCGACCGTCGTTTTCCCGAGGCTGCGGTGCTGGTGCCCATCACCCGCAGTGACGAGCCCGAGCTGGTGTTGACCCTGCGTGCCAGCGGCCTGTCGACCCATGGCGGCGAAGTCGCCTTTCCCGGCGGACGCCGTGACCCCGAAGACCCCGACCTGATTTTCACTGCCCTGCGTGAAGCCGAAGAAGAAATCGGCCTGCCGCCGGGGCTGGTCGAGGTGATCGGCCCGCTCAGCCCGCTGATCAGCCTGCATGGCATCAAGGTCACGCCCTATGTCGGGGTGATCCCGGATTTCGTCCAATACCAGGCCAACGATGCCGAGATCGCCGCGGTGTTCAGCGTGCCCCTGGAGTTCTTCCGCAAAGACCCCCGCGAACATACCCATCGCATCGATTATCAGGGCCGCAGCTGGTACGTGCCGAGCTATCGCTTTGGCGAATACAAGATCTGGGGGCTGACGGCGATCATGATCGTCGAGTTGATCAACCTGCTGTATGACGCCAAAATCAGCCTGCATCAGCCTCCCAAAAGCTTTATCAATATCTGACGCCATCGTTCGAATGGCCAAAAAGCCCGCCTGAGCCTTGAGGAAACACAGATGAAATACCGCCTGGGCGACGCCCGCGTCGAAACCCATCCACAGAGCTGGGTCGCACCCAATGCCGTGCTGGTGGGCAAGGTCAAGCTGGAAGAGGGCGCCAACGTCTGGTTCAACGCCGTATTGCGCGGCGACAACGAATTGATCCTGATCGGCAAGAACAGCAACGTCCAGGACGGCACCGTGATGCACACCGACATGGGCTACCCGCTGACCATCGGCACCGGCGTGACCATCGGCCACAACGCCATGCTCCACGGCTGCACCGTCGGCGATAACAGCCTGATCGGTATCAACGCGGTGATCCTGAACGGCGCGAAGATCGGCAAGAACTGCATCATCGGCGCCAATTCGCTGATTGGCGAAGGCAAGGAGATTCCGGACGGATCGCTGGTCATGGGGTCGCCCGGCAAAGTGGTGCGCGAATTGACCGAGCCGCAAATCAGGATGCTGGAAGCCAGCGCTGCTCACTACGTGCACAACTCGCAGCGCTATGCCCGCGACCTGGCCGAGCAGGAACAATGACCACCAGCGAACGCCCGGTAGCATCGCCCTGCGTGAATATTTGTGCGCTGGACGACGATGATGTCTGTACCGGTTGCCAACGCACGGTGGAGGAGATTACCCGCTGGAGCCGCATGGACAACGACGAGCGGCGCAAGGTGCTGGGGTTGTGTCATGAACGGGCGAAGTCCAGTGGGTTGGTGTGGATGCTCCCTGGGAAATCTGGCGCCTGACAGGCCGCCTTCGCGAGCAAGCCCGCTCCCACATATGATCTGTGGCGTACACAAGACCAATGTGGGAGCGGCGGTGCGACGATTCGACTTGCTCGCGAAGAGGCCGGCACAGTCGCCACTTCTATTGGCCCAAAGCCATCCCTGAAGTACCCTGTGCACAAAATTGACAGGTACTTGTACACGCCATGCTCTTCCTGATCGCCTACATCAGCAGCGTCGTGCTGATCAACTACGCCTTTTCCACCGCGCCGCACCTGGACATCATCTGGTCGGCCTGGGGCGGGCTGGTGTTTGTGTTGCGCGACATGGTGCAAGCCCGATTCGGGCATGGCGCCCTCGCGGCGATGCTGGTGGCGCTGGTGTTGTCCTATGTCACCTCTGATCCGTCCATCGCCTTGGCCAGCGCCACGGCGTTCGCGGTTTCCGAGTGCATCGACTGGCTGGTGTTCAGCATCACCAGGCGTCCGCTGCATGATCGCCTGTGGATAAGTTCGGCCCTGAGCATTCCCCTCGATACCTTTATCTTTTTCGGCTTGATCGACGCCCTGACGCCGGGGGTGATCCTCACCGCCCTGGGTTCGAAATTCGCCGGGGTCACCGCCGTGTGGCTGATCATGGCCTGGCGCCTGCGCAAACAGGCTGTCGTCAGCTGAAGTTCATGTAAAATGCCGCGCTTTCTCCCCATGGGAAGCGCGCATGGCGACGCGTCCCTCGATGATCCGCTCCTTGAGGACCTTCAGATGACCCGTATCGGAACCCCATTGTCGCCGACCGCGACCCGCGTATTGATGTGTGGCTGTGGCGAGTTGGGCAAGGAAGTGGTGATCGAGCTGCAACGCCTGGGCGTTGAAGTGATTGCCGTGGACCGCTACGCCAACGCGCCGGCCATGCAGGTGGCGCACCGCAGCCACGTGATCAACATGCTCGATGGCGCTGCCCTGCGTGCCGTGATCGAAGCCGAGAAGCCGCACTTCATCGTCCCGGAAATCGAAGCCATCGCCACCGCGACCCTGGTGGAACTGGAAGCCGAAGGCTTCACCGTGATCCCGACCGCCCGCGCCGCGCAATTGACCATGAACCGCGAAGGCATCCGTCGCCTGGCCGCTGAAGAGCTGGACCTGCCAACCTCGCCGTACCACTTCGCCGACACCTTCGAGGATTACAGCAAAGCCGTCGAAGACCTCGGTTTCCCGTGTGTGGTCAAGCCGGTCATGAGTTCTTCGGGCAAGGGCCAGAGCCTGCTGCGCAGCGTCGATGACGTGCAGAAGGCCTGGGACTACGCCCAGGAGGGTGGCCGTGCCGGTAAAGGTCGGGTGATCATTGAAGGCTTCATCGATTTCGACTACGAAATCACCCTGCTGACCGTGCGCCACGTCGGCGGCACCACCTTCTGCGCGCCGGTCGGCCACCGTCAGGAGAAGGGCGACTACCAGGAATCCTGGCAGCCGCAAGCCATGAGCGCGGTTGCCTTGGCTGAATCCGAGCGTGTTGCCAAAGCCGTGACCGAAGCCTTGGGTGGCCGTGGTCTGTTCGGCGTCGAACTGTTCATCAAGGGTGATCAGGTGTGGTTCAGCGAAGTCTCGCCGCGCCCACACGACACCGGCCTGGTGACCCTTATCTCCCAGGACCTGTCGCAGTTCGCCCTGCACGCCCGCGCGATTCTGGGTCTGCCGATCCCGTTGATCCGTCAGTTCGGGCCTTCGGCTTCGGCGGTGATCCTGGTGGAAGGGCAGTCGACCCAGACCGCTTTCGCCAACCTGGGCGCTGCCTTGAGCGAGCCGGATACCGCGCTGCGTCTGTTCGGCAAGCCTGAGGTCAACGGCCAGCGCCGCATGGGCGTGGCCCTGGCGCGCGACGAATCGATCGAAGCCGCCCGCGCCAAGGCGACCCGTGCTTCGCAAGCGGTTGTCGTAGAGCTGTAAAAACCCGTAACCCTGTGGGAGCGGGCTTGCTCGCGAAAGCGGTGTGTCAGACACATTAATGTTGACTGACACTCCCTCTTCGCGAGCAAGCCCGCTCCCACAGGTTCGGTGTTCAGTCTCTATAATTTGGGGGTGCGCAAGACCCTTCATCAAAGCTCCAGGCCTGTACCTCATGAATTCCCAAAGCATCATCGTCCCGAAAATCTCCACCCTGCCGGTGCACGAACCCCGGGCCCGGGCCGTCGTGCGTTGGCTGGTGCGCAAGAACATCATCGAGGAAGAACTGACCACCTGTGGCCGCACCGGCAATCGCATGGGCCACGCTATCGCCGACGGTGCCCGCGCAGTGGTCCTGCACCCCGAAGCCCTGCCGTTCGGCGAGCCGATCAATGGCCTGGAGATCATCACCAAGCGCTGCATCTATACGCCTGCCAAGGGTTTCCTTGAAGAGGCGGGCTGCGCCGAGTGCCGCAAGGAAGTCGGTGAAGCCCTGTTCGAAAGCCTGGAAGACTGGATGCCGGGGCGTACCGACAACTTCACCTGCCCGGAATGCGGGCATGAAGACGACATCAACGGCTTTCTGTTCCTGCAGGAATGCGGCTTCTCCAACCTCGGTTTCATCTTCAATAACTGGGCCGAAGCCGGGTTCAAGCAGAGCTTTATCGATGAATTCGCCGATTGGCTCGATCAGCCGGTGAGTTGGGTGAAAGTCGAATTGTAGGCGACGCCAATCTCCGTATATCAGTAAAGCCAATAATAGACAGAGTTTTACATTGAACCCGAAGGGGTGTCTGACTATAATGGCGCGCTTCCATTTTCCCGCTCGGGAGCCCCCGCGATGCTGCGTATCAGCCAAGAAGCTCTGACATTCGACGACATTCTCCTAGTGCCCGGTTATTCCGAGGTGCTTCCTAACGAAGTCAGTCTCAAGACCCGCCTTACCCGTGGCATCGAGCTGAATATTCCACTGGTTTCCGCCGCCATGGACACCGTCACTGAAGCCCGTCTGGCAATCGCCATGGCTCAGGAAGGTGGTATCGGTATCATCCACAAGAACATGACCATCGAGCAGCAAGCTGCCGAAGTCCGCAAGGTCAAGCGTTACGAAGCTGGTGTGGTCAAGGATCCGATCACCATCGTCGCCGACGCCACCGTGCGCGAGTTGTTCGAACTGACCCGCATGCACAACATCTCCGGCGTTCCGGTGCTGCACAATGGCGACCTGGTCGGCATTGTCACCTCCCGTGACGTGCGTTTCGAGAACCGTCTGGAAGCCACTGTCCGTGAAGTGATGACGCCTAAAGAACGTCTGGTCACGGTCAAGGAAGGCGCCGACAAGAACGATGTGCGTGAACTGCTGCACAAGCACCGCATCGAGCGCGTGCTGATCGTCGACGACAAATTCGCCCTCAAGGGCATGATGACCGTCAACGACATCGAAAAAGCCAAGGCTTACCCGCTGGCCAGCAAGGACGATCAAGGTCGTCTGCGTGTTGGCGCTGCAGTCGGCACCGGTAAAGACACCGGTGACCGCGTTGCCGCCCTGGTCGCTGCCGGCGTTGACGTGGTGGTGGTCGACACCGCTCACGGTCACTCCAAGGGCGTGATCGACCGCGTTCGCTGGGTCAAGCAGAACTTCCCTGAAGTGCAGGTCATCGGCGGCAACATCGCCACCGGCGCTGCCGCCAAGGCCCTGGCCGAAGCTGGCGCTGACGCCGTCAAGGTCGGTATCGGCCCTGGCTCGATCTGCACCACCCGTATCGTCGCCGGTGTCGGCGTGCCGCAAATCAGTGCCATCGCCAACGTTGCTGCTGCCCTCGAAGGCACTGGCGTACCGTTGATCGCCGACGGCGGCATCCGTTTCTCCGGTGACCTGTCCAAGGCCATCGTAGCCGGTGCTTCCTGCGTGATGATGGGCTCGATGTTCGCCGGTACTGAAGAAGCGCCGGGCGAGATCGAACTGTTCCAGGGCCGTTCGTACAAGGCTTATCGCGGCATGGGTTCGCTGGGCGCCATGTCCCAGGCTCAAGGTTCCTCCGACCGTTACTTCCAGGACTCCTCGGCAGGCGCCGAGAAGCTGGTTCCGGAAGGCATCGAAGGGCGTGTTCCTTACAAAGGCACCCTGAGCGCGATCATCCACCAACTGATGGGCGGCCTGCGTTCCTCGATGGGCTACACCGGCAGCGCCGACATCGAAGAAATGCGCACCAAGCCTGAGTTCGTGCGGATCACCGGCGCTGGCATGGCCGAGTCCCACGTTCACGACGTGCAGATCACCAAGGAAGCGCCAAACTACCGCGTAGGTTGAGCCTTCAAGCAACAAGCTAAGCAACCGGGGCTGTTTTATTCAGCCCCGAGTTGTTTCTGAATCACGACTGTTTCCGAATTTTTTAGACGAGACTGAATCATGGCCCTCGACATTCACGCCCACCGCATCCTGATCCTCGACTTCGGTTCCCAGTACACCCAGCTGATCGCCCGCCGCGTGCGTGAAATCGGTGTGTACTGCGAACTGCACCCGTTCGACATGGACGAAGATGCGATCCGCGAATTCGCTCCTAAAGGCGTCATCCTCGCCGGCGGCCCGGAGTCGGTTCACGAAGCCAACAGCCCGCGCTGCCCGCAAGCGGTGTTCGACCTGGGCGTGCCGGTCTTCGGTATCTGCTACGGCATGCAGACCATGGCCGAGCAACTGGGTGGCAAGGTTGAAGGTTCCGAGCTGCGTGAGTTCGGTTATGCCCGCGTTGACGTAGTCGGCAAGAGCCGCCTGCTCGACGGCATCGAAGACCACATCGACGCCGATGGCCTGTTCGGCCTCGACGTGTGGATGAGCCACGGTGACAAAGTCACGAAGATGCCGGAAGACTTCCACATCCTGGCCAGCACCCCGAGCTGCCCGATTGCCGGTATGTTCAACGATGCTCGCGGCTACTACGGCGTGCAGTTCCACCCGGAAGTGACCCATACCAAGCAAGGCGGTCGCATCCTGTCGCGCTTCATCCTCGACATCTGCGGCTGCGAAGCCCTGTGGACGCCATCGAAGATTGCTGAAGACGCCATCGCCCAGGTTCGCGCCCAGGTCGGCACCGACAACGTCCTGCTCGGCCTGTCCGGCGGTGTTGACTCCTCGGTAGTTGCCGCGCTGCTGCACAAGGCCATCGGCGACCAGCTGACCTGCGTGTTCGTCGACAACGGCCTGCTGCGTCTGCACGAAGGTGAGCAAGTGATGGCCATGTTCGCCGAGAACATGGGCGTCAAGGTGATCCGCGCCAACGCCGAAGAGCAGTTCCTGAACAACCTGGCCGGCGAAGCCGACCCGGAGAAGAAGCGCAAGATCATCGGCCGCACCTTCATCGACGTGTTTGATGCCCAGTCCAACAAACTGGACAACATCAAGTACCTGGCCCAGGGCACCATCTACCCGGACGTGATCGAGTCGGCTGGCGCGAAAAGCGGCAAGGCCCACGTGATCAAGTCGCACCACAACGTGGGCGGCCTGCCGGAAGAGATGAACCTGAAACTGGTCGAGCCACTGCGCGAACTGTTCAAGGACGAAGTCCGTCGTCTGGGCCTGGAACTGGGCCTGCCGTACGACATGGTCTACCGTCACCCGTTCCCGGGCCCGGGCCTGGGTGTACGCATCCTCGGTGAGGTGAAGAAGGAATACGCCGACCTGCTGCGTCGCGCCGACCACATCTTCATCGAAGAACTGCGCAAGGCCGACTGGTACCACAAGGTCAGCCAGGCCTTCGTGGTGTTCCAGCCGGTGAAATCGGTCGGCGTGGTCGGCGATGGTCGTCGTTACGCTTGGGTCGTGGCCCTGCGTGCCGTAGAGACCATCGACTTCATGACCGCGCGTTGGGCGCACCTGCCTTACGAACTGCTGGAAACCGTTTCCGGCCGCATCATCAATGAAATCGAAGGCATCTCCCGCGTCACCTACGACGTGTCGAGCAAGCCGCCAGCGACCATTGAGTGGGAATGATCCCGCGTCAGCCCTGAGGGCTTGAGCGCCGGATAAAAAGCCGTGTGAACGAGAGTTCACACGGCTTTTTGCTTTGCTGCGGAACCTTCCTGCGGCCCGTCGTCACGCCCGCTTTGCTGTTTCTTTCACAATTGCAGGTGTATCGTATTCGCCTTTTGCGGGCCCCCGGGTCTGTCGCTGATACGTGAGGTAGTTGAGTTCATGTCGTTTACCCGTCGCCAAATCCTCGGTGGCCTGGCCGGTCTTGTTGTCGTTGGTGTCGGTGCGGGGGGCGCTTCGCGCTACTGGCTGGGCAAGATGGCTGACGCCGAGGCGGGCCACGACTACGAGCTGATCGCAGCGCCGCTGGACGTGGAACTGGTAGCCGGGCACAAGACCCAGGCCTGGGCCTTCGGCCCGTCGGCGCCGGGCACTGAATTGCGGGCGCGCCAGGGTGAATGGCTGCGGGTGCGCTTCATCAACCACCTGCCGGTCGCCACCACCATCCACTGGCATGGCATCCGCCTGCCGCTGGAAATGGACGGTGTGCCTTACGTGTCGCAATTGCCGGTGTTGCCGGGGGAATACTTCGACTACAAATTCCGCGTGCCGGATGCTGGCAGCTACTGGTATCACCCGCATGTGAACAGCAGTGAAGAGCTCGGTCGTGGCCTGGTCGGTCCGTTGATCATCGACGAACGCGAGCCGACCGGTTTCAAGTATGAAAAGACCTTGAGCCTGAAGAGCTGGCATGTCGACGAGGTGGGCAATTTCGTCGAGTTCAGCATTCCCCGTGAAGCGGCCCGTGGCGGTACGGCGGGGCGCCTGGCGACCATCAATGGCGTGCCGCAAGCGGTGATCGACCTGCCGGCCGGGCAGATCACCCGTGTACGCCTGCTCAACCTCGATAACACCCTGACCTATCGCCTGAACATTCCCGGCGTCGAAGCGCAGATCTATGCGCTGGACGGCAACCCGGTCGAGCCACGACCGCTCGGCAAGGAATACTGGCTCGGTCCGGGCATGCGTATTTGCCTGGCGATCAAGGCCCCGCCGGCCGGTGAGGAGTTGTCGCTGCGCAATGGTCCGGTACGCCTGGGCACGTTCCGTTCAGTGGCCAATAGCGATGCGCCGACCGAGTGGCCGCCGGCCTTGCCGGCCAACCCGATCGCCGAGCCGGACCTGGCCAATGCCGAGAAACTCAACTTCAATTTCGAATGGGTCGGCTCGGTGTCTGTCAACGTTGATAACGGCAAGCCGCCGAGCTTGTGGCAGATCAACGGCAAGGCCTGGGACATCACCGACAAGACCTGCGCCGACCGCCCGATTGCCAGGCTCGAGAAGGGCAAGAGCTATATTTTCGAATTGAAGAACATGACTCAGTACCAGCACCCGATTCACCTGCACGGCATGAGTTTCAAGGTCATCGCCTCGAACCGGCACAAGGTCATTCCGTATTTCACCGACACCTACCTGCTGGGCAAGAACGAGCGCGCGCAGGTAGCGCTGGTGGCGGATAACCCGGGTGTATGGATGTTCCACTGCCATGTGATCGATCACATGGAAACCGGCCTGATGGCCGCCATCGAGGTGGCGTGATGCGTCAGATTCGTCCCGCCGCCATCATCGACCGCAGCCGTGATCGCGAATTCATGCGCGAAGCCCTGGCACTGGCGGCCCAAGGCGCGGCCCTCGGCGAAGTGCCGGTGGGCGCGGTGCTGGTGCAGGACGGAGAGATCATCGGTCGCGGCTTCAACTGTCCGATCACTGGCAGCGACCCGAGCGCTCATGCCGAGATGGTCGCCATCCGCGCCGCCGCCCAGGCCGTGAGCAACTATCGCCTGCCGGGCAGCACGCTGTATGTGACGCTGGAGCCGTGCAGCATGTGCGCAGGCCTGATCGTGCACTCGCGGATTGCACGGGTGGTGTACGGGGCGCTGGAGCCGAAGGCGGGGATCGTGCAGAGCCAGGGGCAGTTCTTTACCCAGGGCTTTTTGAATCACCGGGTGTTGTATGAAGGCGGGGTATTGGCGGAGGAGTGCGGGGCGGTGTTGAGCGAGTTCTTCAAAGCCCGGCGCGCAAAACCTTCAGACTGAACACGGACCCCCTGTGGGAGCGGGCTTGCTCGCGAAAGCGGTGGGTCAGACACATTCATGTTGACTGACACTCCCTCTTCGCGAGCAAGCCCGCTCCCACATTTTGATCTCTGTTGATCGGGAGATTGTGGTTTTACTTGCGAGCCACAATCACCGCCCGCATCGGCGCCGGCAGCCCTTCAACGGTCTTGCTGTGATCCTCGGGATCGAGGAAGTCGCTCAACGACTGATACTTCATCCACTCCGTCCCGCGCTGTTCCTCGACTGTGGTGGTGCTCACATCCACGCACTTCACATCGGTGAACCCGGCCCGACGCAGCCACAATTCCAGCGCCGGCACCGACGGCAGGAACCACACATTACGCATTTGCGCGTAGCGGTCTTCCGGCACCAGTACCTGATGCTTGTCGCCTTCGACCACCAGGGTTTCCAGCACCAGTTCCCCGCCCTTGACCAGGCAATCCTTCAGCGCCAGCAAATGCTCGATGGGCGAACGTCGGTGATAGAACACGCCCATGGAAAACACCGTGTCGAACCCTTCGAGGTTCGGCGGCAGGTCTTCGAACGGGAAGGGCAGGTGCCAGGCATTCGGTTCGGACAAGTAACGCTGCACTGCCTGGAACTGGCAGAAGAACAACCAGTTCGGGTCGACACCGATCACGCTGTCGGCGCCGGCGCCAAGCATGCGCCACATGTAATAACCGTTGCCGCAGCCGACGTCGAGGATGCGCTTGCCTTTCAGATCCAGGTGCGGGGCGACCCGCGACCACTTCCAGTCCGAGCGCCATTCGGTGTCGACGTGCACGCCGAACAGGTCGAACGGCCCCTTGCGCCATGGCGACAGGCCCATCAGCGCAGTGCGCATTTGCGCGCGGGTCTCGTCGCTGCAATCGGTATCCAGCTTCAAGCCGTTGAGCAGATCGACTTCGCTCGGCTGGATCTTCGGCAGGGCATCCAGCGCGCTTTGCCAGCGTTCCAGGTCGCCATGGCCCTTTTCCATTTTCTTGTCGAGTTGCGCTTGCAGGGTGTTGGCCCAATCGGCCAGCGGCGTGCCGGCCAGACGGCGGGCGAGGGGAGACAGATCAATCATGGCAAGGCAATCAACGAGGCAAAGTTAAGACACTGGAACCACGGCACGACCTTCGAGAACCCGGCGGCCAGCAGGCGTTCGCGGTGTTCTTCGAGGCTGTCGGGCTTCATGACGTTTTCGATGGCGCTGCGCTTCTGGGCGATTTCCAGTTCGCTGTAGCCGTTGGCGCGCTTGAAGGCGATGTGCAGGTCGGTGAGCAACGCGTGCTCCTGCTCGTCTTCGAAGCGCAGTTTTTCCGAGAGGATCAGGGCACCACCAGGCAACAGCGACTGACGGATGCGCGACAGCAACGCCGTGCGCTGGTCCGGGGCGATGAATTGCAGGGTGAAGTTCAGCGCTACCACCGAGGCCGGCTGGAACTCCAGCGCGAGGATGTCGCCTTCGATCACCTCGACCGGTAGCAACTCCTGGAACATCGAATCCTGACCGTTGAGGTACTCGCGGCAGCGTTCGACCATCGCCGCCGAGTTATCCACAGCGATCACCCGGCAACCGTCGGTGCGCACGTGCCGGCGCAGGGCCTGGGTCACGGCACCCAGCGACGAGCCAAGGTCGTAGAGCACGCTGTGGGGCTGGGCGAACTGCGCGGCGAGCACGCCGAGGTTTTCGACGATGGTCGGGTAACCCGGCACCGAGCGCTTGATCATGTCCGGGAACACCCGCACCACGTCCTCGTTAAAGGCGAAGTCAGGCACCTGGGCCAAAGGCTGGGCGAAAAGGCGATCGGGTTCTTTGCTCACGGCGGTTCCAGCGGTGTAGGTGGAAAAGGCCGGCATTTTAGCCAAGTTGGCGCGGGGATGCGCGGGTTGTCTGATAAAGCGGCGGGATAGGTGCGGATACTTCGTTGTCAGTGATATCGCTATCGCGAGCAGGCTCGCTCCCACAATGGATCTCGTCGGATACAAATCTTGTATTCACAGCAGATCAAATGTGGGAGCGAGCTTGCTCGCGATGGGGTCAACGAGATTTTTGAGTGAATGCCGAGGCAGTGATACCCCATTGCCCCAGCCAGTAACTGAGAATGATCACATAAGGCGCCGCATCGAACGGCACCACAAACCGGCTGATGCCGATCACGCTGTCGGAGAACACGAACGCCACCGCCCCTGCCGCCGCCAGCAGCGCCGAACGCTTGGGCACATCGCTCCCGAGTCGGGCCAGGGCGCGCCAGAGCATGGCGCTGATCGCCGTGCCATAGACAATCACGGGCACCAGCAACGGGCCGAGTCCGTTGGAAATCAAAATCCCCAGCAGGACCGCGCCGACGCAGAGGGCCAGCACCAGCGGCAGTACGGCCAGGCGCCGGCAATCGCTCAGATAAGCCTTGAGATAAGCCAGGTGCGCGACCAGAAACGCGCCAAGGCCAAACACGAACAAATCCCCCGGCCATGCCAGCAACACGTCGCCGACCAGGGAGAAAATCAACCCAAGGCTGATCCAGCGCCGATATTCGCCGGGCGGTGCATCGTGCAGCCAGCCGAGCAGGGCCAACACCGGCAGCGGCTTGACCAGCAGGCACAGCAGGGACGCATGCACGCTCAGGCCATAAAGGAAGGTCACCGCGCCCATCAGCGCCAGAATCAGCCAGCCCACGGTCAGTTGACCGAGATCGCGCAGTCGAACGAATCCACCGGCAGCACTTCCGGCGCCCATGGCTGTTGCGAGGTCAGGCGCAAACGCCCGGTGCCAGTCGCAAAAGCCTGAAAGCGCCAAGTCGAGACCCCGGCCGCGCCGACGATGCCGGCATCTTCCGGATTTCGATAAACCTCTGGCCCCAGGGCGTGTAACACGCCACCGGCGGAATCCTGGATCGCCCAGCGATAACCCGTGGTCGGATTGCTCGGCAGGGTCAGGATCAGGTTTTGCCCGTTGCTGAGCTGCACCGGACATTCGCTTTGTTTTTCCACGGTCACGTTGTGCGCAGGTTGCGTGGCGCATCCGGCCAGCAAGGCGAGGGCGAGGGGGACAAGCAGGCGAATGGGGGACATAGGCTTCGGGGGCTCCGGCGTTCACGACGAACGGCGAGCATAACTGAAGATGAGACAAAGTGTGACAGTCAGCCTGGACGGTGGTGTCAGGACTGACGCCTTCGCGGGCAAGTCGAATCGTCGCACCGCCGCTCCCACAGGGATTGAGGGTGCACACAAGTTTTGTGACCGACTCAATTTCCTGTGGGAGCGGGCTTGCCCGCGAAGACGGCAGTACAGGCGCTACAAGAACATCAGAACAACACCTTCGCCACATCCGCAAAACGCTTGGCAAAGTGCACGGTAATCCCTTCCTTCAGATACTCCGGCAGCTCCTCGAAATTGCCCTGATTCGCCTCCGGCAGAATCAGCTCGAAAATCTTCTGCCGCCGCGCCGCAATTACCTTTTCCCGCACCCCGCCAATCGGCAGTACATGCCCGGTCAACGTCAGCTCGCCGGTCATGGCCACGCCTTTTTTCGGTGGCTGGTTGCGCGCCAGCGAAAGCAGGGCGCTGGCCATGGTCACGCCGGCGCTCGGGCCGTCTTTCGGCGTGGCACCTTCCGGCACGTGCAGGTGGACGAAGGCTTCGTCGAAGAACTTCGGATCGCCGCCATAGGACTTCAGGTGCGAGCTGACGTAGCTGTAGGCGATTTCCGCCGACTCCTTCATCACATCACCCAGTTGCCCGGTGAGCTTGAAGCCACGGTTGAGGGTGTGGATGCGCGTGGCTTCGATCGGCAGGGTCGCGCCGCCCATGCTGGTCCAGGCAAGGCCGGTGATCACGCCGACACCCGACAGCACCTGCTCGTTGCGGAACACTGGCTTGCCGAGGGACGCCTCGAGGTCTTTCGGGCCGAGCTTGATCACCGCTTTCGGCTCGTCGAGCAGTTTCATCACCGCTTTGCGCACCAGTTTGCCGAGGTTTTTTTCCAGCTGGCGCACGCCGGCTTCACGGGCATAACCGTCGACCAGCGCCTTGAGCGCGCTGTCGCTGATGCTCAGGCTGCCCTTGGACACGCCGGCTTTCTCAAGCTGCTTGGGCCACAGGTGACGCTTGGCGATGGCGACTTTTTCTTCGGTGATGTAACCCGACAGTCGAATCACTTCCATCCGGTCGAGCAACGGGCCGGGGATCGAATCGAGGGTGTTGGCGGTGCAGACGAACAACACTTTCGACAGATCCATGCGCAGGTCGAGATAGTGGTCGAGGAATTCGACGTTCTGCTCAGGATCGAGGGTTTCCAGCAACGCCGAAGCCGGGTCGCCCTGGTAGCTCTGGCCCATCTTGTCGATCTCGTCGAGCATGATCACCGGGTTCATCACTTCGACGTCTTTCAACGCCTGCACCAGTTTGCCCGGCTGTGCGCCGATGTAGGTGCGGCGGTGGCCCTTGATCTCGGCTTCGTCGCGCATGCCGCCGACGCTGAAGCGGTAGAACGGCCGGCCCAGGGATTCGGCGATGGATTTGCCGACGCTGGTCTTGCCCACGCCCGGCGGGCCGACCAGCAGCACGATGGAACCGCTGATTTCGCCTTTATAGGCACCAACGGCGAGAAATTCGAGGATGCGGTCCTTGATGTCGTCGAGGCCGGCGTGGTGTTTGTCCAGCACCTTGCGCGCGTGCTTGAGGTCGAGTTTGTCCTCGCCGTACACGCCCCACGGCACTGAGGTCGCCCAGTCGATGTAATTGCGGGTCACCGCATATTCCGGCGAGCCGGTTTCGAGGATCGACAGCTTGTTCATTTCCTCTTCGAGGCGTTTCTGCACCTGCGTTGGCAGGACTTTGCCCACCAGCCGCTGTTCGAACTGTTCGAGGTCGGCGCTGCGGTCGTCTTTGGTCAGGCCCAGCTCCTGCTGGATGACCTTGAGTTGCTCCTTGAGGAAAAACTCGCGCTGATGTTCACCGATCTTGCGGTTAACTTCGGCGGAAATCTCTTTTTGCAGGCGCGCGACTTCGACTTCCTTGCGCAACATCGGCAGGACTTTTTCCATGCGCTTGAGCATCGGCACGCAGTCGAGCACTTCCTGCAGTTCACTACCGGTGGCCGATGTGAGCGCGGCGGCGAAATCGGTCAGCGGCGACGGATCGTTGGGGCTGAAGCGGTTGAGGTAGTTCTTCAGCTCTTCGCTGTACAGCGGGTTGAGCGGCAGCAGTTCCTTGATCGCATTGATCAGCGCCATGCCATAGGCCTTGACCTCATCGGTCGGCTCGGAGGGCTGATGCGGGTATTCGACTTCCACCAGGTACGGCGGGCGGTGATGCTTGAGCCAGGTCTTGAGACGTACGCGGGTCAGGCCCTGGGCGACGAATTGCAGCTTGCCGTTTTCGCGGCTGGCGTGGTGCACCTTGACCAGCGTGCCGTAGAGCGGCAGGGCCGAGGTGTCGAAATGGCGCGGGTCTTCCTGGGGGCTGTCCATGTAGAACAGGGCCAGGGAATGGTGTTCGGACTTGGCCACCAGGTCCAGGGTCTCGGCCCACGGCTCTTCGTTGACGATGACCGGCAGCACCTGGGCCGGGAAGAACGGGCGATTGTGGATCGGGATGATGTAGACCTTGTCCGGCAGGTTCTGGCCAGGCAGGGCCAGGCCTTTGCCAGGTTTGTGCTGCGTGGCGTTTTCCGGGTCGGCGTATTCACTCGGGTCTTCGGGGAATTCCTGCTGGTCGCTCATGGGGGCACCTGCGCAATGGGTATGGGTCTTAGATGGGGCAGGTTGGCGGTGGTTTCAACGGTCATTTTCTGCGATGCGGTGTTTCGCAGGTGTGTTCAGCGCAGAGACAGGTTAGCTGAACCAAGGCTGTGCGCGGTCAAAATGTGGGAGCGGGCTTGCTCGCGAAGAGGGAGTGTCAGTCGATGTAAATGTTGCCTGACACACCGCTTTCGCGAGCAAGCCCGCTCCCACAAGGGGGGCGGTGTGGCACAAAATAAGGCGACGTCCTCACGGGCGTCGCCTTTCGTTTTACTGCCGCTAAAACTTACTCGGACAGTTTGTACGCAATCACATAGTCACCCATTTTGGTGCCCAGTGAGCCGTGACCACCGACGACCAACAGCACGTACTGCTTGCCGTCCTTGCCGGTGTAGGTCATCGGCGTAGCCTGACCGCCAGCCGGCAGGCGCGATTTCCAAAGCTCGTTGCCGGTGTTGACGTCATAGGCGCGCAGGTATTGATCCAGCGTGCCGCTGAGGAAGCCGACGCCACCGGCGGTGACCATCGAGCCGCCCATGCTTGGCACGCCGAGTGGCAGGCCGATAGGCAATGGCGAGCTGTCGCGGCTGGTGCCGTTCTTGCGTTTCCACACGACTTTGCTTGTGGTCAGGTCGATGCCGGCCACGTAGCCCCAGGCTGGAGCCTGGCACGGTACGCCGAACGGCGACATGAACGGGTGCATGATCACCGCGTAAGGCGCGCCGGTGTTCGGTTGCACGCCCGCGGTTTCGCTCTCGCGCTTGCTGCCGGCCGCGACTTCGGCGCGAGGCACCATTTTCGATACGAAGGCCATGTAGTTCGGGCTGGTGAACAGCATCTGGCGAACCGGGTCGACCGAAACTCCGCCCCAGTTGAAGACGCCGACGTTACCCGGATAGATCAGGCTGCCCTGTTCCGACGGCGGGGTGTACTGGCCTTCGTAGCGCAGTTCCTTGAACTGGATGCGGCACAGCATCTGGTCAAACGGGCTGGCGCCCCACATGGCTTTTTCGGTCAGTTCCGGGGCCAGCAGGTTCAGGTCCGAACGGGCCTGGGTCGGCGCGGTGTGGTCACCTTTCACGGCGCCTTGCGGAGCCGGGATTTCCTTGATCGGGATGATCGGCGTGCCGTCGCGACGGTCGAGTACGTACAGGCTGCCTTGCTTGGTCGGTTGGATCACAGCCGGCTTGATGCCGTCGGCGGTTTTCATGTCCAGCAGGGTTGGCTGGCTGCCGACGTCCATGTCCCACAGGTCGTGGTGAGTGAACTGGTAGTTCCAGCGCACCTTGCCGGTGGCCAGGTCCAGCGCGACCAGGCCGGCACTGAACTTCTCGGCGCCCGGGGTGCGGTCTGCGCCCCACTGGTCAGGGGTCTGGTTGCCCAGTGGCAGGTAGACCATGCCGAGTTTTTCGTCGACGCTGGCCAGCGACCACATGTTGGCCGAGTTGCGGCTGTAGTGTTCGCCCTCTGGCAGCGGTTCGGTTGCGTCGGGATTGTTGCTGTCCCAGTTCCACACCAGATGACCATCGTGTACGTCAAAGGCACGGATCACACCGGATGGCTCGTTGGTCGACTCGTTGTCGGTGACGTGGCCGCCCATGATCACCAGGTCACGGGTGATCGCTGCCGGCGAGGTGGAGTAGTAGCCACCAGGGGTGAACGGCCCAATGCCTTGAGTCAGGTCAACCACACCGTTTTTACCGAAACCTTCGCAGACCTTGCCGGTGTCGGCGTTGAGTGCGATCAGGCGTGCATCGGCGGTTGGCAGGTACAGACGGCGCGGGCAGGCCTGGGCGACGGCTTTGCCGGCCTCGGAAATCATTGCCGAGGCAGCGCTTTCAGACTTGGCGTAGGCCGCTTCGTCGTAGTACGACACGCCACGGCAGGTCATGTGGGCGAAGCCCTTGAAGCCCACCGGGCTCTTGATCTGCGGGTCGAAACGCCACAGTTCCTTGCCGGTGTCCGGGTCCAGCGCCAGCACCCTGCTATGGGCGGTGCAGGCATAGAGCATGCCGTTGGCCTTGAGCGGGGTGTTTTCGTTGGTCAGTTCCACCGGGTCATCGGCGGTTGGCAGATCGCCGGTCTGGATACGCCAGGCTTCTTGCAGCTTGCCGACGTTGGCCGGGGTGATCTGCTTGAGTGGCGAATAGCGGTCACCGAATTCGCTGCGGCCATAGGCCTGCCAGTCTCCGTCAGGCATTTGTGGCGCAGTGCTGGTCATGTCAGCCGAATCACGACCCAACTCGCCGAGGGTCTCGCCCGGATGGGTGAACAGGCTGGCCACGGCGGTGACACCGGCCAGGACCACGGCCACGCTCAAGGTGCCAGTGCCCATGGGGGCAGGGCCGTTGATCAGCAATGGACGACGGAACCACGGCAGCAGCATCACCACACCGAGGGCGAACCACAGCGCCAGGCGCGGCACCAGTTGCCACCAGTCCAGGCCAACTTCCCACAGCGCCCACAGGGTGCTGGCGAACAGCACCAGTGCATACAGGCCCAGCGCCGCGCGGCGGGCGGCGATCAGCAGGACGCCGCTCAGCGCGATGCCGATACCGGCCAGCAGGTAATACAGCGAGCCGCCGAGCATGCTCAGCTTGATCCCCCCGGCCAGCATGGCCAGGCCCATCAGCAGAAGCAGGATGCCGAGCAGGGTCGGCAACAGACGGCTTCGACTCAAGGCACTATCAGTGCTCATAGTGTGATTCTCCGTGATGTTTCAAGTAGTCCTGCGCAAGTTCACTGTAGATGACGATCTTGTGCGGGCATGGTTCAGATAAAGGCTGTTGGGTTCACGCAATCCCTTGTGGGAGCGGGCTTGCTCGCGAAAGCGGTGGCTCAGGCAACACAAATGTTGGCTGTGATGACGCCTTCGCGAGCAAGCCCGCTCCCACAGGGTTTTGTGGTGTTGGTCAGAACGAGGACTGGACCTTGATCCCGCCGATCAGCGCGTCATCGACCTCGTTCACGCCACCGGGGTGGCGGATGTATTGCAGGTTCGGGCGCACGGTCAGCCAGTGGGTCACGTGCACGCCGTAATAAAGTTCGGCGCTGTATTCGGTGTCCTGGGGTGGCAGGTAGGACGGGTTGTCGTAGTCGAATACGGCGTTGGCCTGGTTGGTCGCCTCGGCATTCTTGCGAAAGGCCGGGTTGACGTGGACGCGGGCCATGGCAAAGCCGATGTCGTCCCGGGCGCGCGCGTCGAACGGGCCTTTGTAGACAAGGCCGGCCTGGACGTAGTTGTCGATGGCGTTGGTCTTCTTGTCGTGCATCGTGCCGTTGGCAAACAGGCTCAGGCCGCGGGAGTGGTCGCTGGCGACGCTGGTGACTTGCTGCTGAAGGCCCAGCCACACGCCGTGCTTGCTCGACGCGCTGCGGTAGGCTTCGCCGCTAAGGGCGGCAGGCTGGCCATTGCTGTCCTTGTAGACGTCGGTGGCGCTGGCGCTGCTGTAGTAGTAACCGGCGCGGTATTCACCCGGCAGGCCGTTGAGCTTTGGCGTCCACACCAGCTCCACCGGCAGGACCGCGCCTTGGGTGCCGCTGCCGCTGAGCTTGAAACCGTTGTCGCGGTCAAGGTTCGACGGGTTTTGCTCGTACGCGCCGACCTGTGCATAAAGCTCTGGCGTCAGGTGATATTTGACCCGCATCGCCCACTGGCTGACCGGCCAGTTGTACCAGATGTCGCCCGCCCAGTTGCCGACCTGGGAACCGCAGAACGCCAGGTTCTGGAAGTCGCAGGGGAAGCTGTTGAAATCTTCGCCTTCGCCGAATCGGCCGACCTTGATGTCGAGTTTTTCATCGAAGAATTTCTGCTGATACCACATCTGCGTCAGGCGCCAGGTCTGGCCGCGGCCCCAGACTTCCTGGGCCGAGGTGAAGCCACCGACCCGTGGGTCGTTGATGCGGTCGTTACTGATGTTGTTGCCGTTGCGTTCGGTGATAGTCAACTGGAACTCGGCGTCGTCCCAGCCAAGGATCTTCTGCAAGTCCAGATGGGTGCCCAGGCCGAACTGGTCGCTGTAGCGGGCCGTGCGGTCGTGGTCGTAGCCGCCGTGCAGATTGCTGCCCATTTCACCGGTGTAGTCGACTTTGAAGTCGTAGCCTTTTTCCGCGAGTTCTGTGCGAGTGCCGTTCCAGTCACCGAGCATCCACGGTGAATCGCTATCGAAGGCAGGCGCCGCCTGAACGCAGGAGGCAAGGCCCAGCGCGGTAAGGCCACCGATCAGGGGCAGGATGTTTCGGTGGGCAGCAGTTGCAAAGACAGCGCTGTCTCGCAAGGATTTAAAGTCAGGCATAGAGACGGAGTTCTTGATCTTTTTCTGGGGGATAAACGGAAAGCAGCAGGCTTGAAGCGAAAGCAGAAGCGTTTCAGCAGGCAGCGGGGCGCAAGGATAATGTTCTGTTACAAATAGAGAAAGTGCTTTTGCTGACATGCAGCCTTTCGGATTTGGTAACAGTGACAAAAGATCGCAGTCTTGAGGGACTCCATCCGCGCGTGTTCCCACGCAAACTCGGGACGTATCCGGACGATCTTTTCCGTTTCACCTACATTTAACGTAAGGTGCGCGGCTTCCAATTCCCACTCTGCTCGAAGGCCCGGCATGACCGAACACAACACCGATCCGTTGCATGGCGTGACGCTGGAACAGATCCTCAACGCGCTGGTTGAACACTACGAGTGGTCGGGGCTGGCCGAGCGCATCGATATCCGCTGCTTCAAGAGCGAACCGAGCATCAAGTCGAGCCTGACGTTCCTGCGCAAGACCCCATGGGCGCGGGAGAAGGTCGAACGCCTGTATGTGAAGTTGATGCGCACCAAACGACCGCTTTGAACATGGCCGACCCGTCTGCGTTACGCCGTCATTTTGTGGCCGTGGCTGCCATGCTCGGCTGGGCGGGATTGAGCATCCAGATGTACCTGATTCTCCATTCACGCTGGGCGCTGGGCGCCAGCCTGATCGGCGGGCTGATGAGTTTTTTCAGCTATTTCACCGTGCTGAGCAACACCCTGGTGGCGACCGTGCTGACCTGTGAATGGACATCCCGCGAGTCAGCCGCGCGCCGCTGGTTCCTGCAGCCTTGGGTCAGCAGTGCGATTGCCGTGAGCATCGCCGTGGTGAGCCTCGGCTACAACCTGTTGCTGCGCCACTTGTGGCATCCCGAGGGCTGGCAATGGCTGGCCGATGAACTGTTGCACGACATCATGCCGTTGCTGTTCCTGGGGTATTGGTGGTGGTGTGTACCCAAGGGCACATTGCGCGTGTGGCATATCGCGCTGTGGGTGATTTATCCACTGCTGTATTTCGCCTATGCGCTGTTGCGCGGGCACCTGCTGGCGGTTTACCCGTATCCGTTCGTGGATGTGGACAAACTCGGTTATCCACAGGTGTTCATCAATGCCGGCGGGTTGTTGGCGGGGTTTGTGGTGATTGGGTTGCTGGTGATCGGGTTGGATCGGTGGCTGGGACGGCGTGGCAAAAGCGTGGATTTGTAGCGATTGTGGCAACGCCTTCGCGAGCAAGCCCGCTCCCACAGTAGATCTTCAGTGTGCGCAGAATTTAGGTGCGACCAAGACCAAGTGTGGGAGCGGGCTTGCTCCGGGCGGCGTTCCGACGAAGAGGCCCGAGAGCAGATCACTCCTCGCCGCTGTCCCCCAGTTTCCAGTACCCAACCGCCTTGACGAACTGCTCGTCCAGCCCATGCTCGTCGAGCAACACCCGGCGAATCTGCCGCGACACTTTGCTCTCGGTCGCCACCCACGCGTACAGGCTGCCGGCTGGCACCTGGATCTGGCGCACGGTGGTCAGCAGATTGTCCTTGCCACCTTCGCGCAGCACCCAGATCACATTGACCTCGGCCGCACTGTGCAGCACTTGCTGCTCCTTGCCGTTTTCCACTTCCACGATCACCAGCGCACGGCGGTTGGCCGCCAGGCCTTCAAGGCGCCGGGCGATGGCGGGCAGGGCGGTTTCGTCGCCGATCAGCAAGTAGCTGTCGAACATGTCCGGCACGATCATCGAACCCCGCGGCCCGCCGATGTGCAGGAACTGCCCGGGTTGGGCCTGCGTCGCCCAGGTCGAGGCCGGGCCGTCGCCGTGCAGCACGAAGTCGATGTCCAGCTCCAGGGTATCGAGGTCGTAGCGGCGCGGGGTGTAGTCGCGCATCTCAGGCAGCGGACCGTTGTCCTTGCCGGCGCCCAGCACCAGGGTTTCCAGCGCCTCAGCCTGCTCGACGTTCTGCGGGAACAACAGTTTGACGTGATCGTCCGTGCCCAGGCTGACGAAGCCTGCCAGTTCAGAGCCGCCCAAGGTAATTCGACGCATGCGCGGGGTCAGGTCGACCACGCGCAAGACTTCCAGGCGACGGCGTTTGATTTCATGCATGACACGGTAAATGGTTGAGGCGATCACTTCAGTCATTCGGCGTTCTCCTGAACGGGTTGAACGGCGGGGCCGTCGACGATGGCTTTGGCGGTGTTGTTGAGCAGGTCACGTACCCGCAGGATTTCGTCCGGGCTCCAGCGCCCATGGTGCATTTGCAGGGCGTGGCGCAGGTTATGCACAGCCTCGTGGATTTCCGCCGGGCGATCATGGCCGCGTAGCGAACGCTTACTGACGTCGATGCGCGTGCGCACGCCATCCAGGGCAACGGCTTGCTCTTGCAGGAACAGACGTCCGGCATCGGTGATGGTGTAGCGTTTTTTTCCGCCTTCGGCGTCGCCCAGGATCAGTTCGCTTTCCTCCAGGAACGTCAGGGTCGGGTAGATCACGCCGGGGCTGGGGCAGTAGGCGCCCTCGAACATGCCTTCGATCTGGCGGATCAGGTCGTAGCCATGGCACGGCTGTTCGGCGATCAATGCCGGCAGCAACAACTTCAGATCGCCGGGGGCAAACACCCGGGGCCCGCGGCCACCGCGTTCACGGGCGGGACGTTTTTCGAAGCCGTCGCGGCCATCGCCATGCTCGCGGTGGGGGGAATGATGGTCTCTCATTTTCTGCTTTCTCTCGTCGTGTTTAGATACAACTTAAGATATATCTTATCTGAAGGGCAAAGGTTCCCGACTAACGGCAATCCCTGCATCGGCCCTGGCTTGAAGGTCAAATCGAAAAAATAGTGCTTATTAGTACAGGTAAAATCTCAAAGATTAGTGTTAACTCTCTAATGTATTAGTTTGCTCCATTGTTTACTGGGGCTGTGGTATTGGTCTTACAGAAGTTACTTTGTCGATATCTCGCCTGTCATTGCAGGTAGGGTGCTGTTTGTAGTCTGTCTCTTACAGCAAGGCATTGATTTGTAGTTATTTCAGGTTTTTTCTTTCTGCTGTCATGGCGCTTCGGCTACGCACTCGTGGGAATTGTCTTACTTACTTTCAGGAACAATTGGTCGATCATCTTTCGGCGTTGAAAGTTCGGTTGGGCAAATAGCTGCTCGTGACAGTTTTACTCATCATGAACTTTCAGCACTTCGATCCTTTATACAAACAGGTACTGAAAGATGTTCAAGAAAATTGCGTTCGCTGCTCCTCTGGCTGTTTTGGCTTTGAGTTCTTCGATGGCATTTGCTGCAGAAGAAGTGCGTAGCTCCATCAATATCAGCGCCACCATTCCAAGCAAGGTATTTCACGCCCAGCCGGTGAACCCTGACTTCGGTAAAGATGAACAAATGAACTACAACCTGGTTGATGGCACTCTGAGCTCACTGCGGGCGGCTTACGATATCCGGCACACCAACGGCGCGGTCGGCGCTTATGTGGAAGGGGGGCCGCAGCCCCTGTTCAACGGTGCCAACAACATTGCACTGACCTACACCTTCAACGGGGTGACCTTGACCGGAGCTTCTCAAGAAGTGGTTGGCGATGCTGAGTCCAACGGCGGTATGCGCGCTGACCTGGTGATTGCCGCGGCCAAACCATTGGTCACTCAAACGGGTCTTTACACGGCCACCCCGGTTGTGATTTTCGACGCAATTCCTCGTGTCAATCCGTAAGTACGGTTATGAAATAAGGTCTTTCCTTATTTGGTAATTCTTCCCGGTCGATGGGTAATCACTACCTGTCGATCGGGTTTTAACGCACTGATCTTCAGAGTATTTCCTTCATGTTCCCGATGACTCCCATCGCGGCGGCGCTTGCCTTGCTTTTTTGCGCAAACGCACTGGCCGCGCCAGCGGAAAACCGCCATACCCCTCGAAGTTTGCTGGCACAGGCCAAGGGGCTGCCGACCGAGTTCGAAGAGCACTTCTTTGATGTGCCGTTGGCGGTGCGCGTGGAACTTGACCAGCAATTTCTCGGTGAGGCGATGGTGGTGTTAACCCGCGACGATCGTATCACCCTCGTTGACTTCGCCGATGTCGGCGACAGCACGATCAAGGCCAGTGAGCGCGACACCTGGTCGAACTATCTGAAACAAGGGGTAGCGCTGGGCGGCTGCCAGGCCAAGTGCCCGGAGCAACTGTTGGCGGTGCACTACAGCCTTGAAAACTCGCTGGTGTCGATCCTCACGGAAAGTGCCGAGCGTGACGGCCAGGCGCAGCGTTACTACACACTGCCTGAAGGCGGCAGCACCGGGCTGATCGTGCGCAATCAATTGAACCTCAACGGTGGCCAGAATCAGGATCTGGGTGGGCGTTATGGTCTTGAGGCCAGTAGCAGCCTGGGCAACTGGACTCAGGCGATCAATATGCAATTGTCCCGACTGGGCGGCATGGACAACACGCTCTATCACTCGGTGAATGAGCTTTACACTCAGCGCGAACTGGAGGGCAGCTTCCTGCGCCTGGGCCTTTTCACACCCTCGTCCGAGGGGTTGACCCGACAGCCGCGTACCTTTGGCACCAGTCCGGACACTGCGCTAGGCGTCATGTACGGCAGCTCCGACAGTCTGGCCATCAATAATCTGAAACCGGCGGTCTATCCGATTTACGTCACCGCCAATCGCCAAGGCTCAGTGGAAATCTACCGTGATGGGTTATTGATCAACACCCAGGCAGTGCCCGCCGGGTTGCAGACCCTCGATACCCGGCCGTTGCCAGGAGGGATCTATGAAGTGGAGGTACGTCTGATCGAAGACGGTCAGATCACCTCCAGTACCCAGGAACTGGTCTACAAGCCCAGCAATTGGCGCAATCACGACGAGCGCTGGCGCTACAACCTGTTCGCCGGTCGTGAATCCAAAGTACTCAGCAATTGGGACGAACAGGACGACGGCGACATGACCGCCGGTGCGGCGATCAACTACCTGTTACACCCACGGGTCATCCTGGGCCTGAGCGGGCGGCAGGTGGGTGACGCCTTGCAATACGGCACCTCGGTCGACTGGGCGGTCGTCAACAATGCGAGCCTCTATGCCAGTGTCTACCAGACCGAGAACTACGGCACCGGCCTCGACGTGCAGGGGCTCTATTCCTATGGCAGCGGCAGCATCGTCGCCAGCCACAACCGCAGCTGGCTCGACACGACTCGGCTCTACGACACGTTGCCGGACGGTACACGAGTGCGACAGCGCAATGTGTTTGTCGGCCAGACCAGTAACTCTTCGCTGTCGGTCAATCATCGGTTGACCAGCAAAAGCTCGGTCAATGCCCGGGTGTCCCACAGCGAAGGCAACACCGAAGGCACGGGCGTTGATCTTGGCTGGACCCAACGCACCCAACTGTTTGGCAGCGATGCTAACTGGCGGTTGTCCCTGTTCGACCGGCCCGGCAGTTTCAGTTCGGGTGATGACAGGAATCGCGGCATCGACCTGAGCGTCAACATCGCCCTTGGCGGCCCGGGTGAGCAGATCTCCGGCAGTATCGGTACCCGCACTGCCCGCGAAGGTGGCCGGGATAACAACGCGTCGATCACCTATCGCAAAGACCTTCAGGATCACCTGTTGCAAAGTGTCTCGGCCACGGCCATTACCGATACCTACGGCGTCGGTTTGAATGCCATGGCGAACATGCAATCGGACCTGGTCAATGGAGACGGATTCATACAGCGCTCCTCTTTCAACAACGACCTCACCGGTGGCTTGAACCTGGACAGCACCGTGGCCGTCGGCGCGAGCAAGATGGTCATGACCAGCCAGTATCACCGCGACGGTGCTGGCATGATCATCGATGTGGAGTCGGACATCGAAGATATCGCGCTACGCGCCGATGATTTGAGCGGCGGCAGTGCGTTACTCAAGCCGGGGCGCAACTTTGTGCCGATCACCGCCTACAAAAGCAGTTCCGTGAGCTTCGATTTCGAGGGCAATCATGTGCCCGCGGCGAGTATCCAGCCGGCCCGTTCCAGCTATCACCTGAACAAGGGCGGCGTGGAGTACCGCAAGATCACTGTCAGCAAAACCGTCACCGTGCTCGGCCGCCTGGTCGACCCTCAGGGCAAGCCGCTCAAGGGCCATCACATCATCAACCACGCCAGTCGTGGCGTCAGCGAAGTCGATGGCTTTTTCTCCATGGAAATGAATGCAGGTTCACCCACGCTGGAAGTGCGTTCCGGTAATCAGTTGCTTTGCCAATTCCGTCTCGACCCGAACAACGCCCGACGTGAAAACGATGTGCTGATGATCGGTGATTTGCACTGTACGCCGGATACCTTGGCGGATATCACCGAAGCCGTGCAAAACGCTGGTTAATAAACACTGCTGACTATCTGGAATCGCAAAATGATGAATCTTTGGACAGCCTTTCAATTGCTCAGGACAAGGGCGATTTTGATCGGCTGCTGGTTATCTGTTTCGGCAATGAAGGCTGGAGCAATCGTCCTGCCGATTACGGCCACCTTCAATCCTGAGCCGGGCAACCCGCTGAAAAACGAATTCAAGAACACAACTCCCAATCAAGGGTTCTGCCGCGACTATCCGGAGATCTGCAGGGCTCACAATATATTCAGCCTGCGCTCTCACGTGGGGGGTGTGCCACTTAATGGTCCTATCGAGGCCAATCACGCTGACATACGCGCGGGGGCAATGATCAAGACCCCTGCAGCCTGGCGCAACTTGTCAGTGAGGCACCGCGAAACTGGCGAAGAGGTCATGTTAGAAGTCCGTATTGCCGGGATGGGCGGTGTTTACGACCTGAGCCATAGCGTGATGGAACTCACAGGTACCACTGATTTGAGGGTAGGGCATAGGGTGTTGTGGGGCAGCAGTTGGGCAACTGCACCGAGTCCCTGTGTAAGTATCGGCCGCAATTCCTATTATGGTTATACCGGCTTCGCTTTTTTTTGGCTGACGCCTGAAGAACAGGTTTGTAGCAAACAGGCCAAATTCCCCATTCCAGGTTTAGGTTACCGCTACCTGGATTTCACCTATCAACTGCGTACGCCGGACCCGCTGAAAATGTCGACGGGGATCTACGAAGGTACGCAGGTATACACGATCATGCCTGGGGGCGATTTTGACCTTGGCGACATAGTCGCTCCCACGGATTCAATTATCCAACTCGATTTTACCCTGACCGTGGAACACGCCCTGAAGGTTGATGTTCCACCCGGAGGCAATCAAATCGAGTTGGTCCCCCAGGGAGGTTGGCAAGGCTGGTTGAACCAGGGACGTAAACCTGTCCGTTTGTTCCGTGATCAGACCTTCACTATCTCGACATCCAGCCGCTTCAAGATGCGGCTTGAATGCCAATACATCGTCGGCAACACCTGCGCGTTACGTGAGGCGAAATCTGCTGATCTTGTGCCATTGCAAATGGGCGTAAGCCTGCCCAACGGCCTGACAGATGCCTCAGGGCAATCAGTCAATCGTCTTCCCCTTCGACTCGATGGCAGTGGCTCGGAGCTTTTTCAACCCGGTTTTTATCTCGATCGCAAGCCGGGAACCCTGCACTTTGAAATTGCCCGCGAACACGTCGAGTCGATGCTGAGTGAGGGCGTTAGAAAAACATACTCGGGTGATGTCACGGTGATCTGGGATTCGGAAGTTTAAACCCATGTCGGTGGATCCGATTCGGGGGGTTAATTTATTGAGGTGGTATGTCATGAAACGTCTGTTGGTACTCTTTGGTTTTTCTGTGTTTTCCCATGCTGCTCTGGCCGGGCCGCAAATCAATGTCGGAGTTGTTTACGACTATCTGGATGGCGATAAAAGTACTTATTTGAAACGTGTATTCAACGGTGGTGACAGCACCGCTTTCGTCAAGATCAACATCCTCGAAATTATCTATGACATCGATGGCAAGGCCCGGGAAATTCCACTGGAGAACCAGGCAGATGGCACTTCCCGCAATGGCTTGATGGCCAGCCCCGCGCGCTTGATCGTGCCGGCCAGCGGCATGCAGGGTTCGCGGTTGTTGTACATGGGGGAGCGTGAAAAAGAACGTTACTTCCGCGTGCGCTACGTGCCTGTGGTGCCGGAGAAGGAAGATGAGTTTGCTGTGTCCGTCGAAGAGCGTGAAGACTACAAAAAGAGCCTGTCGGCAGGGGTCAACGTACTGGCCGGGTACGGCACTGTATTTTTCGTACGTCCAAAAGATACTCGTTACGACAGTGTGATCGAGAACGACGTCAGCCAGTACCGAATCCGTAATAACGGCAACACCGTGGTGGTGATCGATGAGTTCAAGGACTGTTCAGTCAAGAATGAACAGGAATGTCAGCCCGTTACCAAGCATCACATTCTGGCCGGTCGAACATTCAAGTTCGATAAGCAGGCAGGCCGTGAATACCGTTTCACCATGGTTGAAGGATCCAAAGCCACGAAGCTGGACGTAAAGGGATAACGCTGAGCATTGGGCGGAGGTTGTGTTACGGCTTTCAGCCTTTTTAATTGCGTGCAGTGCAAACAGGTGATGACACATGTTTAAAAAATTAATGACCCTCATTTCGATGGTGGCGCTGACGCTGGGCAGCGTTTATGCCTATGCACTCGTCGAGCGAGAAACCTTTGAAGTCTCAGTCACTATCCCGACCGCGGAATTCTATGTGTTGCCGGTTGATCCGGACTGGATTGGACGGGAACAAAAACTGAGTTGGGATTTGACTGCGCAGGAACTAAGTTCGCTGCGTAAACAATTCGATGTCAAAAACAGCAATGGCGAGATCACTGCACGATTAAGTGATGAGCCTTATTTGAGCAATGGCAGAGACGTAGACAATATTGCATTGGATGTTCAGTTCAACCGGGTAAAGCTCACGGTGCATGATGCACCTGTCATTTCGGAAACTGACGGAAAAACCGGTAAACGCGTGGAGCTGGTGATTGCGGCAGTCAAACCGGATGACGGTTACAAACCCGGTGAGTACTACGGCAGCGTGCACATGATCTTTGAGGCGAGCGCTCCTTGATCCTGTTTTAGAAACAAATGACGAGCGTTTTCGTCACGTTTAAATTTCAGGTTGGTTAACAATGAAACTCTCTTTTTCGCTAAAAGTGATAACTGTGCTTTCCTTGGCGGGAGGTTTTTTAACAGGGTTGTATGCTCCGTCCGCCAATGCGGTAGTTCAGGAGATTCGGGCGGAGTTTGTGCCTGATCCGACAAATCCGATGTTCAACAAGTTTAAGAACACAACACCGGAAAGTGGTGTGTGCGTCCATTGGATTTCTGCTCGTTGCAGGAGTCTGGGCATCTTCAGTCTGACGATACCCGGTCTGCGATTCAATTCGTCACAACCTATAGCTGCCGATCATGCCGACCCTAGAATGGGCGCGACTTTTAGTGTGCCATCCAGTTGGAGGAGTCTGGAGGTCTTCCACAGTCGTACTGGTGAGAGTGAGACTGTTCAGATGCGAATCGCGGGAATTGGTGGTAGCTGGACTATGGCGAGACCTCCGGGGGTCAGTGCATGGGCCAGACCCGGTGTCGGTTGGTTCAGTCAATGGAAAAATGCTCCAGCGCCGTGTACCGGCGTGAACGTGGGGGTTGCCGGTGTCGCTTGGTCGCCCTTTTTCTGGCTGATACCCGAAGGCGCAGGGGCTTGTGGCAGAAAACCGTCTGTCGACATTCCCTGGTTCAATTACAGTGCGGTCGAGTATGTCTACGAACTGAGGACGCCCAACCCCCTGAGGATGTCATCAGGAGAATACAAAGGCTCACTGACCTACACCACAGGTCCGGGAATGGACTTCGACATGGGCGATGTGCTGATCCCCAACGACAACGCCATTACCCTCAATTTCACCCTGGATGTCATGCATGCGCTGAAAGTCGACGTCCCACCGGGAGGTAATCGCATTGAGCTGGTGCCTCAGGGCGGTTGGCAAGCCTGGTTGAATCAGGGACGCAAGCCGGTGCGGTTGTTCCGGGACCAGACATTCAATATCTCCGCTTCATCGCGGTTCAAGATGCAGCTCGAGTGCCAGTTCATCGCTGGTAACACCTGCGGTTTGCGCGACGCGGGCTCTGCCGATCTTGTGCCCTTGAACACCAGCGTGACACTGCCATACGGCTTGACCGATGGAGCGGGACAACCCGTTGATCGTCGTCCCCTGCGACTTGATGGCAGTGGCACTGAGTTGTTTCAACCTGGTTTATACGTCGACCGAAAGCCGGGAGTCCTGCACTTTGAAGTGGCTCGGGAACACGTCGAACAGATGTTGCGTGAAGGGGTTGCCAAAACCTATACGGGAAATGTCACGGTGATCTGGGACTCGGAAGTGATCTGACAGACCGTCCCTGAAGGCTCATTCTAGGAACTCTTCAGGGGCGGTATCAGTTATTGATCGTTTAAATGTTGGCTCTTGTCATGGCCTCTCGGGTCAAACGTCTTGCCAGTTCTTTTTCTTCGTCTCCCAAGTCGATGAGCAGTCGATTGTAAGTATCTTCACTTATTGGAATGCCGGAAAACACTACGACTTCCTGAATCGAAAAACCGTTCATGAGTTCTATAAGTTTGTTTCGCAAGTCCATGCGTTGGATTTTCGTCAATTGCGGCGAATTGACCCACTCGAGCTGGGTGCTTAGTAACGTATCGAGCCGCTCTGATTTACTCAGATAGAACTGTTTGTTTTCTTCGAACTGCGAAGGGTATGTTTCACGAAGAAAGCGTTCCCAGAAGTCCAGTTCAAGCATTCTGTTAACCAGACCGTCACCTTTTTCCATGGATAGCACCGTGTCGTATGCGCTATCGATCATGTCATCGGTGACGCCGGACACCGCCCGGTAAAGCATGGATTCGGATTGCCAAGGCAGGTCCAAACGTCCGGCCAAGCCCGTCTGATAAGCCAGGTAGACTTCTACCTCGTCAGGGTTACCCTCACGGCTGCTCATATCGGCCCGGGCGATATCGTTTACAAGTTCCAGTCGCGCGGAACCTTTGGCCAGCATCACCAGTTTATTTTCAAGTATCTCTGGATCAGTGGAGTAGGCGTGCGCCTCAAAGGCGAGTACCTCAATCCCCATATTGTTGAATAGCTGTGCACCCGCATCGGCGCATCTCACAGGATCCTTCGCCATTGTGAATAGCTTTTCCCTAAGCGGGGTGTCGATGAAGACGGCATCAAGCATGCGCCACAGGCGATCGAGTAATTGTGTCCGACTTTCTTCTCCTGCACGATAATCAGCGAAGCCCTCTGCCCCGTTAACGAAAGACAGAAAAGGTCCGGAGTCGGATTCGTGTTTCAGTTCCTCCCAATTTTTAATGCGTCCAGGACTCACGTCGGGAGCACCGGTCCATATCGATATGGCCGGCGGCATGTCGATAACCGGCGACGCACCTATCTCATTGGGAAGGCCTAGCAATTGACGTATTTGATTAATCCTGAGACGGTTCAAATCCGATAAGTTCTCGATGTCGAGACGTGTTTGACCTACCACCCAAGCATTTGGCGATTGATGAATCACTTCAGGGATTAGACTGATTGGATTACCCCGCATATCCAAAACAAACTCCTGAGGTCTGCGTCTGGTAAAAGTGCCAGTGGGCCAAGTAGTAATACCGGTATTCCTCAAGCCGACAGTCTTCAGTCGGGGCATGCTCCCAATATCCGGCAGCAGGGTTAGTGGATTGTCGTCCAGCTCAAGAGTTTCCAGATAAGTCAGATACCTCAGTTTATCGACAGCGGGAGGGTCCAGGGTAATAGCGTTTGAAGTCAATCGCAGACATTCCAAACCATGCATGGCACCGATGCTATCTGGCAGGCGAGTCAGTTCGCAGTGGTTGGCATTGAGTTCCCGCAGGTTTGGAAAGTCCTTCAGCACCCCGTATAACTCGCTGGAAAACCTTGTGTTGTCGAGTTTAAGCACAGTGACTTTGTCGAGATATTTTTTTAATTTTGGGCGTTTTGACCACCAGGTTTCCAGATCCAATGGTATTAACTCTCTAGAGAGATCGAGAGAGTAGGAGTACGGATCGGTGCGGCTACCGAGCCCGGTATTTTTCCGCTCGTAACAGTCGATGAGCCGTTCGACTATGTGCCTTCCACCCCCGCCAAGGAACCCGCGGTTGTCCGAAACCGAACTGGAAGGTTGCTGGCGCTCCCAATGAATGAGTATTCCCCGCAACTCTGCGAGATCCTTTTCTTGCTCGTCCATCGCCCTGAGCGGCTCACCTCTGGCGTTCAAGGCCTGAGCAAATACCTCAACCTCGGCCTCACTGAAGTGCGGATGAAGATCCTGAATTCGTTCGTGCAGTGTTTTTCCTTCCTTGCTGAGGCCACCTCCACGAACCAAAAGCATCGTTTCATGCTCGACAATCGGTCGGATGGGGGGCATGGCGAGGACAGTCCTTCGCTCGCTTGGCGGTGCTGACTTTACAATGACCCACTGCCTGAAAAACTTGGCATCGCCTGGTTTGTATCCCAACGCTCTTTTACCTTCGTTGCCCATGGCATGCAGCAGGGCCTCAAAAAAGACATCAGCATCGTGGATAGACTGATTCGAGGCATCGCGCACCTGATACTTCCCCGAATTGTCTCGAATCAATACCCGAACCTGCGTTGCGTCCTCGGGCCCGGCACTGCAACGAAGTTCGCCATCGAGTGTTCCCTGACGGATTTCTATGCGCAGGTCGCCAAACATATCTGTATTGAGTCGTAACGCTCCCAATGCCAAGCGTTCGGTGTCGATATTGCTCAATGCGTCGAGGTACAGACCTTGGGCTGCACGGACCGATTGCACTTCGAACTGGAGCTCTCGTGCCTGGGTTTTGAGACGCAAGGGGAGCCGAAGCTTTCGCTCAATATATTGATGCTCCGAGGGTGTTGCGCCCGCCATGATGTTTTCCACAACTCGGGCAGGCAGCTCGGGGAAGTCGCTGAACAGTAAGGTGATCTCGGGAGATAACGCGGCAGGCGGATTCACCGGCGCACCCAGGCGTTGCAGGGTATCGGTCAGCAAGGGCGGCGGAGGGGCGTGCTCGATGTGCATCCTGCGCAGCGCGGCCTCTTCAGTACCGCTGATCTGACGAATCCGCTCCAGTTGCGTGTCGCTGAAGGCATCGGTCGTATGGCCCAGGCGACGCATCAGGGCCGTGCCTTCCCACTCGCGTGGGTTCTCCGTTTCGCAGACCCAGGCACCCTGGCCGTTGTGTCGCAGGGTTGGTGCATAGGCATCGAACCGCTGCGGATGGCGAATGCGCTGTTGCCCGGTAACCGGGTCGTCCAGCACTTCGAAGTGTTGATTGTTCAGGCGCAAAATTCGCCGGCCGCGATGCTGGTGAATACCCTGTCGATCAGGCCGTGCATCCGCCGGCAAAACCATGTCGGCTCGTTGATAGGGGCTGAGGTCAGGGTTCCACAGCCGTGTCTCACCGTTTGCCAACTGCACCGGTTTCAGATTTTCGAAGAACGGCGAGAGTTTCGCCCGCGCGACATTACCGATTGCGCCGCCCGCCGCAAATGCGCCCAACTGGACGACGCTTTCCAACACGCTGATGGTCTGTTCTGCCGCCTCGGCGAAATGACCTTCGGCCAGGTCGACGATACCCTCGACCACTTCATCGGTCAGTTGCCAGGCGGTGTAGGCCAGCATCAGTTCGCCCAGGCCGGGGACAAACGGTGTGACCACCAGCAGCGCGACGTTGAGAATGTCCGACAGCATTTTTTCCAGGTTATCCCACCAGGCCCAGCGGGCCATACGATCGGCATACTCGGTGGAAATCGCGATTTCCCGCCCATCGTTGAGAATCTTGTTGAGCTTCTGTCGGTAGTAGTAGCCCCAGAGATCATTCTTGAAAACCGTCTCTCTGTCGGTCTTGACGCTCGACAGGCCGAACTTCAAGTCGGGGTTGGCCACGGGTGTTTCGCGCCAACTGGGCAAGTTGGAGCCTGGTGGGGCCGGCTGCCATTTGATTGTGCTCAGGCGGTCATTGAGTCCGGCAAAGAAATGTCCGCGTTGCTGATGGGGCACGAACTGGCTGAAGTACTGTTGATAACTTTTGCTGGAGCTGCCATCGCGCAGCTGGCGCGTCAGTTCTGCCATAAAATCGAGCGTCGACGGGTACAGCTTGAGCGGATGCTCCGGGTCATGGGGAACATACGCCATGACCGGGACGGTGCTAGTGGCGGTGAAGACATCAGGGGCGATCAGCACAATGCCGACCAGGCGCGTGTCCATCATCGACAGGTTGTAATAGCCGACGGGCTGCCCGCGCCATTGCATTTTTGAGCGATCGTCGAGCATGCCTTGCACGACGTCATAGGCCTCCTGATCGATGTCCTTTTTCATCAGCGCCATTTGTGCCGCGACATTCAACGCGCTTTTCTGACTGCGAATGACGATGTAACGCAGGTAATTGCTCGCCACTCTGTTGGTCGACAGCAAAAACTCGTTCAGATGCTGCTGGTACCTGGCACCGATGTTCAGTTCGCGGCACAGTGATTTGAACTGATCGATGCTCAGTTTGTGCTTGAGGTGTTTGACCAGGAAGTGCCCACGAGCGTCGGGGCGGGTGATGAACTCGGAGTCTTGGTGAAACGACTCGTCGAGCGAAAAATTATGCAGGGCGGCGTCCAGCAGCGAGACGGTCCGGCTGGTGGTACCGCCGGAAAAGTCATGCACCCACCAGGATGTTTTCACCGGAGCATACAAACGTAGCCAGGTCTGCTCGACATCGTCGTCGACGCCGAAGCGGTCCTTCAGCGCCTGTTGCAGGATGGGCCGGGCAAACGCGTAGACATCCTGCAGTTCGCTCAGTGCGCGATCTACCTGGTTTTGCGCAGTCCAGCTGAGCTTGATGTCATTCTTCAGGCGTTGCTGCAGCGCCCGGGTGGCTTCCCGTAGCGGGTCTGGAAGGATCACTCTGTCGGCTTTCAGTTCATTGACACGAGCGATGGAAGTTTCTTTCAGCCAGTAAGGGATGGCCTGTTCGACCCGTTCGAAATGGATACTTTTATCGGCCAGATCATTGGCGAGCGAGTCTGGAATTTTGTAGGGGGTGGGCATTGTCTGATCGTCCGTTGATCAATAATGGAACGGACAGACTAGGTATGCGTGGCCCCCGAAAAAAGCTCAAAAACTGGTTTGAATGGATGCCTGTTTTGCCCCGATCCTCCCAAAATCAAGGAGTGAAAAATAAATAGTTACCGCCACCTGGTTCGCGTTTTTTTGTAATGGTCAGCGGACAACCGTTGCCTGGGTTGGCTGGCACATCGTGTGGGTGCCCGGTTGCAGGTACGGCGTCAGAATCGGTGCCATGCCCTTGAGCACCTGCACCGGCAACGCCGAGGTGAAGGTGAAGCTTTCCGCCGATCGGCCCGGGACGAACGCGGTCAGGGTGCCGAAGTGGGTATCGCCGATGTAGAACACGAACGTGGCCGTGCGGTTGAGCGATTTGGAACTCAGGATCCGTCCGCCGGAACCGATGGCTTCGATGCGGTTGTCACCGGTACCGGTCTTGCCGCCCATGGCCAGCGGGCTGCCATCCGGCAGTTTGAAACTGCCGGCCACGCGTTTGGCCGTACCGGCATCCACCACTTGTGAGAGGGCTTCGCGCATGGCGGTCGCCACCTCGGATGGCATCACCCGTTTGCCGACGTCGGGGTCATTGATCAGTTGGGTTTCATAGGGCGTGTTCGCAGCGAAATGCAGGCTGTCGATGCGCAGGGTTGGCATGCGCACGCCATCGTTGAGGATGGTGCCGATCAGTTCGGCCAGGGCGGCGGGGCGGTCGCCGGAGCTGCCGATGGCGGTGGCCAGCGACGGCACCAGGTGGTCGAACGGATAGCCGACTTTCTGCCAGCGTTGGTGGATGTCGAGGAAGGCTTCGATCTCCAGCATGGTGCGGATGCGACTGTCGCGGGCGCCCTTGTGCCGGCTTTTGAACAGCCAGCTGTAGACCTCCTGGCGCTCGAACTGGCTGGCTTTGACGATGTCGCCCCACTTGGCATCGGGGTGATTGAGCAGGTAGCCAATCAGCCACAGGTCCAGCGGGTGAACCTTGGCGATGAAGCCCTGGTCCGGCAAGTCGTAGGAGCCGGGACCGTAGGCCTCGTAGAGCCGCACGAGACGCTCGTCAGTGAGTTTTTCCGTGAGTTTGGCGCCGGTGAGGTGCGAGCGCACGAAGGCGTTGAAGCTTTCCTGACTGGCCTGTGGCAGCAGGTAGCGGTGCACAGCGGCCATGCGGATCGGGGTTGGCCGCATGCTGTCGAGGAAGGTCTCGAGCCGGTCCTGGGTGTCCTTGTTCTTGTACTTTTTCCAGAACTTGAGCAGGAACGACGTGCCCTCGCGGTCGGCGAATTCGGCCAGGTATTCCTGGCGCCGCGGGTCGCGGTCGTCCTTGAGCAGTTCGGCACTGCTGTTCGGGCCGGAGTAGGTGGTGTAGCGCACCAGGTCACGCATCAGGCGAATGAACGGCAGGTTGATCGACTCGCGCAGGGCGTCGCGCAGGGGCGGTATCCGGCCGTTGTCTTCCTTGCGGAAGTTGTTGAACACGTGCAGGCCGCCACCGGTGAAAAACGCCTCGCCGGGGCTGGCGGAGTATTTGCGGTCCAGGGCTGCGCCGAGCATTTTTTTCAGGTCGCGGTCCTTGTTCTCGATCAGGTAATCGACCGCCCAGCGGCTCAGGCGGTCCTGGTCCGGTACGTCGACTTTCTTCAGTTCCGGGACGGCCATGCCGGCGTATTTGTCGTGCAGCTCGGCGATGATTTGCAGGTAGGTGGTCAGCACGCGCATTTTCGCCGTGGAGCCCAGTTCCAGTTTGCTGCCTTCGTTGATGTCGAATGGCTGGTCGGTGCTGTCGGTCTGTACCCGAACCCGCGAGCCGTCCGGGGTCAGTTCGAACAAGGTGAAGCTGTAGCGTACCTGGGTGGTGCTGGTGGTGGTCAGGAGGCGTTCGCCGATCAGGCCGATTTGCGTGGCAAACTCAGGGTCGGCGAGTTTTTTCAGGTACTCGGTGGCCTCGCTTTGCAACTGGCCTTGCAGGGTGCTGGTGGCGGAGAGGTCAAGGCGGTCGAGGTCATACAGCGGGCGATTGAGCATGCCGGCCAGACGGCTGCGCGCCACGCTGATGCCCTTGTTGGTTTCGATCGGTTGAATGGTCGGCTGGGTGGCCCAGTCGCGGTAGGTCACTTTGCTGGCCAGGGCGGCGGCGGCGAACTCGGCGTCGATCACATGGTTTTGCGCCAGCAGGCGAATATGGCTGTCGGTGAGGTCGACCAGTTCATCATGACCCTTGGTCAGGTAGTGCGACGGGCGGCGCTGGGCAATCATCAACGACAGCATCTCACGCAGGGCCAGGCCTTTTTCCGCCATGGTTTTTGGATCCGTCGCGGTGCTGGCAAGAGCTTCGTTGGCCTGATTGAAGTCGGTGCCGTACCACACGCGCAACCCTTCAGCCATGCCATGCACTTCACCATGGCCCGGTACGGCCGACAGCGGCACGCTGTTGAGGTAATCGCGAACCACGTTCTGCCGGGCTTCGAGGGTTTGTGGCCCGGCCTGATAGGCGCGTACGGTGGCGGAAATCATCTGGCGAATCTTTTCCGCGCCACTGACCGTCAAGCCATCGGGGGAATGCCGGTACTTCTCCAGTTGCGTGGCCAGGGTACTGCCACCGGCGGACTGGCCGGGCACGTGCAACATCTTGGCCAGCTGGGACCACGCCGCCATGCCGAACCGTGGCCAGTCCACCGCCGGGTTGGCCAGCGGTTGCCTGGGGTCGAGCAGGAAGCGGTTTTCGATGAACAGCAGGCTGTTGACCACCACCGGCGGGATCGAGGCAAAGGTTGAATAGAGCTGCTGTGGATAGTTGTACTGGTACAGCGGCGCTGCACGGCAATCGGTGATCGACAGCCCGGCCTGGATTTTCTCGGCATAAGGCAAGAACAGGCCCTTGTCGCTGTACTTCAACAGCGCCGGGGAAAAGCGGGTTTGCGCTTCGACGACGAAATTGCGCTTGATCAGGCGCGGCAGGAACTCATCCAGCGAGCTGTAGCCCAGGCGCCGATCGAATGGGCCTTCCCCCGGATAGCGAATCGCATCGCTGGGGCCGGGTTTGAGCTCATAGCTCAGGGACGCGGCGTATTTGCTGACTTCCTGGGCCTGGAACTTCGAGGTACGCATCTCCCTCGCGGCGGCCAGCCCCACGACAACCGCGATTATCAACAGCAATAACCAGAACGCTCCCCATCCGTGCCTGGAGCGACGGGGTTTTTCAGGAATAGGCGCTTCATCCTCACCTTCATTCGGAACCACGGTTTTACTCGAATCGGTTTGCCACAAAGCGCCCATAGTCGACTGATCCATTCACGCAGATTGATCGGACTTCACTGAAGCTTAGACGGTGGTTGGCGAAGGTGAAAAAAATGTGAAGGGCAAAATGATGCACGGACGCACCGATAATCAGGCTGATTGAAGCAGTTGTGGCTGTGCGGCGTTCCGACGGGCCCCCTCGCCACAGTTGTGATAGCACCTGAAGCAGGGTGGTGGTCTGTAATGGCCGGACTAGAGCTATTTCGAGGGTGAATACGGCTTTCGTAGGGGCATGACGATGCACCAATGCTGTGCAATACTCCGCGCCCTTTAAATGACGAAAATTCCTACAAGGTCCAGGTGATGCCCCTCCGCAAGTTGGGTTATTGCCGGGATTTATGGCTGAATTTAGTGGTTTATAGAGTGAATATCTCTGTCGTCAGCTTTTTATACTGCACGCCCCGCTGATCTTGCAGGTTTTGTCCTGCAGGACGGTTCTGCTTACAACGCAGGCCCGGTTACGCGAAGCAACTGGCTTATCGGTCGGGGGCTTCAACGCTCGGTGGTCATATCCAAAAACAAGATGAGGTGCCCCTTATGCCCGTAGGCAATCACCAGCCCAACGGCGAGACCGCTCAGGGCGGTCCGCTTAAACGCGAACTCGGCGAACGGCATATTCGCCTGATGGCACTCGGTGCCTGTATCGGCGTCGGCCTGTTCCTGGGCTCGGCCAAGGCCATCGAAATGGCCGGTCCGGCCATCATGCTGTCTTACATCATCGGCGGTCTGGCGATCCTGGTGATCATGCGCGCCCTCGGCGAGATGGCCGTGCATAACCCGGTCGCCGGCTCGTTCAGCCGTTACGCCCAAGACTACCTCGGCCCGTTGGCGGGTTTCCTGACCGGCTGGAACTACTGGTTCCTGTGGCTGGTGACCTGCGTCGCGGAAATCACTGCCGTGGCGGTCTACATGGGCATCTGGTTCCCCGACGTGCCGCGCTGGATCTGGGCGCTCGCTGCGCTGATCAGCATGGGCTCGATCAACCTGATCGCAGTCAAGGCCTTCGGTGAGTTCGAGTTCTGGTTTGCCCTGATCAAGATCGTCACCATCATTGCGATGGTGTTCGGCGGCATCGGTATCATCGCCTTCGGTTTCGGCAACGACGGCGTGGCCCTGGGGATTTCCAACCTGTGGACCCACGGCGGCTTCATGCCCAACGGCGTGCAAGGCGTGTTGATGTCGCTGCAAATGGTGATGTTCGCCTACCTCGGCGTGGAGATGATCGGCCTGACCGCCGGTGAAGCGAAGAATCCGCAAAAGACCATCCCCAACGCCATCGGCTCGGTGTTCTGGCGGATTCTGCTGTTCTACGTCGGTGCGTTGTTCGTGATCCTGTCGATCTACCCGTGGAACGAAATCGGCACCCAGGGCAGTCCGTTCGTGATGACTTTCGAGCGGCTGGGCATCAAGACCGCGGCGGGCATCATCAACTTCGTGGTGATCACCGCGGCGTTGTCGTCCTGCAACGGCGGCATCTTCAGTACCGGGCGCATGCTCTACAGCCTGGCGCAGAACGGCCAGGCCCCGGCCGGCTTTGCCAAGACCTCGAACAACGGCGTGCCGCGTCGTGCATTGCTGCTGTCGATTGGCGCGTTGCTGCTGGGCGTTCTGCTCAACTATCTGGTGCCGGAAAAGGTGTTTGTCTGGGTGACGGCGATCGCCACCTTCGGCGCGATCTGGACCTGGGCGATGATCCTGCTGGCGCAGCTCAAGTTCCGCAAAGGCCTGAGCGCCAGCGAAGCGGCCGGCCTGAAATACCGCATGTGGCTGTACCCGGTCAGTTCGTACCTGGCGCTGGCGTTCCTGGTGCTGGTGGTCGGCCTGATGGCGTACTTCCCGGACACCCGCGTGGCGCTGTATGTGGGCCCTGCGTTCCTGGTGCTGCTGACGGTGCTGTTCTACGTGTTCAAGCTGCAACCGACCAATGTTTCGCAGGGTGCGGCGCGTTCGGTTTCGTAAGTCGTAATGCCTGAAAGACAAAAGCCCCGGTCGTAATTGATCGGGGCTTTTTGGTTTTTGAAGATCAATGGATCGCAGCCTGCGATCTTTTGATTGTCTGGTTCAACCGCTTGTTGAACTCAAGCCACGCCGCCAGCAGCGCCATCAACCCGGCGCCCACCAGCGCCGTGAAGATCTGCATGGCCAAGGCATCGTCAGTCAACGCATTGACCATGTCCGCCAATGGCGCCAGCAGCACGCCCAGACAGAAAATCTCCAGCGAGAAACGACCCATGCGGCAACTTTGCTGCGCGAGCCAGTTTTGCGTCCATCCGCTGTCGGGAATCAGTTTCGCCGTGACGTAGGCCAGCGCGAGGAAGTGCAGCAGGCGCACGGGGGACAGGTCGGTCTTGCTGATGGGGTACAGGACGTTTTGCAGGCTCGCCGGCACCATCGCATCGTGTATGTCCGGCCAACGCCACAGAACGGTCAACACACCTGCGACCACGACATACAGCGCCGCGCTGACAAACAGTGGTTGGCGTAGCAATGGGCGAGTCTCGGGCAAGCGCGGGCGCTGGCTGTGAATCGCAGCGGCACCGCCGAGCACGAACAGCAACTGCCAGGCGACCGGGTTGAAATACCACACGCCATCCTTGATGGCCGCCAGGTTCCAGCCAGCCAGCGGCACCATCAGGTACAGCACCAATGACATCGCGACCACCACCCAGGCCTTGCGCACCAGCAGCGGCAGCACCAGGGGCAAGCCCGCCAACAGCACGATGTACAGCGGCAATGGGTCCATCAGGTTCGGCTTGAAGCGCAACAGCAGTTCATCGATCAAGGCCTGCTGCGGGTTGCTGATGAAGTGATGCATGCCCATTTCTTCCACCAGATCCCGTGTTTCCACGTGGCTGTTGGCGAAAAACACAATGCCCATCAGCATCGCCAGCAGAAAGATATGCACCACGTAGAGCACCCATGCCCGGCGCAGGATTTTCACGCAAGCGATCAGAAAACCTTCGCGCGCCAGGACTTTGCCGTACGCCAGTACCGCCGCGTAACCTGCCAGAAACACGAAAACCTCGGCCGCATCGCTGAAACCGAAGTTACGCAGGGTGATTTGTCCCAAGGGGTTGTGGGGCACGTGATCCCAAAAGATAAAGATCAGTGCCAGACCACGAAAAAAGTCGATCCGGTGATCGCGTGCTAACGTCATGACAGCAAACTCGTAACAGCAGGTGAAAATGGGATTGGCCGCGGGCGAAAAGGTCACGCGCCCAATCGGCGGCGCGCAGGGTGGACTGATTCGTGGGCAATTGCAAAGTCGGGATATTACCGGATGTCTCGGGCGTTGCTTCGAGGCTCAACCGCTGGTCTGAAAGGTCCAAAAACCTGCGATTTCTGACAGTAGACAGTCTCAAATATTAATGAGTGCAACGTTCTTGAAACGGGAGCCTCCCATGAGACTGTTATGGAAAGGGCTGTCCAGTTACACGGTGATCGGGGTCGCCAACACCCTGATTCACTGGCAGATCTTTTTCCTGCTGAGCGTGGCGGCCGGCCTCAGTCAGGCGATCAGCAACCTGGCGGCCTTCTGCGTGGCTGCGTCGTTTTCCTTCTATATGAACGCGCAATTTACCTTCGCCGCCCATGCCACGGTCGCAGGTTATCTACTGTTTCTTTTTGGCATGGGGGCATTGAGCCTGGGTGTCGGCCATCTGGGCGACGCTTGGCGACTGCACGGTTTGTTCACCGTGGCCCTGTTTTCGGCGTTGAGCCTGGTGTTCGGTTTCCTGTATTCCAAATACGTGGTGTTTCGCGAGCGTGATCAATGAAAATCTCGCTCATTGTCCCGGTGTTCAACGAAGAGCAGTCAATCAATCTGTTTTATCAGGCGGTGCGACGGGAGTTGAAGCTGGGCGGCACCGAAGTCGAGATCGTGTTCATCAACGATGGCAGCTCCGACCGCACGGCCGAACAGGCTACGGCACTGGCCCAAACGGACGATCAGGTCATGCTGATCAATTTCTCGCGCAACTTCGGCAAGGAACCGGCACTGTTTGCCGGCCTGGAGCACGCCAGCGGCGATGCCGTGATTCCCATGGATGTCGATCTGCAGGACCCGATCAACGTCATTCCGTTGTTGATCGAGCAATGGCAAAAGGGTGCCGACGTGGTCCTCGCCAAACGCCGCAACCGGGCCGCCGACGGCTACCTCAGGCGCCACAGCGCGTCGATTTTCTACCATGTGCTCAATCGCATCGCCTACACCCGCATCGAGGAAAACGTCGGGGACTTTCGGCTGATGGATCGTAAGGTGGTCGACGTGATCCGGTCCCTGCCCGAGCACCAGTTGTTCATGAAAGGTGTGTTGTCGTGGGCCGGGTTCAACACCGTGGTGGTGGAGTTCGAGCGGCCAGGAAGGGTGGCGGGGAGCAGCAAGTTCAATGTCTGGAAGCTATGGAACCTGGCCCTGGAAGGCGTGACCTCGTTCAGTACCGTGCCGCTGCGCTTGTGGACTTATGTCGGTGGCGGCATTTCGATTTTCGCGGTGCTCTATGCGGTGTACATGGTGCTGGACAAGATTTTCTTCGGCAACAGCGTCCCCGGTTATCCGTCGCTGATGACCGCCATCCTGTTTCTCGGCGGTGTGCAACTGATCGGCATCGGCATCCTCGGCGAGTACATCGGTCGCATCTATATCGAGGCCAAGCACCGGCCGCGCTATGTGATCAAGGACATCGTCGGCGGTAAAGACCGGGGCAGTCGTTAGCATGGGCCGGGTCAGCGACTTCTTCGTTCGCGAGCTCAGCCGGCATCAGGTCTGGCAGTTTTTTCTGTTCGCCACCCTGGTGTATGTCCTGCCGTTGATCCTCGCGGATTATCCCTACATCGATGACAACTGGCGTTCGCTGTCGGCGGGCATGGCCTGGGCCGAACAGGGCCGACTCTTCACCCAGCTGTTCTACAACGCGCTGACCTTCAGCCATGCCGCGCCAAACATCTTTCCCTTGCCCTTGTTGATCGCCACGCTGGCCATGGCGTCGGCGCTGACCAGCCTGACGTTCCATTACTTTCACAAGCCAAGCGTCGCTTGTTGCCTGGTGCTGTTGCCGCTCTGGTACAACCCGTTCTTCTTGCAAAACCTGTCCTATCAATACGACGGTCCGGCGACGACCCTGAGCCTGGTGGCGGTGATCTATGCCATCACCTTTCGTCACCCGTGGCGTAGCGTGCAATGGCTGGTGCCTGCGTTCCTGATAGCACTGGCGCTGGGGTTGTATCAGATCAGCCTGAATGTGTTCCTGGGCCTGTGTTGCCTGGAGTTGCTCAGGGCCGCCAACGATAAAACGGCCAAGGTGCCATGGCGCGATCTGCTGGGCTGGAAAGCCGCCCAGGTCATCCTCGGCGGGTTGATCTACAGCGTCAGTGCTTATCCGTTCATGGACTTGAATCGTACATTGCTGCTCGATTGGACGGCGCATCCTTCATTGCAGATCCAGATCAACATTGCCCGGGTCCTGGAAAAAGTCGTGCTGCTGTTCCATGGCGGATGGCTCTGGGTGTCTGGCGGGTTGCTGTTGATTGCGATAGCCGGGGCGGTGCGGTTGGGATTGAACGTCGCGGCGCGTCAGGAAAGCGGGCCGAAGAAGCTGTTGATCGGTCTGATGTGCTTGCTGACATTGCCCTTGGTGACGCTGCTGGTGTCCGGTGTGGCGCTGATTTTCCGCGACTTCAACGAAGGCGCCCGCACCTTGATGGGCTTCGCCGTGCTGCTGGTGTTGCTGTTCTACCTGGGGCATCTGGCGCTGGCGTCGATCCATGAGCGCCTGCCGCTGCTGTTGATGATTCCTCTGCTGGCCATGTTGTCGCTGTCGTTCGCCCATGGCCGGGTGCTGACGGTGCAGAAAACCTTTGCGTCCACGGCGCTGGCCGGTCTTGCGTACGACATCGCCAGCCATCAGTCGCTGCGCGAGGCCAGGCGGATCTACATTTCGGTGAGTTATTCCGACTATTGGTTAGTGGCGGCAGCTGGCTCATTCAAGCAGTTGCCGGTGCTGCACTACCTGCTCAATACCGACTTTTACATGCTGGCCGAGAATCTGCCGAAAGCCGGGATCACCAACGTGGTGGCGGAGCGGGAACGGCGCAACGCAACACGGGTCGGTTATCAGGGTTATCCGGCGCTGGTGGACAGCCAGTTCTACCGGATTTACCTGATCGGTGAATACGGTTTCATCGTGATGAAGGAACCGACCCCGAGCAAAACACTGCGTTGGTGACACGCGATTTTGATCGGGGTGGCGAGGTCATGCCGCCGCTATGTCATGGGGCTCGAAACTGTCGGCCCGGGCCATCTGCCACATCCGCGAGTAGAACTCACCGTTCACTTCGCCGGTCAGCAGTTCCCCCGGTTTGAGGAATACGTGCAGCTGCGAGAACAGCTTGATCTCGGTCGCCGACATACGTCGCACCAGATGCTTGGCGGACAACTGCGACGGATGTTCGAGGCCGGCGGCGGCGAGCATTTCCGCCAGGGCCTTGAGGGTGTTGCGGTGGAAGTTGAACACGCGCTGGGCCTTGTCCGGCACCACCAGCGCGCGCTGGCGCAGGGTGTCCTGGGTGGCGACGCCGGTCGGGCATTTGTTGGTGTGGCAGCTCTGCGACTGGATGCAGCCGATGGCGAACATGAAGCCGCGCGCGGAGTTGGCCCAGTCGGCACCGATGGCCAGCACGCTGGCGATGTCGAAGGCGCTGACGATCTTGCCGCTGGCGCCGAGCTTGATCTTGTCCCGCAGGTTCAAGCCCACCAGGGTGTTGTGCACGAACAGCAGGCCTTCGCGCATCGGCACGCCGATGTGGTCGGTGAATTCCACGGGCGCGGCGCCGGTGCCGCCTTCCTTGCCGTCCACCACGATGAAGTCCGGGAGGATGCCCGTTTCCAGCATGGCCTTGGCAATGCCCATGAACTCCCACGGATGGCCGAGGCAGAACTTGAAGCCCACCGGTTTACCGCCGGACAGCTCACGCAGTTGTGCGATGAAATGCATCATTTCGATCGGCGTGGAAAACGCAGTGTGGCGCGACGGTGACACGCAGTCCTCGCCCATCAGGATACCGCGGGTTTCGGCGATTTCCCGGGTGACCTTGTGCTTGGGCAGGATGCCGCCGTGGCCGGGCTTGGCGCCCTGGCTCATCTTGATTTCGATCATCCGCACCTGCGGCGTCCGGGCTTGTGCCGCAAAGCGTTCCGGGTCGAAGCGGCCGTCGTTGGTGCGGCAGCCGAAGTAGCCGCTGCCCAGTTCCCAGGTCAGGTCGCCACCGTTTTCCCGGTGATAGGGGCTGATGCTGCCTTCGCCGGTGTCATGGGCGAAGTTGCCGAGCTTGGCACCCTGGTTCAACGCGCGGATGGCGTTGGCGCTGAGGGAGCCGAAACTCATCGCCGAGATATTGAACACCGACGCCGAATACGGCTGTGTGCACTGCGGGCCGCCGACGGTGACGCGGAAACTGCTCGGGTCGCTCAACGGCGCCGGGCGCATGGAGTGGCCGATGAATTCGAAACCCGACTGGTACACGTCAATCAGCGTGCCGAAGGGTTTGTCGGCGGTTTCATTCTTGGCCCGGGAGTAGACCAGCGAGCGCTGGGCCCGGGAGAAGGGCAGGGCGTCGCTGTCGGATTCGAGCAGGTACTGGCGGATTTCCGGGCGGATGCCTTCGACCAGATAGCGGATATTGCCGAGGATCGGATAATTGCGGCGCACCGCGTGGGGGCTTTGCAGCAGATCGAACAGGCCGATCAGGCTGAGGACAGCGGTGACGGCGGTGATCGGCCAGAGCCAGTCGTATTCAAGAAACGGCAGGCTGGCGAGGGTGAAAATCACGCAGACGGCAAAGAAGGCGTAGCGGCTCAGGAGTGACAGGCTCATACGGTTTCCTTGGGTTCGGACTCAGTAAATTTGGCTAAACACAAAACACTGTGGGAGCGAGCTTGCTCGCGATGGCGGCGGGTCAGTCAACATCAATGCTGAATATGAAACCGCTATCGCGAGCAAGCTCGCTCCCACATAAAAGCAAAGTGCTCCACAGGGCATTCAGGCATTTTGTGCCTGGAGAAAAATCGAAAACAGCTCGGACTGGGATTTGATCCCCAGCTTGCTGTACATGTGTTTCTTGTGGACTTTCACGGTTTCGACCGAGATTTCCAGCTTACGGGCGATTTCTTTACTGGAGCAACCGCTGAGCATCAAACGCCCGACATCCAGCTCCCGGGCCGTCAACTGCGCGCCTTTGAGCTGCTGCACCGACGCCTCCAGCTGTACCCGCCAATCAGCTTGCGGCGGTGCGGGGGCCAGGGCCACGGCTTCGTTGATTTCATAGGGTAGACGCTGGCGCAACAGGCCGAGCACCCACGGCTGGATCAACGACAGCAAGGCGATCTGCTGGCCGCTGAAGCGCTGCGTGCTGCCCAGCGACAGGCACAGCGTGCGGTCGCCTTCGAGCTGACAATTGAACTGGATTTCGTCGGCCACCACATTCAGACGAAAGTAGCGCTGGTAATACTCGGTCAGCTCGAAGTGCTCCGGGGCCACTTCCGACAGGCGATACAGCCCGGTGCGCGACTGCTCGCGACAGGCGATGTAGAAGGGGTCGAGCAGGTACAGGCCGCGCAAGTAATCCTGGAACAACTGGTCAGGGCTGCCGTCTTCGCCGGGGCATTCGGCGAACACCTGCGGGCGCTGATCGGCGCTGAAAAGCAGCGCCACCCAGCTGTCGAAGGGCACGTACTGGTCCAGCAGACGGACAAGCTGGGTCCAGAAATTGGGCTTGTCCAGGGCGTCGATCAGTTGCCCCACCGAGCGGTGCCAGGCGATGTCGTCCAACGAGAGTGTCATGCATCTACCCCTATCGTGTTACCCCAGCGGCGTAATTCCCCGCCCGGTTGCTTGCTGCGCATACTGGCGCACAGACACCGACCGGGCAATCTTTCTGCCGCCCGGCCCATGACAAGGAATACCCATGAAGGTCGAACTCGCCCAATTGGCAGGCCGTGACAACGACACGGCTTACAACCTCGAACGCACCCTGACGGCGATGGCTGCGTGCGCAGCCGATACGCAGCTGATCCTGTTCCCCGAAGGCCACTTGATGGGCTTCCCTTCGGCGGAGTCCGTGGCCGAGGTGGCCGAGGCGCTGGACGGCCCGTCCGTCTGCGCGGTAATCGCCGCCGCCCGCGAGCGCAATATCGCCGTGGCCATTGGCATGGCCGAGAACGATAACGGCCGTTTCTACAACACCACGCTGCTGATCACGCCTGAAGGCATCGCGCTGAAATACCGCAAGACTCACTTGTGGGCCTCGGATCGCGGTGTCTACGAGGCGGGCGATCGCTACGCCACTTGCCTGTGGAACGGCGTGCGCGTGGGCCTGCTGATTTGCTACGACATCGAATTCCCCGAAAGCGCCCGCGCCCTGGCGCAACTGGGGGCCGAACTGTTGATCGTCACCAACGGCAACATGGACCCGTACGGCCCGACCCACCGCACCGCGATCATGGCCCGCGCCCAGGAAAACCAGGCGTTTGCGCTGATGGTCAACCGGGTGGAAGAGGGTGACGGAGGTTTGCTGTTTGCCGGTGGCAGCGCATTGGTCGATCCGTTGGGCACCTTGTTGTTCGAAGCCGGGCGCGAGGAAGGGCAGTTTGCGGTCGAGCTGGACCTGAACCAGCTGACGGCGGCACGCCAGGATTATCGCTATCTGGATGATCAGCGGCTGAGGTTGCCGGGGGAGGTGGTTGAGCATGTTTCCGGGGTGCGGGAGCTGCTGATTCCCAATAGCTGATCCAAATTCTTTTTGGTTTGTGCTGGCCCCTTCGCGAGCAAGCCCGCTCCCACATTGGTTGTTTGAACGCCCGAGATCAAATGTGGGAGCGGGCTTGCTCGCGAAGGGGCCCTGACAGACGACACACCTATTTGCCAGTTGAACCAAGAACAACAATGCAACACCCGTAACTTGCGCCGAACTCGGCTCTGCCATAAATCCAATAAAATCCGGAGTAGTCGCTCATGGCTCGTTTGCAACGCACCCTGTCACTAGGGTCGGTGGTGCTGTTTGGCATCGCCTACATGACGCCGATCATTGTGCTCGGCACCTTTGGCATCCTCGCCCAATCCACCGCCGGCATGGTGCCGGCCGCGTACCTCGCGGCGCTGGTGGCGATGTTCTTCACCGCCATGAGCTACGGGCGCATGGCCTCGGCGTTCCCGGTGGCCGGCTCGGCCTACAGCTATGTGCGCAAGGCCATCAGCCCGAAACTCGGGTTCATCGCCGGTTGGGCGGTACTGCTCGATTACCTGTTCCTGCCCATGGCGATCTGGCTGATCGGCGCGGCCTACCTCAACTCCGCCTTCCCGGCGGTGCCGCAGTGGGTCTGGGTGCTGGCGTTCATCGGCATCACCAGCGCGATCAACATCGTCGGCCTGAAACTGGCCAACGGCATCAACGCCTTGCTGATGTTGGTGCAGTTTTTGGTGCTGATCGCCTTCGTCGCGCTGTGCGTGCATTACGTCGGCGGTGATGCGAGCACGCCGCTGTGGTCGATCAAGCCGTTCTTCAACGGCGACATGCAGATGCCGCTGATCATGAGCGGCGCGGCCATCGCCTGTTACTCGTTCCTGGGCTTCGACGCGGTCAGCACCCTGACCGAAGAAACCCGCGATCCACGCCGCACCATTCCCCGGGCGATCATGCTGATCACCCTGATCGGCGGGCTGATTTTCGTCGGCGTGTCGTACTTCGTGCAGATCGCCCATCCGTCGTTCCGGTTCGACAGCGTCGACTCGGCGGCCTATGAAATTGCCCGCAACATCGGTGGCGACCTGTTCGTGTCGATCTTCCTGATCGGCCTGATCGTCGGCCAGTTCGCCTCGGGGCTGTCGGCCCAGGCCAGCGGTTCGCGGCTGCTGTACGCCATGGGCCGAGACGGCGTGTTGCCGAAGTCGTTTTTCGGCACCTTGCACGAACGCTTCGGCACGCCGATCAACAGCATCCTGCTGTGCGCGGTGGTGGCGTTGCTGGCACTGAAACTGGACGTCACCACCTCGACCTCGTTCATCAACTTCGGCGCATTCCTGGCGTTCAGCCTGGTCAACCTGTCGGTGATCTTCCATTACTGGATCGGCGGCGAGAAAAAAGGCCCGCGCGAATTCGTGCTGTTCCTGCTGTTCCCGTTCATCGGCCTGGCAGCGGATTTGTGGCTGATGGTCAGCCTCGATCATCTGGCGGTGTACCTGGGGTTGAGCTGGCTGGCGATTGGCGTGGTGTACCTGGCGGTGTTGACCGGCGGTTTCCGTCGACAGCCGCCGGAGATGGATTTCCAGGAAACGGCGTAAGCGAACAGCTTATGAGCTGATCACGCAGTGAAGTACAAAAAAGGCGAACATCCTCAAGGATGTTTGCCTTTTTTGTCTCAAGCATGAGTGGCTTGTTGTTGTTCTTCGTGTTTTTGCTTGTCACGGGGAAGGGCGTTGATGCAGTAGTTGACGTAGTAGAAGGTGAAAAGTCCGGTATAGACCAGGTTCATGCGCAGTTCGAAGTTGTGTTCAGCCAAGGCATATGCCCTTAACACCCTTCGTACACGGAAACACCAGAGCAGGGTCAGCAGTAAATATAGTATGAACAGAACACCTATAAGGGCGAATGTATAGTAGTGAGGTACCGAGCCGAGAGTTCCGATAGATCCAATGATGATCAGGTAGAAGGCAAATAAAGCCGGGCTCATCGTCTTGATGTGAGTGACCTCCTCAAGTGCCGTGAAGGTTTTGTACATCCAGACATTTATATAGAGCCCACCAGACAATAGTCCCAGTAGAAGGAGAGGAAACGTCTTGGTGTTGATTTTTTCTTTCAGCGTTGAAATGTCAGACATGCGAGGCGTTCCAGTGGCGGCGGAGGGCGATTGACCGGTGAAGATCGGCAGAACACGCTACCAAAGTCGCTCGTGGGAAATTTCCGGGCTTGTTGGCGGAGAGTTCTGGATTCACTCTTGGCCGAGTTTTGAAGGCGTGGGATTCTGTGCATCCCTCAACATGGACCTGTAGTCAGCGATGTCTTCTTCTACTGATGTTTCACTCAATCATTCCAGGCTCATCCGCATCGCCGCCGCCCTGTTGATCGGCCCTGACGGCCGCACGTTGCTGGTGCGCAAGCGCGGCACCTCGGCGTTCATGCAGCCGGGTGGCAAGATCGAGCCCCACGAATTGCCGGTTCATGCCCTGGCCCGGGAGCTGGAAGAAGAGCTGGGTCTGGACATCGACCCGGCGCAGGCCGCTTACCTCGGTCACTTCTCGGCACCGGCCGCCAACGAGCCGGGTTTTGTCGTACACGCCGAGATTTTTCAGCTGCACATCGATGTCGACGTGACGCCGGCGGCGGAAATCGAAGAAGTGATCTGGATCGACCCGTCCAGCGATGGCTGTATCAGCCTTGCGCCATTGACACGGGACCTGATCCTGCCGTTTTATCGAGCATCGCTGACCGCGATCGCCTGATCATCACGCAAAGGACCTCGCCCATGATCCCGCTTCAAGACCTGCTGATTTTTGCTGCTGCCGCGTTGCTGATGGTACTGACGCCGGGGCCGAACATGATCTACCTGATCTCCCGTTCGATCTGCCAGGGGCGCAAGGCCGGAGTGATCTCGTTGCTCGGGGTGGTCGCCGGATTCTTCGTGCACTTGTTTGCCGCGGCCGCCGGTTTGACCGCGGTGTTCCTGGCGGTGCCGATGGCCTATGAGGTGTTGAAGTGGGCCGGTGCGCTGTACCTGTTGTGGCTGGCCTGGCAGGCGGTCAAACCCGGTGCGCGCTCGCCATTCGAGGCGCAGCAGTTGCCCCCGGATTCATCGCGCAAGCTGATCACCATGGGCTTTCTGACCAGCGCCTTGAACCCGAAAATCGCGGTGTTCTATCTGTCGGTGTTTCCGCAGTTCATCACGCCGGAGCACGGCTCGGTGTTCAGCCAGAGCATCATCCTCGGCCTGACCCAGATCAGCGTCAGTTTCTGCGTCAACCTGCTGATCGCCATGTTTGCCGCGGGCATCGCCTCGTGGTTCGTCAACAATCCGAGCTGGCTGGCGATGCAGCGCTATTTCATGGGCTTCGTGTTGTCGGCGCTGGCACTGCGGCTGATGCTTGAGCAAAAACGGATGGCTTGAGGATGTGGATCGAACGACTGGATGCCAGCCATGCCCTGGACTACCGGGCGCTGATGCTCGAAGCCTACGACCTGCACCCGCAGGCCTTCACCTCGAGCGTGCGTGAGCGGGCGGTGATGCCGCTGAGCTGGTGGGAGTCGCGCCTGACCGGCAAGCTGGACGTGGTGCTCGGGGCCTTCGAAGAGGGCCAGTTGGCCGGCATCGTCGGCCTCGCGTTCGAGCCTCGGGAAAAGGCCCGGCACAAGGTGACACTGTTTGGCATGTATGTTTCACCGACGGTCCGCCAGCGCGGGCTCGGCCATCAACTGGTTCAGGCGGCATTGGCCGAGGCGCAGAACCATGCGGGCTTGCGCCTGATCCAGTTGACCGTCACCGCCGGCAACGATGCCGCGTTCAACCTCTACCAGCGCTGCGGTTTCGTCCAGTTCGGCCTGGAGCCGATGGCCGTGCGGGTGGGTGAGGACTATTTCGACAAGATCCACATGTGGCGCGAGCTCTGAAGTCACCGCAGATCCCCTGTGGGAGCGAGCTTGCTCCGGGCGGCGTTCCGACGAAAGCGGTGTGTCAGGCAACTTCAATCTTGAATGTTATGCCGCCTTCGCGAGCAAGCCCGCTCCCACATTTGTACAGTGTTCCTTCATTAAGAAATCAGCGGACCGCACTCACGCCATCCAGCGTCGAAAACGACGTGTCCTTGGCCGTCAGCAAGAAGTCGCGCATGTACGGCGCATCGAGCATGTCGGCGCGGATCGCCGCATACAGTGTGGCGAACAAGCCTTTCTCACCCAGCCGCTTGGCTTTCACATAGCCTCGCGAACTGTACTCATGCAGTGCCCAATGGGGCATGCCGCATACGCCGCGACCGCTGGCCACCAGTTGCATCATCATCACCGTCAGTTCCGAGGTGCGGACCTGGGCCGGTTCGATGTCGGCGGGTTCGAGGAAGCGGGTGAAGATGTCCAGTCGGTCCCTTTCCACCGGGTAGGTGATCAGGGTTTCCGGGAGCAAGTCTTCGGGGACGATATAGGCCTTGCTGGCCAGGCGGTGCTGGTTGGCCACTGCGAGCATCGCTTCATAAGTGAACAGCGGTACATAGGTGATTCCGGCCAGGTCCACCGGATCGGAGGTCACCACCAGGTCCAGGTCGCCACGGGCCAGGGCCGGTAGCGGGGCGAAGGAGAACCCCGAGGCCAGGTCCAGTTCGACTTCCGGCCAGGCGTCGCGGAACTGGTCGATGGTCGGCATCAGCCACTGGAAGCAACTGTGGCATTCGATGGCCATGTGCAGACGACCGGCGGTACCACCGGCCAGGCGACTGATGTCACGTTCGGCGGCGCGCAGCAGCGGCAGGGTGGCGTCGGCCAGTTGCAGCAGGCGCAAACCGGCGCTGGTGAAGCGCACCGGTTTGGTCTTGCGCACGAACAGCGGCATGCCCATGCGCTCCTCCAGTTCCTTGAACTGATGGGAAAGGGCCGATTGGGTCAGGTGCAGGCGATCGGCCGCATCCACCAGGCTGTCGGCTTCGCGCAAGGCGTGCAGGGTCTTGAGGTGACGGATTTCAAGCACCGGGGGCTCCATGAGGAAAACTTGTCGATAAATCGAAAAGGTTGAGTTTGTCTCATGTTGGTGCCGCTGTCGACCACCAGCACGGCGGAGCACATTGCGTGCCCCGCCGTTGCTGCTTTACAGCGTGGAAAAGTGTTTGTTGCCCAGCGGTTTGCCAATGTCACCGCGCCAGATCGCCTCGACCGTACCGCCACTGGCGGCCACGTCCTTCTGCCATTGCAGGCCGAGGTTGCGTTGTTCCGGCCGTTTCAGATGGCCTTTGACGAAGTCGCTGAATTGCGGCTTGGCCGAGGTGTAGTGGAAGTGTGCGTACCACAGGGTTTGCGCCGGTTCGCTGCGCAGGTCGCGCACCTCGTACTCCTGGAGGAAATCCCGTCGTCCGTCCGGGCGTTTGCCCAGGTCGCGCAAACCGCCTTCCTTGCGGATGTCCACCACTTGCTGTTCAAGCAGATAGTCCAGATAACCTTCGGTCGGGGTTTTGCTGTCCATGCTTTGATCGATGCGCAGGGTTCGCCCCGTGCGCAACATCTCATCCGCCCGATTGCGCAATTGCATCGCCACGGTCTCGGCGGGGGACAACCGTTCGATGGCCTGGGCGCGCGTGATCAACTCCGTGGCCTCGCTGCTCATCATGTGCTCGAGGTCGACGGGCAGCATGTTTTGCTGCGCATAGCCTTTGACCTTGTTGGCATAGGCGTCCGCGGCCCCCAGCCTTTTTCCGGCCTCTGTCAGCAGCGGCCTGACATCGGTCGGCAATACCGGTTGCGTGGAGACGGCTGGTTCACTGAGGTGATATTTACCGGTGGAGCGGGGCAGCCAGGTTTCCGTACGACCATTGACCCCCTCGATGATGAAGCGCTTTTGCCGGGTGACCGCGTCGGTGCTGGCGATGCCGATCAACAACTGGTTGTCTTCGGTCTCGAACAGTTGCTGCCCGGGCCGTCCTTCCTTGGGAACCACCGAAGGGTGGGTCTTGATGGCATTGCGCGCGAAGTCCTCGACCCTGTCCAGATTGTCCAGAAATGCGGTGACTTGCTCCAGGTCCAGGTGCTGCGAATAGCCGATGGTCCAGGCGCCCAGCTGGCGACGGAACTCGGCATAGATCGCCAGGCAGTCTTCGAGGACTTTGTTGCGCTGACTGACGGTGGCGCTCACCTGGGGCAGGTGATGTTGTGTCAGTAACGCGCGGCCGACCTTGTTGCGGGCTGTTTTCAACTGCACGTGGAAGTACGCCCAGGACAGGTCGGTTACCGCGTCATAGTGGGTGATGATTTCCAGGGTATGTGCCGTTTTCAGGTAGAAGTGATTAGCGTCGCTGAACTTTTCATTCGCGGACTTCATGTCCTGCGCCATCTTCGACTTTTGCATCCGGTTGGTGATCCGGCGGTTCCATTGATTGGCTTGCTCGACCGCCGTATGGAGCTGATCGAAGTCTTTGAGAAAGTCTTTGCGGACCTCCTTGCGTTGCGCCATGAGCTGCAAATGTGCAGCGGTATCGGTGACCGGTGTGGTGTCTGAACGGGCGATCAACTGATCGATACGGTCGAGGTGCTCCAGCAACCGTTCCTTGACCAGGCTGATCCGCTGCAACGAACGGTCGACGATGATCCAGGCGCAGCGGCTTTGAATGTCTTCGATCTGCACGCGTTTGCGGCCATGGCTGTACAGCATCAGCTCATCGAGATTCAGGTATTGGGCCTGGGCAAGGTCGATATCGTTCGCGCAGGTAATATCGGCACGGGCGCGAAGGGCCGGGCGCTGCTGGGGTTCGAGACCGAAGTAGTGCTCCAGCGTGACGTTGCTGCTACGGGTCTGGGTATCGAGCCGTCGCGAGTAGGCGTCGGCGGTATGAGTCAGGGTCAACTGCCGACGCAAGGCCCGATCCGTCCACCAGCGTGGCAGCCAGCGGCGAATGGCGACGGGCCAGAGAGGGTCCAATCCATCGGCCATGTGCCCAAGCACCGCGCCACCTCCCACGCCGCCGCCTTCGATCACGGTGCCGTACACCGCGTAGTGGGTGTTCCAGTGGCCTGACTCATCGAGGGCGACCGGCTGTTTGTAGGTCCGGCTGCTGGTGCCGCTCAAGCGCCAGCGAGGTGGTGTGCCTTCCAGCTCGATGCGATAGATTCGCCCCTGGCTGACCATGAAATGGCCGTCAGCGTGACGATACACCTGGCGATAGAGGCCCTCGGTGCCCGGTTGCAGGCCTGCGAGGGAGATCATCGGTTCGTATTCATAGCCCTTGAAACGTTCCAGGGTTCGTTGTGCCTGGCGCTGAGTCGAACTGCGCAGGGCGCCGACGCTTTTGCTGACGGCGCGCATCTGGCGCTGGCGGGTGATGGCAAGCGCTGCCGAAGGTGCTGCGCTGGTGCCGGGCAGCACATCCATGGCCGCGTCGATCAATGACAACAGCACCGCTTCGACCTCGGCCAGTCCGTGGCCAACATCACCGCGCAGGAAGGCCGCCACCGCCAGGTTGGCGCTGTTCCAGGCGTCGTACAGGGCGATGGCCGTACCGACGAAAGGCAGCATGCCCATGGCCATTTTCAGGTAGTTGAACATCGCGCCTGACTTCAGGGCGACTTGCTCCAGGTACAAGGCGTTGTTGGAGCGCGATGTCGCTCGATGAGCCTCCAGCAAACGGCCCATGTGCACGTTCAACAGATGCGCCGCAAAGGATGTGCTGGATGGCCAAGGCGTGCCGACGCCGATCAGGCCGTCGTAGTTTCTCACTCGCGCCTCGTTGATTCGGCTGACGTGACGGGCAAACTCTCCGGTCAAGGCCCGTCCGGCGAGATAGGTGACCATGGAGCTGCGCAGGCAATCGTTGAACAGTCGCATCCGCGCCTGCTCAAGGCTGTCGAACTGGCGCAGCAACATGCCGTCCGGGCTGTCCGGCACGTAGAGCAGGGTCAGACCACTGATCCGCTCGACAATGAAGGTGACGCCGGACAGGGTGCTCGACCCCTGGCCAGGAGTGTCCTTGCCGCCCACCGTCAGGTGCGCCGGCAGCAGTTCGATGCGTTTGCCATTGGCGCTGAAAGCTTCACGGCTGCTGGCATCGATGGCGATGTCCAGGACTTGTTGGCCATCGGCATTGATGTCTTTGGCGAGCACGGCGAACTCGCCTTGCAGGCGCAGCATCAGGCGCCAGGGTTCGCTCAGGCATTCGTGGCGGTATTCATTGCTGAAGGCCGGCGCGGTCGAGGTGCCGAGGAAGGTTTCACGAATCAGCGTTTCATATTGTCCGGCCAGGTCCAGTTCGGTGACCATCTTGCGCAGCCAGGCATGGGTGATGCCGGCTTTCAGCTTCTGCTGATCTGTCGGGTCGCCGCCGCTGATCTCGACTTGCATGAACGACAGTCGCCACGACATCGCCTGATCAATGTTGCTTTGCGTCAGGTCGCCGAGGGATAGCTTGCTGCGCTGCTCGCTGGCGACCAGCACATTTTCCTGGGGTGTCCCCGGTGCCGCACCCTCGGTGACGACCTTGCGCCAGCCGGTGGAGTCAGGCACGTCCAGTAGCACGTCGACGTTGCGGGTCAGGCCGAACGCCTTGTGCAGGTGGGCATCAATGGCCTTTTTACTGAAGGCGTCGCGGGGCGGTAACTCGCGCTCCAGCCATTCATGGGAGCGCTTCATGGCTGTGATGTATGAGCTGAACAGCGTCTTGATCCGCTCACGTTGCTCGGCGGGCAGGGTGCTGTGCCACGCCGGCAAGCGTGCGGCCAGTGCACTGCTGTGAACTTGCTCGACAAGGTGCTGGTGCGCCAGCTCCCGGGCTGCGGGGACAGGAACCGTCAGGCAGGCGAGGGTCTGCTCGCGCAGCTTTTCCAGTTCTATCTCGCGCTGACTGACGCGAGACGGATCACGGTTGTCGGTAAGCACCCGTGCCACTTGTTGTACGCAGCCATGAAGCTGGATCTGCAAGGCGTATTCGAACGGGTTTGCACTCAGCGGCAGGATATGCAGCGATTGAGTGCTATCGTTGGCCGAAAGTTTGAACAGTGTCTGTTCCAGTGTCTGTCTAGAGGCGAACCGTTGCAGGCCCCCGAAACGTCCGGGCCAGTAGAGCAACAGGCTTTCGGTCGAGGACGGCAGCAAAGCCGACGGCCGGCAAAACAGCAGTACTCCGTCCAGCTCTTGGGTTTGTGCGCCGCTGGTGTCGCCTTCGGTGTCTGTCTTCGACAACACCAGGCGTGCGACCACCACCCCGGCAGGGCGTGGTTGCTCCGGTGCATCCAGCACACTGATCAGCCATTGATGTTCCTCGTGGCTGATCTGGTTCAGGCTCAATTGCAGCCCGGCTTCGGCGCGCAGGCCGTCCAGGCGCGCCCGGTAAAGGGCGGCGTAGTGCGGGCGGTTTTTGTGGCGCAGTTCCAGCATTTTTTGCGCACTGTCGCTGTGCAGCAGCGCGGTTGCGGCGGCGGTGCTGGCCTGCTCGGCCGTGGCGAGGGCGTCCATTTGCTGTTGAAGACGTTGCAGGCGCGGGTCAGTGTGGTCGCCCGGAAAGTGCTCGCCGAGCAAAGCATCCAGTGCCGTGCGCTGTTGCTGCAGTGCGTGGCGACGGATGCCCGGTGGAATATCGGGGCTTAACTGGCCGAACAGGGCACCGTCGTCATTGCTGTCCACGTCCGGCAGGTCGACGGGCAGGGCCAGGATCAGTCCGTTACGCGATCGCTCGTCAGGTGCGACAAGCAAATGCGACCACAGGGATTCGGCGCTGGTCTGCAGCACTCTCTGCTTGAGCACTGTGTACTCGACCCTGACTGCACCTGTCGGTAGCCGGGGTTGGTCGAACGTCTGCGGCTGATGTTCGATCAGCCAGCGTTCCATTTCTTCGCGACTTTGAAAGGTCCTCCAGGCGGTTGTCTGGTAAGGCAGGTACAGCAGTTGAGTGACCGGTTGCCGGGTATCCCGGGTGATGACCAGCGCGCCCGCCAGCTCCACCGATTGCGCAGTGACATCCTTGAGTCGCACTTGTTCGACGTAGAAGCGCGGGGTACCCATTGTTGCCGTCTGCGGGGGCAGGTCGATGATCGCCTGCAATGTGATGATCTGTTCGGCTTGCAGAATGCCCTGGGCAAACGCCCATTGGCTCGACGCCTCGAAATGCTGGCAGTACAAGCGGTTGGCCTGCGCCTTGCGTGACTGATCCGTACCGCGTGCCCGGGCAGCCCACCAATGATTGTCCAGAGGTGATTGCGGGCTCTGCGCCATGAGCGTCAGCCACTGCTCGCAGCAATCACTCCAGCGCGCCGAGGCGCTCAGGCTCAGACCTTGATCCAGGTTCGCGGGCAAAGGGAAGGTAAGGCCGAAATCGGCCGTTAGGGGGGTGGTTTCGTCAGCCATGACGATGAGTCTCCAGAAAGCCGGGCCGTGCCGGCGGTACGGGCATTAGGAGGCAGTCGTCAAACGGTCGGGTGGTACATAGTTATTGCGAGGCTGAATCTGACGCCTGATGACCGCTCGGCACTCTTCATCAAACTGTCATGGAACTGTGGCAGCGCGCTTGAACAAACTTCATCAGACTCGCGCTCTACTGGGGTTCTGCGTTTTGGTGTTTTTTCATGGGTGCTTCATTCTTTTCACGAATCGTATTGTTGGCCGCGCTGTTGTTCGGCCTGCCGTCCCTGGCGGCTTCGCGTTGTGACGTCAATGTTCCGACCGAACGGGTGGATCTGGCCCAGGTAAGCCTGGCGTACCAGAGCATCGGTCGTGCGTCGGATCCGGCATTGCTGCTGGTGATGGGCCTGGGCGGGCAATTGATTCACTGGCCGGACGAAGTAGTGGTCGCCCTGTGCCAGCAGGGATTCCGGGTGATCCGCTATGACAATCGCGATGTCGGCCTGTCGACCTGGCGGCAAGCACCGGCCGAAGCCAACCTGACCTTCGAAGTGTTGCGTTACAAACTCGGTTTGCCGGTGTCGTCGCCGTATTCGCTGACCGACATGGCCGACGATGGCCTGGGGCTGATGGACGCCTTGCACATCGATCAATTCCACGTGTTGGGCGCCAGCATGGGCGGAATGATCGCCCAGCACATGGCGGCCATGGCACCGCAACGGATCGAGAGCCTGACCCTGATCATGACCACCTCCGGCGCCGAAGGCTTGCCGGCGCCGAGTGCGGCGCTGGTGCAGTTGTTGGCCCGGCGCGGCGCACCGAACCGCGAAGTGGCCCTGGAGCAACAAGCCGACTTGTTGGCGGCGCTGGGCAGCCCGATGGTCACCGATGATCGCCAATCGCTGCTGCATCAGGCGGCACTGTCCTATGACCGGGCGTTCAATCCCGAGGGCGTGAAACGCCAGATCATGGCCATTCTCGCCGAACCGAGCCGGGTGACTCTGCTCAATCAGTTGCGGGTACCGGCGCTGGTGGTGCATGGCACGGCCGATCCGCTGCTGCCGGTGATGCACGGGGTGCATCTGGCGGCGCATCTGCGCGGCAGTCAGTTGGTCTTGATTCCGGGCCTGGCCCATCGCTTCCAGGAGGCGTTCAAGGCGCCGTTGCTGGGGGCGGTGTTGCCGTATTTGCGCGAGCACCGTGAAGACACTTCGCACTGGGCGCAGATCGAGCCTGTGGCCGATCGCAACCTCCTCTAACCCCCCGATCCAATGTGGGAGCGGGCTTGCTCGCGAAAGCGGTGTGTCAGTCAACTGAAATGCCAACTGATACTCCCTCTTCGCGAGCAAGCCCGCTCCCACAGGAGAATGCATCTAACCGTGAAAGCGTAGCCAGGCAGTCACCAAGGCAGTGGCCGCCATCAATCACACCACCACCGATCAGGTCCACGCATTAATGGCTCAGGCCGTACTTTTTCACTTTGTCGAACAGCGTGGTCTTGGCCATGCCCAGTTCCTGGCTGGCCTGGGTCAGGTTGCCGCCGCTGCGTTGCAAGGCGTCGCTGAGCAGGTTGCGCTCGAACGCTTCCACCGCTTCGGCAAAGGCCAGGCCCTGATTGCCGCCGCCGGCACCGGTTTTCTTGAACGCCGGCAGGCCCAGGGCAAAGCGCTCCGCAACGTTGCGCAGTTCACGCACGTTACCCGGCCAGTCGTGGCTCATCAGGTTCGAAACGGTCTGGTTGTCCAGCTCCGGCACCGTGCGGTCGAAGCGCAGGGATGACAGCTGCAAAAAGTGTTCGAACAGTTGCAGGATGTCCTCGCGGCGCTCACGCAGCGGCGGCAGTTCCAGGGTCACCACGTTGAGGCGGTAATACAGGTCGCTGCGGAACTCGCCGGCCTTGCTCGACTCGACGAGGTCGGATTTGGTCGCCGCGATCACCCGGCAATCCACCGCTACGCTCTGGTTCGAACCGAGGCGTTCGAGGGTGCGTTCCTGCAATACCCGCAGCAATTTGATCTGCAAGGGCAGGGGCATGCTTTCCACTTCGTCGAGGAACAGTGTGCCGCCGTCGGCGTGTTCGATCTTGCCGATCCGTCGTTTTCCCGCACCGGTAAAGGCGTTGGCTTCGTGGCCGAAAATTTCACTTTCGAACAGGTTCTCCGGCAGGCCGCCGCAGTTCAGGGCGACGAACTGCTTGGTGTGCCGCCGACTGAAGTCATGCAGGCAACGGGCAACCAGTTCTTTGCCGGTGCCGGTCTCGCCTTCGATCAGCACGTTGGCCGAGGTATCGGCAACGTTGGCGATCAGTTCCCGCAGGTTCTGCATGGCCGGCGAGCGGCCGATGATCCGCCCTTCGAGGGAGTCGCGCTCGGCCAGTTGCCGACGCAGCGACGACACCTCCCGGGCCAGGCTGCGTTGCTCCAGGGCGCGGCGGGCGACGTCCACCAGGCGTTCGGGGGAGAAGGGTTTCTCCATGAAGTCGTAGGCGCCTTTCTGCATCGCGCCGACGGCCATCGAAATGTCGCCATGGCCGGTAATCAACACCACCGGCAAGCTGCGATCACGCTCCTTGAGTCGTGTCAGCAATTCCAGGCCATCGATGCCCGGCAGGCGAATGTCGCTGACGACAATGCCGGCGAAGTTGTCGCCGACCCGCTCCAGGGCTTCTTCGGCGCTGCCCACGCCAATGCAGGGAATGTCTTCCAGGGTCAGCGCCTGTTGGCAGCCGAGCAGCACATGGGGGTCGTCTTCGACGATCAATACACTAAGGTCGTTGTTCATATTGGCTCGGCGGGAGTGGGGCTTACCAACGGTAAACTGAGGACGAATGCGGTACCACCGCTGGCCGGGTGCTCGACACCCAGGTGACCGCCGGTGGCGGCGGCGAGGCTGGCGGAAAGGGTCAGGCCCAGGCCCAGGCCCTGTTCGCCGGGTTTGGTGGTGAAGAACGGTTCGAACAGGTGCTTGCGCGCTTCGGCGTCGATGCCGTGGCCGTTGTCACGCACCCGCAGGCGGTATTTGCCATCGAACGCTTCGCCTTCGAGCCACAACTCGGGTTGCGGCTGCGCTTGCATGGCGTCGAGGGCGTTGCCGATCAGGTTGACCAGAATCTGCTCCAGGCGGGTCTGGTCGATCTGCACCTGCACATCGGTGAAATCGCGGTGCAGTTGCAGGTGAATGTTTTCCACCCGACCGCCGAGCAATTGCAGGGCCGCGTCCGCCGCTTTGCCGAGGCAGGCCTGGCCCTTGTCGTCCCCGCGCCGGGCGAACGAGCGCAGGCTGGCGGTGATCCGGCCCATGCGGTCAATCAGTTCGTTGATGGTCTTGAGGTTGGTGCTGGCCACGTCGAGCTGGCCGCGTTCGAGGAAGCGCACGGTATTGCCGGACAAGGTGCGCAGCGCCGCCAGCGGCTGGTTCAGTTCGTGGGCGATGCTGGTGGACATCTGGCCGATGGCCGCGAGTTTTCCGGCCTGTACCAATTCATCCTGGGCGCGGCGCAAGGTCTCTTCGGCCTGCCGGCGCTCGCGGATCTGGCCCTTGAGCCGTTCGTTGCTGGCGCGCAGGTCGGTGGTGCGTTCGGTAATCCGACGCTCCAGCTGATTGTTGGCTTCCTGCAAGGCTTCCCGGGCCGCGAGGCGAGTGGCGATCACCTTGCGCCGCTCGTTCCAGGCGATCAACAGGAACGCCAGGAGGGCAAACGCCACGGCCACCAGGATCCCCTGGTTGATCGCTTCGCGGCGCAAATCCTGGAGCGGCGTGAGCAGGGTGAAGTTCCACGGCGTATCGCCGAGCGGCCGGGTTTGCGCCAGGTAGCTGATGTTTTCGTCGTCGGACACCAGTTCGCTGTTGGCCGGGAACGTGAGTTTTTCCACTCCTTCGGACAGGGTTTCCCGGGCCAGCGGCTGCAATTCGTTGAGCGGGAACCAGTAGTACTGCAGGCTGCGAGCGAGTTTTTCCTTGGTTTCTTCGCTCAGCGGCACCACCGATTTCAAACGGCGCGCCGGATCGCTGGACAGAATGATGATGCCGTTCTCGTCGCTGACGAAGGCTTCCAGGCGCGCCCGTTGCCAGCGTTCTTCCATGGCTTCCAGGCGTACCTTGACCACGGCGACGCCGATGATCTTGCCGTGTTCTTCCAGGCCATGGGCCAGGTAGTAACCGGGTTCGCCGTTGGTGCTGCCGATGCCGTAGAAGCGTCCCGGCTGACCGCGCACGGCGTTCTGGAAATAGGCGCGGAAGGACAGGTCTTCACCCAGGTAACTGTCGACATCGCGCCAGTTGCTGGTGGCCATGACGCGGCCGGTGGTGTCCATCACGTAGATGGCCCGACTGCGGCTGCGCCGGTTCAGGCCTTCGAGGTAATCGTTGACCGTTTGCCGGTGTTCCGGGGTCGGGTCGGCCAGCAACTGCGGAACGCTGGTTTCGAGTTCCAGCAGGCTGGGCAGGTAGGTGTATTTGCTGATTTCGCTTTCGACGGCACGGGCGTGCAGTTCCAGCTGACGCTGGCCGTTTTCGCCAAGGCTGCGGATGCCGTAGTGCTCACTGATCCAGAAGCCGATATAGCCCAGGCCGATCATCATGGCGATGATCAGCGGCGGCAGGAACAAATGACGAACCAGACGGGGTTTCACGGCGAGTGATGGCATTGCTGCGCGATAAAGAGTGGGGTCGCATTTCATCACAGATGCCTTGGGTCAACCACAACACAAATCTCAAGATCATCACTGAACCAGTGTGGGAGCGGGCTTGCTCGCGAAAGCGGTGTGTCAGTCACATCTATGTTGGATGTGCCGCCGTCTTCGCGAGCAAGCCCGCTCCCACATTTGGGGAACGGTGTTTGCTTAGTGCTGCAGAATCTTGTTGAGGAAGTGCTGCGTACGTTCGGCTCGGGCGTTGATGTCGCCGAAGAACTCTTCTTTCTTGCAGTCTTCGATGATCTTGCCCTGGTCCATGAAAATCACCCGGTCCGCCACTTTACGGGCGAAGCCCATTTCGTGGGTCACGCACATCATGGTCATGCCTTCGTGGGCCAGTTGCACCATCACGTCGAGCACTTCGTTGACCATTTCCGGGTCCAGCGCCGAGGTCGGTTCGTCGAACAGCATGACGATCGGGTCCATCGCCAGTGCACGGGCGATCGCCACACGCTGTTGCTGACCACCGGACAGTTGGCCTGGATGCTTGTGGGCATGGGCCGAGAGACCGACGCGTTCGAGCAGTTGCAGGCCTTTCTTGGTGGCTTCTTCCTTGCTGCGGCCCAGCACCTTGATCTGTGCGATGGTCAGGTTTTCGGTGATGGTCAGGTGCGGGAACAGCTCGAAGTGCTGGAACACCATGCCCACGCGCGAACGCAGTTTCGGCAGGTTGGTCTTCGGGTCGGCGATGGAGGTGCCGTCGACCACGATGTCGCCTTTCTGGAACGGTTCCAGGGCGTTGACGCACTTGATCAGGGTCGACTTGCCGGAACCGGACGGCCCGCACACCACGATCACTTCGCCTTTTTTGACCTCGGTGCTGCAATCAGTCAGTACCTGGAAGTCCCCATACCACTTGTTGATGCTTTTGATAGAGATCATACGGCGAACCTTTTTTGCAGACGCTTGACCAGCTGCGAGGCGGCAAAGCTGATGATGAAGTACACGAGACCGGCGAAAACCAGGAACTCATTGGAGCGGCCAATGATGTCGCCACTGGCGCGCGAAGCATTGAGGAAGTCCACCAGGCCGACGGCGTAGACCAGCGAGGTGTCCTGAAACAGGATGATGCTCTGTTGCAGCAACAGCGGGGTCATCTTGCGGAACGCCTGCGGCAGGATGATCAGGCGCATCATCTGGCCGTAAGACATGCCCAGAGCCTGGGCAGCGCCCATCTGGCCCTTGGGAATCGACTGCACACCGGCACGGACGATTTCGCAGAAGTACGCCGCTTCGAACATCATGAAGGCCACGATGCACGAGGCGAATGCGCCGATCGGCGTGTCTTCGCCGGTGATCCAGCGCAGCACGAACGGCACCGCCAGGTAGAACCAGGTGATCACCAGCAGCAACGGGATCGAACGGAAATAGTTAACGTACGCGCCGGCGATGTTCGACAGCAGCTTGCTGTGGGACAGACGCATCAACGCCAGGAGGGTGCCGAGGATGATCCCGCCGACCACGCCCATGGCCATCAGCTTGAGGGTCATGATCATGCCGTTCCACAGGCCCGGCAGGGACGGGATGATGCCCGAGAAGTCGAATTCCATCATTTACCCCCTACAGAGATCAGGCCCGGTACGGCGACTTTCTTCTCGACCATGCGCATCAGCAACATCAGGCTCATGTTCAGGGTGAAGTAGATCAGCGTTGCCAGGGTAAAGGCTTCGAACAGGTTGGCGGAGAACTCGGCGGTCTGTTTGGTCTGCGCGAGCAATTCCATCAAGCCGATCAGCGAGGCCACGGAGGTGTTCTTGAAGACGTTCAAGAATTCCGAGGTGAGCGGCGGAATGATGATCCGGTAGGCCTGGGGCAGCAGCACGTTCCAGTAGATCTGCGGCAGCTTGAAACCCATGGCGCGGGCCGCGGATTCCTGGCCTTTTGGCAGGGCCTGGATACCGGTGCGCACCTGTTCGCAAACCCGGGCGGTGGTGAACAGGCCCAGGCACACGACGACGCTGAGGAAGGCCGAGGTGGTCGGGTTCAGATCCTGCTTGTACCACTCTTGCAGATCCGCCGGCAGCAGGTCGGGTACCAGGAAGTACCAGATGAACAGCTGAACCAGCAGCGGCACGTTACGGAAGAGTTCGACGTAGCAGGTGGCGATGCCCGATACGATGCGGTTCGGCACGGTACGCATGACGCCCAGGATCGAGCCCAGTGTCAGGGCGATGATCCAGGCCGCGATGGCGATACCGATGGTCCAGGCCAGACCGGACACGTACCAGTCGAAATAGGTCTCGCTGCCCACGCCGGTGGACTTGAAGAACACGCCCCAGTCCCAGTTGTAATTCATTAGGGTCTCCCCTCAGTTCAATCGATGTACAAGTGCCCGCTTGGGGGAAGCTCCGTTCCCGCCTGTCCTTGAGGGACAGGCACACGCTACCGGCTCGACAGCCACCGGTTCGAGTGTTTCCAGAAATGCCAGCAGGAAGTGACCACCTCCTGAAAGGGCGAGGGCCCTCTCAGGAGATAAGGTTAGTCAGAAATCAGGACTTCTTGTCGTCAGCCGCTTTATCAGTCGGTTTGGCGATCAGGGCCTTGAGTTCGTCGCTCATCGGGAAGTTCAGGTTCAGGCCTTTTGGCGGGATTGGCTGCATGAACCACTTGTCGTAGATCTTGTTGATCTCGCCCGATGCGTAGGTGGCCTTGATGGCGTCATCCACAGCCTTTTTGAACGGCTCGTCGCCTTTGCGCACCATGCAGCCGTAGATTTCGAAGGACTGTGGAGTGCCGGTCACGGCCCAGTCGCTTGCCTTCTTGGCTTTGGCGGCTTCACCGGCCAGCAGGGCGTCGTCCATCATGAAGGCCACTGCACGGCCGGTTTCCAGCATCTGGAACGACTCGCCGTGGTCTTTGGCGGAGATGACGTTCATGCCCATCTGCTTGTCGGCGTTCATCGACTTGAGGATGCGCTCGGACGTGGTGCCGGCGGTGGTCACGACGTTCTTGCCGGCCAGGTCAGGGAAATCCTTGTACTTGGAGTCTGCCTTGGACAGCAGGCGAGTACCGATTTCGAAGATGCCAACGGAGAAGTCAACTTGCTGCTGACGCTCGACGTTGTTGGTGGTGGAGCCGCACTCGAGGTCCACGGTGCCGTTCTGCACCAGCGGGATGCGGGTTTGCGAAGTCACCAGGTTGTACTTGACCTGGAGGTTCGGCATGTCCAGGTCTTTTTTGATGGCTTCGACGACTTTCAACTGGATGTCGTGGGAGTAGCCGACCGGTTTGCCGGAAGCGTCTGCAATGTAGGAAAACGGAATGGAAGCGTCGCGATGGCCCAGGGTGATGGTGCCGGAGTCTTTGATCTTCTTCAGGGTGCCGGTGAGCTCGGCGGCGAAAACTGGCGTGCTGATCAGAGCGGCAGCAATGGCTGCGCCCAGGATATGGGGAACGATGCGCATCAAATTTTCCTCGACATTGTTTTTTTTATGGAGCCAGTTCATCGGCCCTTTTGTGCTGCAAAACACCTGAGCGCTACGATGAGTCGGCGCAAAGGACATTCGTCGAAGAAGTGTAGAGCATGACTCGTGCCAGACCAGTGTGAATTGATCAAGAGGTTGATTTATAAGGGAATTAAATATTTTTTGCGTTGAGATTTCACTGAGGTGATCCGGTTAACCGAACCGACCCGCAGGTCGCGTTCGGAAAACCGAATGGTGGCAGGGTGCTACCCGATCATCAGGTGTACTTGCGCTTGTCGGGAGCCGGCGGGAAGTACTGGTACAACCAGGTTTCACTCAGCGTGCGGTCGTTGGTGCGGATGAACAGGCGCAGCTCGACAGGCTCCACGCTGTCATTGGTCGGGTACCAGTCAAACAGGATGCGGTAGCCTTTGATGTCATCAAGCTTGAGCACGCTGAAATCCTTGACCTCGCCGTTCGAGCAAGTGACTACAGGCTCGATGCCCGCGCCTTCAGGCAAGCGGTCCAGGCCGCCGCCGGTGAAGTCCACGGCAAAACGACGGGCCCAGACTGGCGGGTAATGCTCGCCTGGCGCCCAGCCTTCGGTGAAGCCGCCCATCCCGGAACGGGTTGCGTTGACCCGTGCCAACGGCGTTCCGACTGGCGGCAATGCGCTCCAGTAGAGCTTGTAGCCGTAGTTCAACGAATCCCCCGCAGCTACCGGTTTCTTCGGCGTCCAGAAGGCGACGATGTTGTCCATGGTTTCGCCGGTGGTCGGGATCTCCAGCAGATCGACCGAGCCTTCACCCCACGCGGTGGTCGGTTCTACCCACAGGCTCGGGCGGCGGCTGTACCAGTCGACCGTGTCCTGATAGCTGGCGAACTCGTGGTCGGTCTGCACCAGGCCGAAGCCCTTCGGGTCGGTATCGGCGAAGGCATTGAATTGCAGGGTCGCCGGGTTGTTCAGCGGGCGGCAGATCCACTCGCCGTTGCCGCGCCACATGGCCAGGCGGTCGGAGTCGTGGATTTGCGGGTGAATGGTGTCGCACATCCGGCGTTCGTGGGTGCCGCAACTGAACATGCTGGTCATCGGCGCGATGCCCAACTGGTCGATGGCGGTACGTGCATTGACGTGGGCATCGACCTCCATCACCACGCGCTCGGCCTGGCAATCGATATCGAAACGGTAGGCACCGGTGGCGCTCGGCGAGTCGAGCAGGGCGTAGACCACGAAGCGGGTGCTGTCCTTGTTCGGTGTCTCGAACCAGAACTTGGTGAAGTCAGGGAATTCTTCACGCTTCTTGGCGTAGGTGTCGATCGCCAGTCCGCGGGCCGACAAGCCGTACTGGCCGGTGGCGTCCACCGCACGGAAGTAACTGGCGCCGAGGAAGGACACGACATCGTGCTTGTCCAGTTCCGGGGCCTTGAACAGCTTGAAGCCGGAGAAACCCAGGTCGCCCTTGAGCTGTGCGGTGTCGACCGTGGTGTTTTCATAGTTGAACAGCGACGGGCGGAAATGCACCTCGCGGGCCATCCGGGTTGTCGGATCGACGCTGTACATGCGCACCGGCTGCTTGAACCCCATGCCGACGTGGAAGAACTGCACGTCCAACTGGCCCTTGAGCTCTTTCCACAACGAATGATTGCCGTCGTAGCGAATCGCATTGAAGTTCTGCGGCGTCATGGTCGCCAGGGTCGGCGGCAACTGTTGCTTGGTGTCCTGGTAGCGATTGCTGGCGAGCTGTTTGGCCTGGAGCTTCAGCGCCTCGAAATCGAACGCGGTGGCCTCGCCATCAGCGGTGCCGCCACTGGCGGCCCAGGCCTGGGCGGCCAACAGGCCCGTGGCGGACAAGCCGGTGTAGGCCGCGATGGCCATGGAGGCTTTGAGCAAGTTCCTGCGGTGCATAAATACAACCTGTCGTGAGCAATCCCGCGCCGTTCCTGGCACGTGCTGGATCAGAAATATCGGTTCGGACATGCCTTCGGCCAAACGCAACGGACTTTTAAACAGATGCCCGATAGCTTAAACCGTTCGATTGCAGAGCAAAATTGATTGATGGCACTGCGCCGGCTCGGCAATGAAACAAGACATGTCGGGAAACAATTCCGACAGGGGTTTCTGATTTACAGGGCATTTCTGCTTTTTTCGACTAATTACTCTAAAAACTGCTTTTCAGCGCCCGGAATATTTCTATTCTGTGCACATGACCGGTTTATGCCCTTCGGACCGGTGCGGTTCAGCGGGCACCCAGCGCCTGCTGAAAAAGGGATAGGGCGATGCGGTTTTTTGCAGTTTCTTTGACGTCTAGAGAAGGACATCGTCCATGTCGAAAGTACAGAACATCACTGAATTGTTGGGAATCTTTCCGTGCCTGGCCAGCGGGCGGCGAAGACGCCGACTCAACTCTGAGGAACTGAAACTGGTGGAGCGCTATCGGGAATTGTCGGAGAACGACCGGATAGCGATGAGGTATCTGGTGGATGCGATGAGGAGTGTTTCGCGGTTTTGAGCCGGGCTGGTTACCGTGGGAGCCATTTGGCCTTCACGGTAGCCAGGCTGGTTAACCTGCCTGCATCAGCGTCGGCTATGCCGGCGTCGATTGCTTGCTGTCGGACAGATTGCCGGTCGAGCTTATGGAGATACGCCTCTGCAAACGAGCTATCACATGGAATCATTTCGATGATGGTTCGTTTGACGCTGCGAGTCTCGTTCATGTGGATATAACTCATTCCGCAGGACCATTAATTGAGAGGACTCAAACCAAAGGGACGGACTGAGATGTCTGTCCCTTTTTTATCAGCTCGATTTATCCCTTCAACGGCAGGTGCCCGCGATTGGGAAGGGGCGCTGCACCTGCATCAACTCAGGCATGTCTCGCCACTTGATCCAGGCGTGATGTTGGTAATGCAGCAAGGGCACCGAAACTCCGGCCAAATTCAAGGAACTCAGGCTTGGCAGGTTTTCCACAGGCGCTGATTTCGCATCACGCAGCGAGGGTATGACTTCGTTGCTCAACCACTGGCGCAGATTGCGGTTTTCCGGGACGAAGTGGTGAACCAGCAAGGCGTACATGCCAGATTCGCTGACCATCAGGGTTTCGACCGTTTTGCCGTCCTTGAGCAGCCAGACGCTGCGACGTTGGTCGGGATCGAGTTTCCGGGTGAGCCGTTCATTCAGGGGTTTGCCCATCAGGCGCCCAAGGTCCTGAACACAGAACCAGGCTTGGTTGTCTTGCATGAAGGCGTGAAGGAAGCGGTTGTGGCGGGTGAAGACGGTGGGATCGAAATAGGGAAGAGGCGAGCTTTGAGGATGCATTGGCATGGCGTGATTTCCGTTTTGGCTTGGAAAGTCACCACGAACCCTTCGACAGGTTGGGTGGCGGACCGAGTGGCGTTCGAAGTCGGGACACTTCCAAGTCAAAACGGAAGCCGAAAGGCCCGCGCCACACGGCCCGCCATAATGCAGAACTGAAGGCATAAAACAGCCACAGTTCTATGGGGGCACACGAGCACCGTTTTGACTTGTTCCGGCTTCGACTCCGGGCCGCTGATTTGGCAGCGACGGGATGAAGCCTATCGATCAGGCGCTCGCGGCGCCAAGTCTACTCTGGCGACGCGTGTTGTAGGAATCGAGCGTTTTTCAGGAAGGCTGCGCCTGTAGGAATTTTCTGTTTTTGCATTGACTGCAGAGAAGCAGCACCTGAAGCGCGTTTTTTCCTTTATGTATTCGAATCCAGCAAACGAACTGCAGGTTTTCTCCATGCTGATCGAATTCTCGGTTACCAATTACCGCTCTTTCCGGGACAGGCAAACCTTGTCCATGGCGGCGGCTCCGCGCCTGAGCAAAATGCGTAACACAATCAAACCGCCCTGCGCAGAAAAGCTCCCCGATCTGTTGAAGGTGGCTGCGATTTACGGCCCAAACGCTTCCGGCAAGTCTTCATTGGTCCACGCGATGGGGATCGTCGGGCGCTTGCTCGCAACGGAATCCAATCCCGGTGACGAATTGCTATCTGTTTCGCCTTTTCGTTTTGATCGCGCGTTGAAGGTTGCGCCCAGCGTATTTGAATACAACTTCATTCAAGGAGGGCTGCGCTATCGGTTTGTGCTGGGGTTAACTGGGCAGCGGATTGTCAAAGAGCAGTTGCTCTCTTATCCGAGAGGGAAAGAAACGCTCCTGTATGACCGCCAATTCGACGCCGAAGGGGAGCGTTATATTTTCGGGAAAACGCTGGAGGGCGGGAAAGAAGTGCACGGCGCATGGCGGCGTCTGACGAGCCCGAAAATGCTCTTTCTCGCGCAGGCCGTGAAGAACAGCAATGAAGAAATGACTCAGTTGCGAATGCCGTTCAGCTGGTTCCAAACCGGACTTCTCGTGGTCGAGCAGAACAGCATGATGGAGCTGTCGACGGCGTCGATCCGATTTCTTCAGATGGAATCGAGCCAAACGAACGACCTTCGGGACTTTCTCAAGGCATTGGACATTCCGGTCTCTATCATTGAGCTCAATTCAGACGGGTTCGATGCCGTTCAGAACAATAAGGAACCTACCCTGAAGGAGATCTTCGCGGGGGTTCAAAAGAACAAAGTGACCCTCACACACTCCAGTCATTTAGGTGCTGCGGAGTTTGATTTTTCGGAAGAGTCGTGCGGTACAAAGAACCTGATTGGTTTTTGGTTGCCCTGGTTCATGATGAATCAGGCGGGTGGCAGCGGGGTGCTTTGTGTCGATGAGCTCAACAGCAGTCTTCATCCAGACATTGTCGCTGACTTGATCGGCAAGCATCTGGACAGTGGCCTCGATACCCAGCTGATTTTTACAACGCACGATACCCATCTCATGAATGAAAAGATCCTGCGGCGGGATCAGTTCTGGATTACCGAACGTGATGTCAACGGCGCCACGTGTTTGTTTTCCATTCACGATTTTGAGGGGCGAGAGAGTGAGGATGTCGAGAAACGCTACTTTGAAGGCCGCTATCGCGGATTACCGCTGATAAGGCAGGGATAAGCATGGCGAACTCAGGTAAGTCATTTGATCGCAAGACTTCACTGTACAAGCCTCAGCCTAAAGTGTTGGTGCTGTGCGAGGACAGCAAGTCAGGAAAGCGATATCTGGAAGAGGCTGCATTTTATTTTCGGGCCAAGGCTCAGGTGGAAATTGCTCACTGCGGTGTCACGCATCCGAGTGGCATTGTTGAGCGAGCAATCATCCGGCAGAAGCGCTTCGACAAAGTGTTTTGTGTTTTGGATCGCGATACACACCTTTGCTTTCAGCGGGCATTGAATGTTGCGCAACCCCATCCAAAGATCAAAGTCATTGCATCGTATCCCTGCTTTGAGTTTTGGCTTCTGCTGCACTTCGGTTTCAACCGAAAGCCCTTCAGAGCTGTCGGCAAACGCTCCCCGGGCGATTTGGTTAGCAAGAGTCTGCGAGAAAAAACCAGCATGGAGAAATACGAGAAGGGCAAAGACATCAGTTACTTTGCCCAACTGTTGGGAGAACCCGTTCCAAACGGCACGAACCCTGGCACCGAAGATCCTCGAAGACGTCGCCATCAGCGGCGAACCGAATCCCAGTACCGAAATCCATTTACTGATTGATGAATTCGAAAGCCTCTCTAAACCCCAGCCAATCTAGCGCCGTGAATCCTGCCCGCATCGCGACGGGCAGGGTGTTTGTTCGAAGGCCAATACTTTACCGACTAACCTTCCAGGCATCCCCAGCAGGCGCCATACCGTGGTCATACGGCTTGGCGATCCACATGTAGAGCAGGCCCAGGCCAATGACGATGGCCGTGCTTAGCACCATCGCGTAGTTGATGTACCACGAGGCATCCGGCGTACGTGGCCAGGCCATGTTGATGATGGCGCCGACACCATAGACCAGCGCGCCGATGTTCACCGCCCAGCCCCAGGCGCCGAGGGTGAATTTGCCGCTGGGTTTCCAGCCCTTCAGGCGGGCGTACAGGGCCGCGAGCACGATCATCTGGAACGCCAGGTAGATGCCGATGGCCGCGAAGCTGACGATGGTGGCGACAGCGTCTTGCAGGAAGAAGCCGAGGATGATGATCAGTGCCGGCAGGACACCAGAGACGAACAGAGCCGCGACAGGAACCTGAGTCGTAGGGGAAATCTTCTTCAGCAGTCGGCTGCCGATGACCATTTCGTCACGGGCGTAGGAATACAGCAGACGACTGGCCGCCGCTTGCAGGCTGATCACGCAGGAGATGAAGGAAATCATCACCACACCCATCACCACTTTCGAACCGACCGGGCCGAAGGCGTTGTTGAGGATGGTGGTGACCGGATCCTTGTCGGTGCCGTTGATCACCGCTTGCATGTCCGGCACAGCCAGGATCAGCGCCAGGCAGGCGAACATCGCCGCGATGCCGCCGATGTAGATGGTCATGCGCATGGCCACCGGGATTTTCTTGCTCGGGTTCGGGGTTTCTTCGGCCACGTCGCCGCAAGCCTCGAAGCCGTAGTACAGGAACATCCCCGCCAGCGACGCGGTGAGGAACGCCGGCAGGTACGAGCCGTCGACGCTGATATCAAAGGTGTTGAACAACACGCTGATGGGCTGATGACGCTCGAAGATCAGCAGGTAAACGCCGACGATCACTGCGCCCACCAGTTCGCAGAGGAAGCCGAACATGGCAATGCGCGCCAGCACTTTGGTGCCGCTGAGGTTGACCAGGGTGGCGAACAGCGTCAGGAACAGGGCGATGATGATGTTGGTGTTGTTGCTCGGTTCAAAGCCCATCATGGCGGCGAGGTACGGACCGGCACCGACCGCAACGGCGGCGATGGTTACGCACAGGGCAATGGAGTAGATCCAGCCGACCATCCACGCCCAGCGCTTGCCCACCAAGCGGCGAGCCCACGGGTACACACCGCCGGAAATCGGGAACTGCGAAACCACTTCACCGAAGATCAGGCACACCAGCAACTGGCCGCAACCAACCAGCAAGTAAGCCCAGAACATCGGTGGCCCGCCGGCGGCCAGGCACAGGCCGAACAGGGTATACACCCCGACGACCGGGGACAGGTAAGTGAAGCCCAGGGCGAAGTTTTCCCACAGGCTCATGCTGCGATTGAAGTTGGAGGTGTAACCCAGCTTGCGTAGTTGCTCGGCATCGCTGTCGGCAAGGGCTGCAGAGAGATCGGGTGATGCACTCATGTGTGATTGCTCCGGAAAATCGGCAGATTTCGGATGTCCGAAACCGTGACGGGGCTTTGGGAGCGCCGCCCGGATCGGTGGTTATTGTTTTGTCTTCTTTGGGGTGGAGCCTGGTGGTGCTGGGTGCCGGTTTCTTCCTTGAAGTTGCGGTGACGCCATCGCGAGCAAGCTCGCTCCCACATGGACTGCGCAGTACCTGTGGGAGCGAGCTTGCTCCGGGCGGCGATCCGACGATGCTTTTTCTAGTGCTTGAACATCACATGCCGCACAACGGTGTAGTCCTCGAGTCCGTACATGGACATGTCCTTGCCATAGCCGGACAGTTTCTGACCGCCGTGAGGCATTTCACTGACCAGCATGAAGTGCGTATTCACCCAGGTGCAGCCGTACTGCAAACGGGCGGACAGGCGATGGGCGCGGCCGACGTCGGCGGTCCACACGGAGGAGGCCAGGCCGTAGTCCGAATCGTTGGCCCAGCCCAGCACTTGCGCTTCGTCGCTGAATTTAGTCACCGAGACCACCGGCCCGAACACTTCGCGACGGACGATTTCGTCGTCCTGCAGCGCATCGGCCAGTACCGTCGGTTCGAAGAAGTAGCCGTTGCCCTCGACAGCCTTGCCGCCAGTGATCAAACGAATGTGCGGCTGGGCGATGGCGCGCTCGACGAAACCGGCAACGCGGTCGCGGTGTTGCGCGGTGATCAGCGGGCCGAGTTCGGTCGACGGATCGTCCTGCAAGCCGTACTTGATGCTGCTGACGGCGGCGCCGAGTTTCTCCACGAACTTGTCGTAGATACCTTCCTGGGCATAGATGCGGCAGGCGGCGGTGCAGTCTTGCCCGGCGTTGTAGAAACCGAAGGTGCGGATGCCTTCGACGGCGGCATCGATGTCGGCGTCGTCGAAGATGATCACTGGGGCTTTGCCGCCCAACTCCATGTGCATGCGTTTGACGCTGTCGGCGGTGCTGGAAATGATGTTCGAGCCGGTGGCAATCGAACCGGTCAGCGACACCATGCGCACTTTCGGGTGGGTGACCAATGGGCTACCGACGGTAGGACCACGGCCGAACACCAGGTTGAGTACACCGGCCGGAAAAATGTCCGACGCCAGTTCGGCCAGGCGCAGGGCGGTCAGCGGGGTTTGTTCCGACGGCTTGAGCACCACGGTATTACCGGCGGCCAGGGCCGGGGCGATTTTCCAGGCGACCATCATCAGTGGGTAGTTCCACGGCGCGATGGACGCGATCACGCCCACCGGGTCGCGGCGGATCATCGAGGTGTGGCCGGGCAGGTACTCGCCACCGGCCGAACCGCTCATGCAGCGGCTGGCGCCAGCGAAGAAGCGGAACACGTCGGCAATCGCCGGGATCTCGTCGTTCAGCGCGGCGCTGTAGGGCTTGCCGCAGTTGTCCGATTCCAGTTTGGCCAGCTCTTCGCCGTGGGCTTCGATGGCATCGGCGAGTTTGAGCAGCAGCAGCGAGCGCGCTTTCGGCGGGGTATGCGACCAGCTGTCGAACGCGGCGTCGGCGGCACGCACGGCGGCATCGACCTGGGCTTCGCTGGCTTCGTTGATTTCCACCAGCACACGACCCAAGGCTGGGTTGAATACGGGTTGGGCGGGGCCTTCGCCGGCGAGCAGTTGGCCGTTGATCAAGAGTTTGGTTTGCATGGTTTTGTCCTCTTCGGAACTGTTGTTTTTTTCTCTGTGGAAACCGGCTCTAACTGTGGGAGCGGGCTTGCTCGCGAAAGCGGTGTGTCAGGCACCATCACTGTTGAATGTGATGGCCTCTTCGCGAGCAAGCCCGCTCCCACATTGAATTCGGTTCCTACCGGGAGTAATCGTTGTCAGTTACTTACCGCCACTACCCGCAACGCTCTCACCACCCCGGGTCAGGTAATAGGCGCCGAGGATCGGCAGCATGGTCACGATCATCACCAGCATCGCCACGACATTGGTCACCGGCACATCACGAGGCCGGCTGAGCTGGTTGAGCAGCCACAGCGGCAGGGTGCGTTCATGGCCGGCGGTGAAGGTGGTGACGATGATTTCGTCGAACGACAGGGCAAACGCCAGCATGCCGCCGGCCAGCAACGCCGAGCCGAGGTTTGGCAGGATGATGTAGCGGAAGGTTTGCCAGCCGTCGGCGCCGAGGTCCATCGAGGCTTCGATCAAGCTGTGGGAGGTGCGGCGCAAGCGAGCGATGACGTTGTTGTAGACGATCACCACGCAGAAGGTCGCGTGACCGACGATGATGGTGAACATCCCCGGCTCGATTCCCAGTGTCTTGAAGGTCGCCAGCAGTGCGATCCCGGTGATGATCCCCGGCAGGGCAATCGGCAGGATCAGCATCAGCGAGATGCCTTGCTTGCCGAAGAAGTCCCGGCGGTACAGCGCGGCCGAAGCCAATGTGCCAAGGACCATGGCGATCAGCGTGGCAATCGAGGCGATCTGCAACGACAGCTTGATCGCTTCGAGCACGTCCGGCCGCGAGAACGCCACGCCGATCCACTTCCAAGTGAAACCCTTGGGCGGAAAGCTGAACGCCGCGTCTTCGGTGTTGAAGGCGTACAGGAAGATGATCAGGATCGGGAAGTGCAGGAACACCAGCCCGCCCCAGGCTGCTATGCGTAGCCCGAGAGATGCTTTCTCAGAGTGCATCGAAGGCCCCCAGTCGTTTGACGATGGACAGGTAGATGGCGATCAGCACGATCGGCACCAGGGTGAAGGCGGCGGCCATCGGCATGTTGCCGATCGCGCCTTGCTGGGCGTACACCATGCTGCCGACGAAGTAGCCGGGCGGGCCGACCAGTTGCGGCACGATGAAGTCGCCCAGGGTCAGCGAGAAGGTGAAGATCGAGCCTGCGGCAATGCCCGGGATCGACAGCGGCAGAATCACCTGCATGAAGGTCTGGCGCGGCTTGGCGCCAAGGTCGGCGGAGGCATGCAGCAGCGACGGCGGCAGGCGTTCGAGCGAGGCCTGGATCGGCAGGATCATGAACGGCAGCCAGATGTAGACGAACACCATGAAGCGCCCCAGGTGCGAGGTCGACAAGGTGCTGCCGCCAACCCCCGGAATGCCCAGCACGAACTGCAGGACCGGCTCCAGCCCCAGGTGCTGCACGAACCACTGCGCCACGCCGCCCTTGGCCAGCAGCAGGGTCCAGGCGTAGGCCTTGACGATGTAACTGGCCCACATCGGCATCATCACCGCGATGTAGAAAAACGCCTTGGTCTTGCCGGTGGTGTAGCGCGCCATGTAGTAGGCAATCGGGAACGCGACGATGGCGCTGGCGATGGACACGACAATCGCCATGCCCAGGGTGCGCAGGATGATGTCGAAGTTCGACGGCTGGAACAGCGCGGTGAAGTTCGCCAGGGTCAGGTCGGGAGTGACCGCCATGGTGAAGTCGTCGAAGGTGTAGAAGCCTTGCCACAGCAACGTCAGCAACGAGCCGAGGTAGATCGCGCCGAACCACAGCAACGGCGGCACCAGCAGCATCGAAAGGTACAGGTTCGGCCGGCGATACAACAGGTTGGAAAACCTGCGCAACGGCGAGCCGCCTGACGAGGTTTGAGAAATAGCCAAGGTGCTCATCTCACATCCCGCCTGCAAGGGTGTCGTGCAACTGGACCATCGCTTCTCGCGCCCAGCGTGCGCTGAGGCGCTGCCCGGTCTGGTGTTGCGCGCTGCTGTCGATCCACTGATTGTTGGCCTGGCTGATGTTCAGGGTCTGGCCGTTTTCGAGTTTCAACTCATAACGGGTGGCGCTGCCCTGGTACTGAATGTCGTGGAGCAAACCGCTGACCTCGATCTCGTGGCTGGCCAGCGGGCCTTCGGCGAAACGCACGTGTTCCGGGCGAATCGAGAACGGCTGCGGATTGCCGCTGAGCTGCCAGGCCAGCTCGCCGCGAATCACGTTGGAGGTGCCAACGAATTCCGCCACGAAGGTGGTGGCCGGCTTCATGTACAGGTTGCGCGGGCTATCGACTTGTTCGATGCGCCCCTTGTTGAACACGGCCACGCGGTCGGACATCGACAGCGCTTCGGTCTGGTCGTGGGTGACGAAAATGAAGGTGATGCCGAGCTGGCGTTGCAGCTTCTTCAACTCGCCCTGCATTTGCTCGCGCAACTTCAGGTCGAGGGCGCCGAGGGGTTCGTCGAGCAGCAGCACCCGCGGACGATTGACCAAGGCGCGGGCCAGGGCCACACGTTGGCGCTGACCGCCGGAGAGCTGAACCGGCTTGCGCTCGCCGTAGCCGCCGAGGGCCACCATCTCCAGGGATTCCTCGGCGCGCTTGAGGCGTTCGACCTTGCCGATGCCTTTGACTTTCAAGCCGTAGGCGACGTTGTCGCGCACGTTCATGTGCGGGAACAGCGCGTAATCCTGGAACACGGTGTTCACGTCGCGCTGGTACGGCGGCAGGCCGGCGGCCTCCTCGCCATGAATGCGGATGGAACCTGCGCTCGGTTGTTCAAAACCGGCGATCAGGCGCAAACAGGTGGTCTTGCCCGAGCCGGACGGCCCCAGCATGGAGAAGAACTCGCCGTCCTGGATGTCGATGGAAACCCGGTCTACGGCTTTCACTTCGCCGAATTGACGGGAGACGTTGGTGAACTGGACTGCAAGCGTCATGGTGCGGTGCTCCAAAAAGGCGAAGGCCGTCGCAGCGGCCCTGCCTGGACTTCTGAAAAACGAACATCGGGTTTCTGCACTTCTGTGGGAGCGAGCTTGCTCGCGATGGCGGCTTGTCAGTCGATAGAGATGTTGACTGTAATGCCCTCATCGCGAGCAAGCTCGCTCCCACAGGGTAGGGCGGGTTATCTACCGCCCATGATCGCGATGTAGTCCTGGGTCCAGCGGCTGTACGGCACGAACTTGCCGCCTTCAGCCTGCGGGGTTTTCCAGAAGGCGATCTTGTCGAACTGGTCGAAACCGTTGGTCTTGCAGCCTTCGGCGCCGAGCAGTTCGCTCTCCTTGCACGCCGCCGGCACCGCTGGCAACGAGCCAAACCAGGCCGCTACGTCACCCTGGACTTTCGGTTGCAGCGACCAGTCCATCCACTTGTAGGCGCAGTTCGGGTGCTTGGCCTCGGCATGCAACATGGTGGTGTCGGCCCAACCGGTGGCCCCTTCTTTCGGGATGGTCGAGGCGATTGGCTGCTTCTCGTTCATCAGGCCGTTGACCTGATACGGCCAGGCACCTGAGGCGACCACACCTTCGTTCTTGAAGTCACTCATTTGCACGGTGGTGTCGTGCCAGTAGCGGTGGATCAACGGCTGCTGGGCGCGCAGCAGATCGAGCACGGCCTTGTACTGGGCTTCGCTCAGTTCGTAGGGGTTCTGGATGCCCAGTTCCGGTTTGGCGGTCTTCAGGTACAGCGCCGCATCGGCGATGTAGATCGGGCCGTCATAGGCCTGCACGCGGCCCTTGTTCGGCTTGCCGTCCGGCAGGTTTTCCGCATTGAACAGCACGCCCCAACTGGTGGGCGCGGTCTTGAACACGTTGGTGTTGTACATCAACACGTTCGGGCCCCATTGATAAGGGGCGCCGTAGGTCTGCTTGTTGACCACGTACCACGGCGCATCTTTCAGGCGTGGGTCGAGGTTCTTCCAGTTCGGGATCAACGTGGTGTTGATCGGCTGCACACGCTTGCCGACGATCAGGCGCAGGGAGGCGTCGCCGGACGCGGTCACCAGGTCGTAACCGCCCTTGGCCATCAGACTGACCATTTCATCGGAGGTGGCCGCCGTCTTGACGTTGACCTTGCAGCCGGTTTCCTTCTCGAAACCGGTCACCCAGTCGTAGGCCTTGTCACTCTCGCCACGTTCGATGTAGCCAGGCCAGGCCACAATATCCAGTTGGCCTTCGCCCGCCCCGACAGCTTTGAGCGGCTCGGCGGCCTGGACACTGGCACTGGCCAGCAGCGCGGTGGTGATTGCACTGAGCAGTGCGGTCTTGTGCACGAACATGGGAATTCCCTCTTCTTTAAATTATGGTCGGGGCAGTTGTGAACGTGGTGAAGCATGCCGTTGGCGGCTTGTTATTAGCGTAGTCAGAGATGCTCGCCATGGCGGGCCATGATGTGCCGCACCACGCTGTAGTCCTGAAGCGAATCGCTGGACAGGTCTTTGCCGTAGCCCGAACGTTTCAGGCCGCCATGGGGCATTTCGCTGACCAGCATGAAGTGGCTGTTGATCCAGGTGCAGCCGTACTGCAAGCGCGCCGCGACCTGCATGGCCTTGTCGAGGTTCTGGGTCCAGACCGACGAAGCCAGGCCGTATTCCGAATCGTTGGCCCAGTCCACCGCTTGTTCGAGTTCATCGAAGCGGGTCACGGTGACCACCGGCCCGAACACTTCGCGCTGGACGATCTCGTCACTTTGCTTGCAACCGGCGAGCAGGGTCGGCTGGTAATAGAAGCCGGCGCCGGAATGCACCGCTGCGCCGGTCACCCGCTCGATGTGCGGCTGGCCGAGGGCACGCTCGACAAAACTGGCCACGCGATCGCGCTGGCGGGTGCTGATCAGCGGGCCGATTTCGTTGTCGGCGTCGCGCTTGCCGGCGAAACGCAGGCTGCTGACGGCGGCGCCGAGCTCGGCCACCAGACGGTCATGTATCCCGGCCTGGGCGTAAATGCGGCAAGCGGCGGTGCAATCCTGGCCGGCGTTGTAATAGCCGTAGGTGCGTACGCCTTCGACCACGGCCTGAATGTCGGCATCGTTGCAGACGATCACCGGGGCCTTGCCGCCGAGTTCGAGGTGGGTTCGTTTGAGCGTTTTCGATGCGGCCTGGAGAATCTTCTGGCCGGTGACGATATCGCCGGTCAGCGACACCATGCGCACTTTAGGGTGATTCACTAGATGGCTGCCGACGCCTTCGCCACCACCGCAAACGATGTTGATCACGCCCCGTGGCAGGATTTCGGCCAGCGCGGGGGCCAGGGCCAGGATCGACAGCGGCGTGTGTTCCGACGGCTTGAACACCAGGGTGTTGCCGGCGGCCAGGGCCGGGGCGATTTTCCACGCGGCCATCATGATCGGGTAGTTCCACGGCGCAATCGACGCCACGACCCCGATAGGATCGCGCCGGACCATGCTGGTGTAGCCCGGCAGGTATTCGCCGCTGAGCTGGCCGGTCTGGCAACGCACGGCACCGGCGAAGAAGCGGAACACATCGACCGTGGCATTCAGGTCATCCTGACGGGCCAGGTGCAACGGCTTGCCGCAGTTCATGGATTCGAGGCGGGCCAGCAGGTCGGCGTTTTTTTCGATGGCGTTGGCGATCTCCAGCAACAGGTTCGAACGTTGCTGTGGCGTGGTCCGTGACCAACCGGCAAAGGCACGGTGGGCGGCGAGGATCGCGGCTTCGACTTGCTCGGTGCTGGCTTCGGCGATTCGGGTCAGGACTTCCCCGGTGGCGGGGTTGAGAATCGGCTCGACGCAGCCTTGACCGGCAACCAATTCACCATCGATCAACAATGCGGTGAACAACGGGGTCTGCGCGCCAGCCATTTTTCGGGTTCTCGTTTTTTGTGTGGCTTCTTGTGTAGACATGGCAGCGCTCCCTGTGAGTGGGGCCCGGCCGTCTTTATTGGATGCAACAAGACTAGTTCGCGGACCCGAGGACAACAAATACTAAATACTGAAGGCGGCGTTCGATTAAATAGATGGCTTGCGCCCGCCGTGGGGTTGTTCGCGGGCGACCGTGAGAAACGGGTCCACCAGTGCCGGCCGCGCGGTGCCGCGACGCCAGGCCAGGCCGACATCGAGGGTCTGGCTGAGGTCGGCGATCGGCCGCGCTTCGATGATGTCGCCCTCCAGTGACCACGGGCGATACGTCATGTCGGGCTGGATAGATACGCCCAGACCGGCGGCCACCAGGCTTCGCACCGCTTCGGTCGAGGCCGTGCGCAGGGTGATACGCGGTTGCAAGGAGGCTGCCGACCACATGCGTTGGGCGTTGCGGTCCATTTCATCGACGTTCAGTTGAATCAATGGCTCGCGGGCCACGTCGGCGAGGTTGATGCTGTCGTGTTCCAGCAACGGGTGCTGGGCCGGCAACCATAGCCGGTGCGGCGAATGGGTCAACACTTCGGTCTGCAGGGCGTGGCGGTCTTCGAGGTTGGAGAGGATCAACACACCGACATCGATCTCGCCGCTGACCAGCAAATGTTCGATGTACGGGCGCTCATCTTCCATCACGCGGATTTCCACGTTGGGGTAGGCGCGCTGGAAGCGGGTGAGCAGATCCGCCAGGTAGTAACCGGCCACCAGGCTGGTCACGCCGACGATCAGCTGCCCGGCAACCTGGTCGGTGCTCTGTTGCAGGCTGCGCTTGGCGTTATCCACCGTGGCCAGGATCAAGTGCGCCTGACGCAGGAATTGATGCCCCTGGTGGGTCAGGGTCATGCCCTTGGCGTGGCGGCTGAACAGGCTGACGCCGATTTCCTCTTCCAGTTGCTGGATCGCCAGGGTCAGGGTCGATTGGGAAATGAACGCGGTTTGCGCGGCGGCCGAGATCGAGCCGGTCTCGGCCACGGCGATGAAGTGACGGATCTGACGCAAGGTCATCATGGGAAAGTACCCGGTGGGCTGTTTTTATCGATTGGCAGGAGTGTATATCGTTTTTTCTGATAGGCCGGCGCAAGCGGCAATGGGCGCATTGAGGCAATGCAACATCTGGAAGCACTCTCGCCCACGGGGCGTGGGCACTTTCGTTTTAGGCTGGTGGTCTTGGTTTCAGGTTAAACGTCTTGTGGAGGCGGAAAATGAACACCCGTGGATTGCTCGATCAACTACTCAAGTCCGGCCAGGACCTGTTGCAGAACAAGGCCGGCAGCTCACAGCAAAAGGGCGCGAGCGGTGGCAACGGTGCCCTCGGCAGCTTGCTCTCCGGCGCGAGTGGCGGGGCATTGGCGGCAGGCGCCATGGGCTTGCTGCTCGGCAGCAAAAAGGCCCGTAAAGTCGGGGGCAAGGTCGCGGTCTACGGCGGTCTCGCCGCGTTGGGCGTGCTGGCCTATAAAGCCTATGGTAACTGGCAGGCGCAGCAGGGCGGTGCAGCCGGTACAGAGCCGCAAACCCTGGACCGCGTGCCGGCCGCGCAAGTCGAGCTGCACAGTCAGGCGATTCTCAAGGCGCTGGTGGCCGCGGCCAAGGCTGATGGTCATGTCGATGAGCGTGAGCGTGCCTTGATCGAAGGCGAATTCACCCGGCTCGACAGCGACCAGGAGCTGCAACACTGGCTGCACGCCGAGCTCAACAAGCCGCTGGACCCGAACGATGTCGCCCGCGCCGCCCGCTCCCCGGAAATCGCCGCCGAGATGTACATTGCCAGCGTGATGATGGTGGACGAGGAAAACTTCATGGAGAAGGCCTACCTCGACGAACTGGCGCGCCAACTCAAGCTCGAACCGGGGTTGAAAGCCGAGCTGGAGAAGCAGGTTCGCCAGGCTTCCCTGTAAACCTTAAGACTGCATTCGCGAGCAGGCTCGCTCCCACATCAGGTCTTCAGTGATCACAGATTCTGCGTACGCCAGAGATTCAATGTGGGAGCGAGCCTGCTCGCGATGGCGTTTTCAGCCACACCACCGCCCCAATGGCCATTCCACGGCCCCTTTCTACCCAATCACCCCTGGCACCCATCCCCTTCATTAG
>NZ_JAHBDN010000040.1:0-91277 GCF_019956445.1 Pseudomonas sp. BF-R-19
CACTCAACTGCCAACCGGCATCGACGCTGTCCGTCAGCAACGGTTGCCCACTCAAGCCGTAGACCGTGGCCAGGTTCGGCTTCGGCGCCGTGCCCCACAACCGTGGGTCCCACGACTCGACCAAGCGACCTACCGCGTCGAAGCGTTGCCGGGTAATGCGCGGATCAATCTCCGGGCTGTCGGGATGGCGGCAATAGCCGATGCTGCGAACCGTCAGGGCGCGTGGATCGATGACCGACAACGTTGGTGTCGCGGTGTGGTGATAAGCGTTCACGGCAATGACGGTCCTTCGCTCTGACTGAGGACAGACTGGGCCTTTTTTGACCGGGCCGAAACTGTAAGAAGTTACAGGTCGGCGCCTGTGAAATCGCCATCGTCGGAACGCCGCCCGACAAGCCCCCTCGCCACAAAAGCTCCTTCGCCGCAGATGATCACGGGCTTCCAGAGGGAAGTTTTCGTACAGGAAAATCAGCGGTTTTGCAGGCCCGTTCCCTTTCTTTTGCAGGACATTTCCTAGATCATTTCGCTCGCTTGCGCCTGCCGAATTCCGTGACTAGTCTCGGTCCGTCACTGCTTATCAGTGATCGGGTTTAGTCGCCCGGATTTTACTAGGCGTACAGCGTCACCTCATTTCAGGTTCTACTGCCTGAACGTTATGGTGGCTGTGCGCAGGGCACCTTCGGGTGCGCCGGGTAGCCTAGTGACCGGTCGACTAACCTGTGCGCAGCCGCCACCCTTGATCGTTTAGTCGCGATATCGGTTGGCTCCCATTAGCACTAGGAGTTTTACCAATGACGAAATCAGTACCCGATCCACCACCCGAAAACCCCTCCAACGAAACCGGCACTGAAGACCCTCTCAGGGATCGATCAGCGCTCTACCGTGCAATCGATTTCTACCTCACCGGCAAGCAACCCACACCAACCGATGAAATGCGCTTCTACAACGTCAGTAAAGACGTGAGTTTTGAAGACACCCAACTCTATGTCGCCGATCTGCTGCGCTGTGCTTCGGTGACGGCGTATCAATGTGGCGACCAACTCAAGGGTGCCGACCGGGCGATGGTGTATTCGATCTGGCATTTGCTGGAGATTGCCAAGGCGATGGTGGATCACTCCATTGAGTGTTTGGGGATGAAGAAGGGCTAAGTCAGACTTTAATCATCGGTTGTCAGTGCCTCCGCCATCGCGAGCAAGCTCGCTCCCACAGGTGTACGCGGTCAACTGTGGGAGCGAGCTTGCTCGCGATGGGCTGCGCAGCAGCCCCAAGCTTGATGGCGTATATTCGACGAATTCCACCACTTGCCTGCGCAGCCAAACATGAAGCAAACACCCGACGACCTCGAACAGATCACCTTCACGACCCTCGGCCATTACAACGCGGTCGCTGAAGACTTTCGCGAAGGCACGCGCGATCACGATGTCAGCCAGAACATCGATGCCCTGTTGCGACATATTCATGGTGAGGTGCCTTTCGAGATTCTCGATTTTGGCTGCGGGCCGGGTCGGGATTTGCAAACCTTCACCCATATGGGCCACAAGGCGGTCGGTCTCGACGGTTCGGAAAAGTTCGCGCAGATGGCCCGTGCAGACAGCGGCTGCGAAGTGTGGCAGCAGGACTTCTTGAAGCTTGATCTGCCGGCCCAGCGTTTCGACGGGATTTTTGCCAACGCGGTGCTGTTTCATGTTCCGCGTCAGGAATTACCGCGGGTGTTGAAGCAGTTGTGGGGAGCGCTGAAACCAGGTGGCGTGTTGTTCAGTTCCAATCCCCGTGGCGAGAATCAGGAAGGCTGGAATGGGCCGCGTTATGGGTCGTATCACGACCTGGCGACCTGGCAGCAATTGTTGATCGAGGCGGGGTTTGTGGAGCTGGAGCATTACTACCGGCCGGCCGGGCTGCCGCGAGAGCAGCAGCCTTGGTTGGCGAGTGTTTGGCGTAAGGCTGTGTAGTCAATTCGGACGCCATCGCGAGCAAGCTCGCTCCCACAGGGGTTTTGGGTTGACTACAAAATTTGCAGCCAACCAGATCCTATGTGGGAGCGCGCTTGCTCGCGATGAGCGAAAAGCGCTCGCCCTTACTGCGCCTCTTTCTTCGGCTCGCGAATCTTGTACCAGGCCACATACAGCGCCGGCAAAAACAGCAGCGTCAGCAAGGTGGCGATGACGATCCCGCCGATCATTGCGTAGGCCATCGGCCCCCAGAACACTTCCCGGGCAATCGGGATCATCCCCATGCTCGCCGCCGCAGCGGTCAGCAGGATCGGCCGACGTCGGTGTTCGGTGGCTTGCACCACCGCATCCCACGGCGCGTAGCCCTTCTGCTCGTACTCTTCGATCTGGGTCACCAGGATCACCGAGTTACGGATGATGATACCGATCAGCGCCAGAATCCCGAGGATCGCCACGAAGCCCATCGGCGTGCCCGTCGGCACCAGCGCGATCACCACGCCGATCAGCCCCAGCGGCGCAACGCTGGCCACCAGGAACAGCTTCTGCACGCTGTGCAGCTGGATCATCAGGAAGGTCGCCATCATGAACAGCATCAGCGGCACAACCTTGGCAATCGGGCCCTGGGCCTTGCCGCTTTCCTCCACCGTACCACCGGTGGCGACCTTGTAGCCCGCCGGCAGTTTGGCGGCGAAAGCGTCGATGGACGGCTTGAGGATTTTCACCAGGTCCGTCGGCTGGATCTCGTCACGAATCGCCGCCTTGATGGTGATGGTCGGCAGGCGATCGCGACGCCACACCAGCGGTTGTTCCAGTTCGTAGCGCACCGTGGCGAACGCCAGCAGCGGAATCGACGTGCCGCTAGGCGTGACGATTTGCAGGTTCTGCAGGGTTTCCGGCGTACCGCGTTCGGAATCCACCGCGCGCCCGACCACGTTGATCAGGTAAATGTCGTCATCGACCTGGGTCACCGTCTGGCCGCTGACGATGCCGTTCATCAGGTTGGCCACATCCTCGGAAGACAGCCCCAGTTGCCGCGCCTTGTCCTGGGCGATGTCGATGCGCAGGACTTTGCCCGGCTCGTTCCAGTCGTAGATGATCTCGCCAATGTGCGGGTTCTTGTCCAGCTCAGTGGCCAGGTCGATGGCATGTCGGCGCACCTGGTCGATGTCTTTGCCGCTGACCCGGTACTGGATCGGACGCCCTACCGGCGGGCCCATTTCCAGTGCCTGGACATAACTGCCGATGCCGACGAAGTCGTTGCGCAAGCGCTCGCGAAGCTTCTGCATCATGGCTTCACGGGTATGGCCTTTGCTGACGATCACCAACTGCGCGTAGAAGGGGTTTTGCAGTTGTTGGTCCAGTGGCAGATAGAAACGGATCGCGCCCTGACCGACGTAGGTGCTCCAGCGCACGATGTCCGGATCGTCCTTGAGCGTAGCTTCGAGGCGATCGACGGCCCGGCGGGTTTCGTCGAGCGAGGCGTTTTGCGGCAGGTTCAGGTCGACCAGGATTTCCGGGCGATCCGAAGACGGGAAGAACTGGTTCTGCACGTAACGCATGCTGAACACCGCCAGTACAAAGCACAGCACGGTGATGCCAATGGCCCACCAGCGATTGCGCATGCACCACAACAGCCCGCCGTTGAACGCCTTGCCGATACGCCCGGGTTCGCCTTCGTGGGGTTTCACCTTGGCACTGAGAATGTGCACGCCGATCACCGGCGCAAACAGTACCGCCACCACCCATGACACCAGCATCGCGCAGGCAATCACCGCAAACAGGGTGTAGGTGTACTCACCGGCGGAGCTGGCGTTCAAGCCGATCGGCACGAAGCCCGCCACCGTCACCAGCGTACCGGTGAGCATCGGGAACGCCGTGGAGGTGTAGGCGAACGTCGCCGCCTGCTCCTTGGTCTCGCCCATTTCCAGGCGCGTGACCATCATCTCCACGGTGATCATCGCATCGTCCACCAACAGGCCGAGGGCGATGATCAGAGCACCGAGGGAAATCCGCTGCATGGTGATGCCGCTGTATTCCATGAACACGAACACCATCGCCAGCACCAACGGGATCGAGCACGCCACCACCAGCCCGGCGCGCACGCCAAGGCTGACGAAGCTGACCAGCAGCACGATCACCACCGCCTCGAACAAGGCACTGGTAAAGCCGCCGACGGCCTCTTCCACCACCACGGCCTGGTCGGACACGTTGTAAATGCCGACACCCACCGGCAGGTCGGCGGTCAACTGGTCGATACGGGCGTGCAGGGCCTTGCCGAACGCCTGGACGTTGCCACCCGTCTGCATGGCAATCGCCAGACCGATGGCCTGTTTGCCGTTGTAGCGGAATTCCGGCGAGGCCGGATCGACATAGCCGCGACTGATTTCGGCGATGTCGGCCAGACGATAGTAGCGGTCGTTGAGCTTGAGGTTGACCTCGGCCAGGTCTTTCTCCGAAGCGAACTTCCCTGAAGTGCGCACCGAAATCCGCTCCGGCCCGGCCTCGATGACACCCGCCGGGGTCACGGCGTTCTGGCTTTGCAGGCTCTGCACCACCTGACGCTCATCGATGCCCAGCGCTGCGAGTTTGCGTGTGGAGAAGTTCAGGTACAGCACTTCGTCCTGCTGGCCGACCATCTCGATCTTGCCCAGCCCCGGCACGCCGCGAATTTCCATGCGCGCCTGTTCCACGTAGTCGCGCAACTGACGCAGGGTCAGGCCGTCGGCGGTGAAGGCGTAGATCGAGCCGAAGACGTCACCGAACTCGTCGTTGAACGACGGCCCCTGTATGCCTTGCGGGAACTGGTACTTGATGTCGTTGATCTTCTTGCGCACCTGGTACCAGATTTCCGGGATGTCCTTGGCACTGGTGGTGTCGCGCAGGTACACGTACACCGTGGATTCACCGGGGCGCGTGTAGCTTTTCACATAGTCGAGGGAGTCGAGTTCTTCGAGCTTTTTCTCGATCCGGTCGGTGATCTGCTTGAGGGTTTCCTCTTGGGTTGCCCCCGGCCATTTGCTCTGGATCACCATGGTTTTGATGGTGAACGAAGGGTCTTCTTCGCGCCCCAGGTTGAAGTACGAGAACACACCCATCAGCAATGCGACGAACATCAGATACCAGATGAACGACTGATGCTTGAGGGCCCATTCCGAGAGGTTGAAAGGCCCTTTCATTGACTGTCCTCGTCGATTTTCACTTGTTGCCCCGGTTTGAGGCTGTTCACACCGGCACTGACCACCCGCTCGCCGTTCTTCACGCCGCCGGCCAGCACCACGGTGCTGTTGGTACGGCTGATCACCTGGATGTCACGGGGAGAGACGGTTTTACTCTGTGCATCAATCACCCAGATGCGTGGCTTGCCATCGACCTCCTGCAGCGCGGTGACCGGCAACTCGATACGCGGCTTGATCGCCGAGCTCAGGGTGACGCTGATTGCCGTACCCAAGCGAAAGCCGGGCGGCGTTTCGGCCAGGGTCAGGCGGGCGCGACGGGTGCGTGTGGCGCTTTGAGCCTTAGGTTCGATTTCGCGAATGATGGCGGTGCTGTTGATGCTTGGATCAAGTTGCGCAGCGACCAGGAACACCACATCGCTGGGTAGTTGATCGACCAGGGTATCCGGCAGATCGATCACCGCTTCCTTGATGTCCGGTTGCGCCAGTGTCACCACTTGCTGACCGGCCGACACCACTTGCCCGGCCTCGGCGCTCCACTGGGTGACCACGGCTTTATGGTCGGCGCGCAGCTCGGTGTAGCCCAGTTGGTCCTTGCTCTGGTTGACGGCCGCCCGGGCCTGATCGAGTGAGGCCTGGGTGGTTTTCAGGTCCGTGTTGGCCTCGTCGAGTTGCGCTTGCGCGCCGACCCCGCGGTCAAACAAGGCTTGCTGACGCTGGGCCGTGGCCTTGGCGTTGATCAGTTGCGCCTGGATTTTCGACAGATCGCCCTGGGCCGAGCGCAATTGGTTTTGCTGGTCGGAAGGATCGAGGGTGGCGAGCAGCGTACCCTTCTCCACCTCGGTGCCGACATCGACGTTACGGCTGGCGATTCGCCCGCCCACACGGAAGCCGGTATCGGTTTCATAACGCGCCTGGATGCTGCCGGCGAAGCGGCCCAGGTCCTCTTCGTTCAAGGTCTTGACCTTGATCGACAGCACCGGCCGTACCGGCGCCGGCGGCGGTTCGCTTTCAGAACAGGCGCTCAGCACCAGCCCGATGGACAACGCCCATAAAGGCTTCATGGCTTGGCTCCCCACGTCAGATCCTTGTAAGTGTTTTCGGCAATCTCGACTTCCATGTCCGGGTGCAAGAGTTGTCCGCCCGCGATGATGACTTTGTCCCCGTCCTTCAAGCCGTCGCTGATGATGACCTTGCCGGTCAGGTAGCGGCTGACCGTGACCGAATGCAATTGGGCCTTGCCCTTGTCGTCGACAATCCAGACAGCGGGGACACTGATGTTTTTGGTCAACGCCGACCACGGCAACTCGATGACCGACTTGCCCGATCCCCTGGCCGTGGCACTCACCACCGAGCCCAGTTGCATGCCATCGGGCAGTTTGTCGAGGCCGACCTTGACCTGCACGGTGCCGGATTGCGCCGACACCGCGGGGGTGACTTCGCGCACGGTGCCGGTAGTCTTGATCGCTGGGTTGTCGAGCAGACTGAGGACGATGGTTTGATCTTTCGGCTTCTCGGCCAGCAGTGATTCATAGACGTTGAACACCGCATCCCGGTCGCCGTCACGGGCCAGGCTGAAGACCGGCATGGTCGCCTGCACTACTTGGCCGACTTCGGCCTGGCGCTCGGTAATGATCCCCGGCGCATCGGCGATCAGCGCCGTATAGCTCAACTGATCCTTGGCGTTGGCCAACTGCGCCTGGGCAGCGCTCAAGGCACTCTGACTACTGTGCAAGGCTGCCTGGGCCGAGTCGTATTCGCTCTGACTGGTGTAGCCCTTGGGCAGCAATTTTTGCTGACGCACGAACGCCGCCGCACTCTGCGTCACCCGCGCCTGTTCGGCGACGACTTGCGCCTGGGCCGAATCGACATTGGTCTGCAAATCCTTCGGGTCGAGCCGGGCCAGCACTTGCCTGGCTGTCACTCGATCACCGACGTCAACCGAACGCTGGATGATCTTGCCACCCACACGAAAAGACAGCTCCGTCTGTATTCGTGCCTGGATATCACCGGTGAGGGTAACCGAAGCCGCGTAATCCGCCGGCTTGACGACTTGCACGAACACCCGTGGCAGATATTCCTGCACGGGTTTTTTCTCGTCGCAAGCCGTCAGCAGGGTGACGACACTCAAGGCCATTACTACTTTCAATCCGGGAACCACCATGCAAACTCCTTGGCCTTTTTCATGTACAACACGACAGAGAGCTTAGAACAGGATTGGAACCTTGCACGAGCGTCTTATGAAGAAAAAGTTCGCACCTTTTAAGCCCTGAAACACTTGCCATAGACGCCTGTGCATGCCTGACAATGAGCCCCGGTCGATCCCGCCTCAGGAACCCAAATGCTCAAGACTCTCGCGGTGGCCAACTACCGTTCGATCAACAAACTGGTGATCCCGCTGGGCCGGCTGAATCTGATCACCGGCCCCAACGGCAGCGGCAAATCCAACCTGTACCGTGCGCTGCGCCTGCTGGCGGAAACCGCCCACGGCGGCGTGGTCAACGCGCTGGCCCGTGAAGGTGGGCTGGATTCGACCTTCTGGGCCGGCCCGGAAACCATCTCCCGGCGCATGCGCACCGGCGAAGTCGCCATCGAGCCCACCGTGCGCCAGGGCGTCAAACGCCTGCGCCTGGGGTTTGCGGGAGAGGATTTCGGCTACTCGATCAGCCTCGGCCTGCCCGATTCCAATGGTCATTTCATGCTGCCCGGACGCAGCACGCCGATACCGTCTTATTTCAGTCTCGACCCGCAAATCAAACGCGAATGCCTGTGGGCCGGGGTGTTCTATCGCCCGGCCAGTCTGCTGGTCGATCGTGACGGCCCGATGATCCGTGCCCGCGCCGATCGCAAGTGGGATGTATTGGCGCAACACACGCCGACATTCGACAGCCTGTTCGATCAGGTCGGCAGCCTGCGCAGTTCACCGGAAGTACTGGAGATGCGCGAGTTCATCCGCCGCTGGCGCTTCTACGATCACTTTCGCAGCGATGCCGACGCCCCGGCGCGTCAGCCGCAACTGGGCACCCGCACGCCAGTGCTGCACCACGACGGACGCGATCTGGCGGCGGCCTTGCAGACGATCATCGAAATCGGTGATCCCGAGGCTTTGCGGGCGGCGATCAGCGACGCCTTCCCCGGCGCACGACTGAACATCGAACCACTGCCGGGTGGACGTTTCGCCATCGAGTTCTTTCAGGAAGGTTTGTTGCGGCCGCTGTCGGCCGCCGAACTGTCAGACGGAACGTTGCGTTACCTGCTGCTGGTCGCGGCGCTGCTGACGCCACGGCCGCCGACGCTGATGGTGCTGAACGAGCCGGAAACCAGCCTGCATCCGGATCTGCTGCCGGCGTTGGCGCGCTTGATCATCCGCGCTTCCGAGCAGTGCCAGGTGTGGGTGGTGTCACATGCCCGGCGCTTGATTTCGGCCTTGCAGCAGGACCCCGACTGCAACTGCATCGTGCTGGAGAAAAATCTTGGCCAGACCGGGATCGTGGGCCAACGCATGCTGGATGAGCCGGCATGGTATTGGCCGGATTGAGCGGCGCCTGATTTGCCGGGGCAATGGAAGACGTCTATTTTTCCTTGCTCCGTAGGAAGGATCTTTTTTTCGAAACACAGCGCCAAGGACGAACCACTTTTGGCCAGACTCCCGGGCAAAATCTCACAAGGACGAGAACATGGCAGACGAACAAACGCCGCAACGGCTGGATCCGCAGGACATTCTGAAATTATTGATGGCGTTGCGCAGGGCGTTGAAGGCCGGACCGGCCTAAGCAATCCCAAGGTTAAACGGCACTTTGTGGCGGGGGCTTGTCGGATCGCCACAAAAGCGTCCTCGCCACCGGTAAACCGACACACATAAAAAAACGCCGACGCTAAATCAGCCGTCGGCGTTTGAAACCTTGAAGGGGTTTGCTTCGCGAATCAGAACGCCGGCAGTACCGCGCCGCTGTACTTCTTCTCGATGAAGGCTTTCACTTCCGGGCTGGTCAGGGCCTTGGCCAGTTTCTGGATGGCAACGCTGTCCTTGTTGTCCGGGCGGGCCACCAGGTAGTTCACGTAAGGTGAATCGGCACCTTCAATGATCAGCGCGTCTTTCGCCGGGTTCAGGCCCGCTTCCAGTGCGTAGTTGGTGTTGATCATGTCCAGGTCAACCTGATCCAGCACACGCGGCAACATGGCCGATTCGAGTTCCTTGAACTTGAAGTTGTGCGGGTTCTTGGCGATGTCTTTCGGGGTCGAGACGGCGTTTTTCGGGTCTTTCAACTCGATCAGGCCAGCCTTCTGCAACAGGATCAGGGCACGGCCGCTGTTGCTGCCTTCGTTCGGGATGGCGATGGTCGCGCCGTCTTTGAGCTCAGCCAGGGTTTTGACTTTCTTCGAGTAGCCACCGAAGGGTTCAACGTGAACACCGATCACGGTTTCCAGGTGAGTGCCTTTGCCTTCGTTGAAGCTCTTCAGGTACGGCAGGGTCTGGAAGTAGTTGGCGTCCAGACGCTTCTGGTCGACCTGCACGTTCGGTTGAACGTAGTCGGTGAAAACCTTGATTTCCAGGTCCACGCCTTCTTTGGCGAGGGTTGGCTTGATCAGCTCGAGAATCTCGGCGTGTGGCACCGGGGTCGCGGCAACCACCAGTTTCTCGCCCGCCTGGGCCAGGCCCGTGGTCAGGGCAGCCGCCAGTGCGGTGAACAACAGAACCTTTTTCATGCAGTGTCCTTATCGAAAATCACAGTCGCTTGTGGCGACGGCTTGAACATGAGGGTGCCAGTGAAGTGCTATCGCTGGCGTGAAGCGGACAATACCGGGATTTTTTATTCCCGAACAATAACGTTTATTCAGCTTCATATTCCATTTTGTTCATACAGCTGTAGGAGCGAGCTTGCTCGCGATGGTCGTGAACGAAAACGCGTAAACCTGATGCCCGCGGCGTCGGTGGGTTTCTCGCGAGCAAGCTCGCTCCTACAGAAATCCAGCGCTTGCGAGCAGTTGTTTCAAGGCGTCTTTTTCCGCATCGGAACCGTTGCCAAGAATCTGCTTGAGCTGCCGTTCGATCGGTCCCAGACCTTCATCAGGCAAATTCAAATGTTCCGGCAAAATCTCGTCGCCCGTACTCACCAGCAATGCAAAGTGAATGACGTTCTCCAACTCCCTGGTATTGCCCGGCCAACTGTGATGTTCCAGCGCAAGCTGTGCCGCTTCGCTGATCAGCGGCACCGGCAGGTCGAGGCGCTGGCTGTAGATCCCGAGGAAGTATTCGGCCAGCGACAGGATGTCACCCGTGCGCTCGCGCAGTGCCGGCAGTTCGAGCTGGCCTTCGCTGAGGTAGTGATAGAGCCGTTCATGGAATTTTCCGGCGGCGACCGCCTGGGCCAGATCGATGCTGGTGGCCGCCACCAGCCGCACATCCACCGGGCTTGGCTGCTGGGCACCGACGCGGGTGACTTCGTGGTTTTCCAGCGCTGCGAGCAGTTTGGTCTGGATCGGCAGCGGCAGGTCGCCGATTTCGTCCAGGTACAGCGTGCCGCCGTTGGCCGAACCGAACCACCCGGCACGACTGCTCGCCGAGCCGCTGTAACTGCCGGCGGCATAGCCGAACAACTCGGCGTCGGCGTAGGTCGGGCTGATGGCCCCGCAGTTGACCGACACGAACAACCCGCCGCAATCACTGGCGCGGTGGATATGGCGGGCCAGCAATTCCTTGCCGGTACCGGTTTCGCCACGAATCAGCACGGACACTGAGCGCGTGGCCAGTTGCTCAAGGTCTTCACGTAATTGCCGTGACCGTGGATCGACAAACACCAGTGCCTTGGCGCGAATGCTCAGGGGACTTTTTTCGGCATCGGGAAAGGTCAGCAGCGGCTGACCGAAGGTTTCAAAGCTCATGGCAGACTCCCGCCCAAAACCGCCGGGAGACGGGGGCGTTAAATAAAAAAGTGTTCAAGCGCGGCGCAGGGCGTGGTGTTCCATGCGGTTTTGCAGGCGATAGAGATAGGCAAAACCCTGCTCCCAACGCTGGTGACCGGACTTCACGTTGATATGCCCTGCCCCCGCCAGAATCCCCGCTTCGGCGCCCCAGTGGCGCGCCAGTTCCAGGGCTCGCGGAGCACTGACGGCGCTGTCGTTGTCGGAGCTGACGATCTGGCTCGGGAATGGCAGCAGATCCGTCGGAATCGGCGCGAAGTTGCGCAAGGCCGGCGCGCAGGCCGGGCGTTCGACGTCTGCCGGCGCGACGAGCAAGGCACCGCGCACTTGACGCAGAAACTGCACGGGGGCGCTCGCCGCCCAATGGGCGACGGTGATGCAACCCAGGCTGTGGGCAATGAGAATCACCGGCGTGCTGTCGGCGGCAATCGCCTCGGCCAGCGCCGCGACCCAGTCTTCACGGCGCGGCGTCAGCCAGTCGGCCTGTTCCACCCGTGCGCTGTTCGGCAGGCTGTTCTGCCAGTGGCTTTGCCAATGATCTTCTGGCGATCCTTGCCAGCCCGGCACAATCAGGTAGCGAATTGATTCGTTGCGCATGGGGGAGCTCTCCTGCTGCGTGTCTGTTCCCGGTCGAGTATAGGGAGAGGATTTATATTCGTTAAGGAATAAGAAGCTATTTATTAAGAACTGTATAGAATATAAACCACCATCAACTGTGGGAGCGGGCTTGCTCGCGAAAGCGTCCGGTCAGGCAATATTTATGTCGACTGATACGCCGCATTCGCGAGCAAGCCCGCTCCCACAGGGGATTAGTGGTGTTGCTGAAATCGAGACAAAAAAAGGGCCGCACCCTGCCAAGGAGACGGCCCCGGAAAACGAAAATCTGTTAACGCGCAGTAATCACCGACAACCTGGTAATCCCTGCCCGTTCAATCGACGCCATGGCCCGCGCCACTTCGCCGTAATTCACCCCATCGTCCGCCTGCAACTGCACGCGCACTTCGGGGTCCTTGGCCTTCGCCGACTTGAGGTTGAACTCCAGCAAGTCCGGCTGTATCTCGTCCTTGTTGATGAACAGTTTGCCGGCACCGTCGATGCTCACCACCAACGGGTCTTTCTGCTCCACCGGCGCCACCGCTTCGGTCTTGGGCAGGTTGATCGGAATGGCGTTGGTCAGCAGTGGCGCGGTGACGATGAACACCACCAGCAACACCAGCATCACATCCACCAGCGGCGTTACATTGATCTCGCTGAGCACCTCATCGGTGTCTTGCGTGGAGAAGGCCATATCAGGACGCCTCCTTCACTTTCTGCGCATTGCCCTGGGCTACCGCCTTGTGCGCCGTCGGGTGAATCAGCACACGGAACGAACTCTTCTGCGCCAGGCTGTAGAAGTCGTGGGCGAAGTCATCCAGGTCCGCCGCCGTCAGTTTCAAACGACGCAAAAAATAGTTGTAAACCAGCACCGCCGGCACGGCGACAGCGATCCCTACGCCGGTGGCGACCAGTGCCGCGCCAATCGGCCCGGCGACCGTTTCAAGGCTTGCCGATCCCGCCGCGCTGATGCCTTTCAGCGCTTCCATGATTCCCCACACCGTGCCGAACAAACCAATGAACGGCGAGGTGCTGCCAATGCTCGCGAGCACCGCCAACCCGGTTTCCAGCGACCGGCGCTCGCGTACGATCTGCTGACGCAAGGCACGCTCCAGACGATCCTGATGATTGATCGCCTGGCTCAAGTCCGCCGCCTGCGGCGTCTCGCCCACCTGGATTGCCGCATAACCGGCCTGTGCAACCCGGGCTGCCGCTCCGGGTTTGGTTTCGCTCAGTTCGGCCGCGGAGTCGAGGCTCGAAGCGGCCCAGAACTGTTGATGAAACTTTCGATCCTGTGCCTTGAGGCGACCGAACTGCACGCCCTTGAGCAATGCCAGCCCCCAGGTCGCGACGGAAAAAGCCACCAGCAGCCAGATCACCGCGCTTTCGATGGATTCAAGTGGAGAGGCCAGTAACGTCATGGTGTATTCCTCGTGTAAACGTTTCGCGCGAAATTGGTTTCGGTTTAATGAATCTTGAAATCGATGGGCACGCTGACCCAGCCGTCCCGGGCGACATCACCTTGCTTGGCCGGCACGAAACTCCAGCGTTTCACCGCGTTCAGCGCGGCTTCGTCGAGTGCATCGCGACCGCTGCTTTTCTGCAGCTGGATCTCGCCGGGCTTGCCGCTGGCCAGCACCTGCACGCGCAACAACACCGTGCCTTCCCAGCCGCGACGCTGGGCCAGCGACGGGTATTGCGGCGCCGGGTTTTTCAAGTAGCCGGCCGTAGCGGAGGCCGGTGTCACAGGCGCGGGCGCCGGCGGTGCAGGTGGTGCCGGGGCCGCGACAGGCGCTGCCGGTTGTGGCGGCGCAGGTGGTTGCTCAACGGCTTTTGGCGCCGGTTTCGGTATCGGTTTGGCCACCGGCCTGGGCTTGGGAACCGGCTTCGGTGGAGGTGGTTTCACCGCCAGTTCGTCTTCCACGGGCACAGGCGGCTCCACCACAGGCCGGACAGGTTGCAGTGGCGGCGGCTCGACCACCGGTGGCGCCGGACGCGAGAACTCGATGGTCATCGGCGGAATCTGCGGTGGCACGATGGGCAGCACGGTGGTCGGTTGCTGATTGAGCCAATAGATCACCGCGCCATGCACCAGCAACGCCAGCACGCCCAGCACGATCGTTTCCCGCCGGCGAAGAACGCCCTTGGGCGCGCGCTGCAAACGCAACTGGCCCAAGGGCACCCGGTGCGGTCGGCCGAGGTCGACCAACTCACCACCGGGTGCCTGGCGCCACAGCACCTCATGTGCACCGGCGGCGATCTGGACATTGCCCATTGCTTAACTCCATGCGGTCTCTTTGCGGATTAGCGAAACATCGTGCTCAACATCCCCCACACGACAGGTCGCTGGGTGAATCATTGGCCGGCACGCTTATCCCCGAAAGTAATTTTTAAAGTTAAAAATAGAACCAAAACGAATAACAGAAATGCTCGAATGGCTGCACGCCTGATTCCGCAAGGCGTCTGGCCAGGGGCCTGCAACCACATGCTTACAAGGCATGGAAAATATTCTCGGCAGGCATGCTTTTTGGCCGCTTTCGGCAAACGCACATGCCCCCTTACAACCGCAACATTGCTAAAGCGCCACCGCCCGTTTTAGAACGACAAGCGATGTACCCACACCAATCAATCAACTCAGGATGAGTACCCATGACATTCACTACCCGGCCATTGATCTGCATGGCGCTGTTACTGGCGCCACTCTCGATTTTTGCGGCCACCCCCAAGGACACGGGAGCGATTGAGCTCGAGATCAGAAACAAGACCAGCTACCCGATCAACGTCTTCCAGGGAAAATGGAAAGGCGTCGTATTGCCGGATGAACGCTTTCAGACCCAGGATTTCAAAGACGCAACCCTCACCCTTTCCACTTCCACGCCCGAAGCGGCCATCAGGTTCGTTTCACTGAGCAGCGGCAAGGGCTGCAAAGCGCAAACCTGCGTCCTGATCACCGGCAACTGAGGCAACTGCCTCCTGCGGCCATCCCTGGATAGTCGCAGAAGGTCCCGGGTTGCTCAGAAGTCATATCGACCGGTCACGCCCAGCGTCCGCGGTGTGCCGAGCAGGCCTTCATAACCACCATTGGCGGCTGTCCAAAGCGTCGTGTAGTAGGTTTTGTCGAAGGCGTTTTTCAGCCACAGCGAAACGTCCCACTGCCCCTGGTTGAAGTCGCCGCGAAGGCCGGTGGACAGGTTGACCACCGCATAACTCGGGATCTGCCCGAAGTCGGAATCTTCCACCGTGCCCACCGCTTTGGAGCGGAACGCATAGCTGGCGGTGACGTACTCTTCGAAGCCGTTGCTCAGGTTCCATTTGTATTCGCCGTTGGCGTTGCCGATCCATTTCGAAGCACCGACTACTTGATGGCCGCTGAGGTCGCAGGACGCCGGAGCACCTGGCGCCAGGCTGACTTCCGGTGGGCACGGCGCATCCTTGTAGGAGAGGTAGCTGACGTCGTTGTACGAGCCGTTGATGTTCAGCGTCAGGCCACGCAGCGGGATCAGGGTGCTTTCGAACTCCACGCCACGGGAGCGCACGGAACCGGCGTTGGTCAGGTATTGCACGCGGTTGACGTCGTCGTAGGCGTTGGTCTGGTAGCCGTTGACCTGGGTCCAGAACAGGTTGGCGTTAAGTTGCAGGCGACGGTCCCACAGGGTGCTCTTGAAACCGAGCTCGGCGTTGTTGGCGCGCTCGGTGCCGATCAACAGCGAGTCGGCGCCGGCAACCGGTGCAGTGCCCACCGCCAGGTTGACCCCGCCGGATTTTTCGCCATGGGACAACGTGGCGTAAGTGAGCAGGTCGTCGGTGAGGCGGTAACTGAGGTTCAACAAACCCGAGGGACTGGAGCTGTACTGATTCAGATCGCCGGAGTCGAAGACGCCGGCGCGAGCTCGTCGTGCCGCAGCTGCCGCACCGGTAACCGCGGCACCACCCACCGGTGCATCACGGGTGACCCAGGCGCTTTTCTCTTCATAGGTGCCGCGCAGGCCGGCGGTGAAATCCAGACGCTCGGTCAGGTGCCAGGTGCCTTGGGCGAACAGCGCGAAGCTGTTGGTTTCGATATGCCCGTTGCCGACACTGTCGATGTTATTCAGCGCACCGGTGGGCGTACCGTTCCAGATGTCCGCTTGCGGGCCGTAATAGGCGAAGGATTTGTTGTCCAGGTCGGAGCCGAAGTAGTAGGCGCCGAGCACGTAATCGAAGAATCCACCGGTAGGCGACGCCAGGCGAAACTCCTGGGAGTACTGCTTATCCTCCACCGAAACACCGGCATTGAAGAAGGTGGAGACGTTCAGGCCGTCATCATTGCGCGGGGTGAAATTCCACCAGCGATAGGAGCTGATAGAGGTCAGGGTGAAGTCGCTCGGCAACGTCCAGTTGGCCTCGACCGACGTGCCGCCCTGATGCACGGTGACGTGCTGGTCGTTGTTCAGGTTGACCTTGCGGTGCGTGCCGTCAACCAGTGTCGCGCCCGCCGCATTGGCCCGGCGCTGGTAAAGGTTGGTGCCATTGATGGTCGGCCCGGTGTTGAACAACACACGGGTGCCGGCACTGGAATCTTCCTCGTTGTAGTCGCCGATCCAGCGCAAGTTAAACGACTCGTTGGGCTTGAACAGCAACTGCCCACGGAAGCCTTCGCGCGAGCCACCGTTCAAATCGTGGCCATCGAATTCGTTCTTGATGTCGCCGTCGCTGCGGGTGCGATACGCAGAAAAGCGTCCGGCCAGTTCGTCATTCAGCGGACCGGAAATCGTGCCCTTGGTCTGGAAGTATCCGTCCTCGCCCACCGAAGATTCGATGCTGCGTTCCGGGGTAAAGGTCGGCGCGCGGGTGCTGATGTTGATCACGCCGGCGGTGGTGTTCTTGCCGAACAGGGTGCCTTGTGGACCGCGCAGCACTTCGAGCTGCTCGATGTCCATCAGGTCGAACACGGCCATGCCGGGGCGGCCCAGGTAAACGTTGTCGATGTACAGGCCGACACTGCCTTCCAGGCCATCGCTGGCAGGGTTGTTGCCCAGGCCACGGATCGACACGCTGGACTGACGCGCATGCATGTAGGCGACGTTGACGCTAGGCACCAGCTGCTGCAGATCCTGGATGCGATAGACCCGCTGGATTTCCAGGGTCTGGCCGCTGACCACGCTCATGGGCGTCGGCACATCCTGCGAACTTTCTTCGCGGCGGCGAGTGGTGACCGTCACGGTTTCCAGTTGCGCGCTGTCGGCCGTGGCGGTTTTTGCTGAGGTGGTTTCAGGGGTGGTGCTGTCGGCCGCATAGCCTTGGGTCCAACTGGCGCTGCCTGCCAGCAACAAGGCCAGTGGCAGGCGTTTGAGCCGTTGGGGTGAAGAGGTTGAAGCGACGTGCAACGGACTCATAAGGCGAGGTTCCCGATCAGAAATTAATTCTTTATTGCTCGATAGGCCGCCATCGCGGGCAAGCCCGCTCCCACAGGATGTGTGTCGTTCACACATTCCCTGTGGGAGCGGGCTTGCTCGCGAAGGCGTCGGCTCAGACGCCGTCGATATCCGGCCCTTTCACCGTCTGGCTGACCTGCCCGTTCACACCCACCGGCACTTCACCCTTGAGCGTCACCCGCCGCACGATGCGGTCCTGGGTCCCGTAGTCATCCACCGCGTAATGCTGGGTGGAGCGGTTGTCCCAGATCGCCACATCACCGGCCTTCCAGCGCCAGCGCACGATGTTTTCCTGGCGGATCACATGGCTCTGCAACAGACCGAACAGGTGTGCCGAATCGGCCTGGGAATAGCCCTTGATGCGTTTAACGAAATGCCCCAGCAACAGGCTCTTCTCACCGCTGAGCGGGTGCACGCGGACCACCGGGTGCTCGGTCTCGTACACGGTCGAGGTGAAGATCTTGCGATAGCGCTCCAGCTTCTCGGCCGAGACGTCAGGCCGGGTGCCGGCGTAGTCGTATTCGTTGCTGTGCACGGCGACAAGTTTGTCGGCCAGCTCACGCAGCTCCGCCGACAACCCGTCGTAGGCGGTGGCGGTGTTGGCCCACAGGGTGTCGCCGCCGAAAGCCGGGGCCACCACCGAGCGCAGGATCGAGGCTTTGGGGTAGGCCTCGACGAAGGTCACGTCGGTGTGCCAGGAGCTGGCTCGCTGGCCCTCGGCGCCGTCCAGTTCCAGCAGAAAACGCGTGCCTTCGCGCACCGGTACGGTCGGGTGTGCAACAGGTTCACCGAGCAGGTGGGCGAACGCCTCCTGACGCTGATCGTCGAGCTGGGTCTGCTCGCGGAAGAAGATCACTTTGTATTGCAGCAGTGCCTGTTGAATAGCTTCAACAGTGGCGGCATCCAGTTCGCCCGAAAGCTGTACACCACGGATTTCGGCACCGATGCGACCGGCCACCGGATGGATTTCAAGCGCGTGAACAGCGGGTTGTACTGCGAAAGCGGCATTGCTCATGGGTAGACCCTCATCAGACTGCTTGCGGTTGAACCGGCCACGAAACACTGCTCTATCTATATTCAATTTGGATCTAATAGATATCTACATGCTTCGTTGACGGAATAAGAGGTTGCATTTAAAACCTCAGTCAACCCTCGTCGCAAATGCCTTCGAGCTATTTTTAGGATGCCGGAAAAGCATATGGATCTTCGCCAGTTGCGTTACTTCATCGCCCTCGACGAACACCGCAGTTTCGTGCGCGCGGCCGAGGCCATGGGCATTACCCAGCCTGCCTTCAGTCGCAGCATTCAGGGGCTCGAACACGAGTTCGGCTGCGTCCTGGTGGACCGTGGCAACAAGGATTTGCGCCCCACCCCCGAAGGCCTGGTGGTGCTGCAACATGCCCGCAGCCTGGTGCAGGGCGCGGCCCTCTTGAATGCCGAAGTGACGCAGATGACCAAGCTCGATGCCGGTGAACTGCGCTTCGGTTGCGGCCCGGCACCGGCGGTGAAACTAGTGCCGGATGCGGTGGCGCATTTCATCAATGCACACCCGAAAGTGCGCACCTGTTTCGAGGTGGATAACTGGGAAAAACTCAGCCGCGCCCTGAGCCGTGAGGAGATCGAATTCTTCATCGCCGACATCCGCCATTTCGAGTCCGACCCGAACTTCCAGACCCAGGCCCTGACACCCAAGCGCGGAGTGTTTTTCTGCCGGCCGGGGCACCCGCTGCTGGCCAAGGAGAGCCTGTCGACCAACGACATGTTCGACTACCCGCTGGCAACCACGATGATCCCGCCGGGCATTCGCAAACTGCTGGCGAACCTCAGTGGACGGGTGGATTTTTCACCGAGCATCGAGACCGAGCATTTTCCGGCGCTGGTGAAAGTGGTGCTGCAATCGAATGCGATTGGCGTGGGGACTGAAGAAGCGTTTGTTGAAGACATTGCCCAGGGTTCGCTGGCGCTGCTGCACTGGCGCAATCTGCCGCAGAACATCGAGAGCATGAATGCACGGTGTGGGATCGTCAGTCGCACCGGGTTCCGGTTGTCGCCGGCGGCGCGGGCGATGATCGAGACGTTGGTGGCGGTGGACAGGCAGCAGATCAGCGTCGCGGTTTAGGGCCTCTTCGCGAGCAAGCCCGCTCCCACAGGGGATCTCCGGTGTTCACACGGTCAGTGTGGGAGCGAGCTTGCTCGCGATGGGGCCAGTGAGCTCACTGAAGATTCAGAGCTTGGCAGCCGCCAACTCCGGCGCCACCCAATCACTGACCTTGAACGACTTGCGAATCAACTTCTGCTGCGAAGCCAGGTCCACCGCATCCTGCAACTTGCCAAGGAACACCGGGTCAAGCGTCGAGGGGAAAACATCGCTCAGCTTCTGATCCTTCAGATCCTGCGTGAGGATCACCGCCGGATAACTCGCCAACCCAGACACCAGCTGAATGTAGGCGTCCTTGTTGCTGTCCTGGGTCAACCACGCCACGGCCTGCTGTTGGGCCTGGAGCAGTTTCGCCACCGCCTCCGGATGCGCATCGACAAACTTCCCGGTCCCTATCAGCACCGCCTGCACACTGCCCGCACCGCCCAGGTCCTTGGTATTGAGCGGCAACTCGGCCAGCCCCTTGGCTTGCAACGCCGTGAGCCCGGAACCGCCCCACGAGGCATCGATCTGCTTCGCCGCCAGCGCCGCGACCGCCGCGTTGAAGTCGAGGTTGATGACTTTCACATCCTTTTCGCTCAACCCCTGGCTGGCCAGCGCCGCATCGAAGGACAACTGGCTGGCGGTGCCACGGAAGATGGCCACGCGTTTGCCCTTGAGGTCCTGCAGGGTCTTGATCCCCGAACCCGGCACCACGCCGAGGTAATGCTTCACCCCCCGCGCAGAGGCGCTGAGCAGTCGCGTATCCAGGCCATTGGACTTGCCGATGATGGCCGCCAGATCGCCGAGGTAGGCCAGGTCAACCTGACCATTGGCGAACGCCTCGTTGATCACCGGGCCTGCGCCCTTGAAAAAGCTCCACTGAATCTTGATGCCTTGATCGGCGAAAGCCTTTTCGAAGATCTGTTGATCGCGCAGCACATCCACGACACCGCCACCACTGTGCTGGGTCCCGGCACTCAGGTCCGGCACGGCGATGCGGATTTCCTTGAGCTCACCAGCGTTGGCCGTGAAAGCCAGAAGGCCCGCCAGGGCCGGTGCGACGAACAGACTGATGACACGTTTGAAGGGAAGGTTCATGGGTGCGGCTCCTTGGGCAACGGGCGTGAGGAACCGAAAGTAGGCCGAAGTGGAACCAACACTTAAATACTATAAATTCACATTTTTAGATCATTTAGATCTATATCAACGCTTCCGGGCCTCTTGGCCAGGTATGCAGGAACGGCATCGAAAATATTCTTCGAATGCATTGGATGCGGCTGAACTGGAGGCCTTAAATGGCCTTGCTTATCTCCCAATAGCATTGATTTTTATTTTTATAGATCAATTTTGCATACGCCTTGAACCCTGTGGGAGCGAGCTTGCTCGCGATGGCGATCGATCAATCGACACATCGCTGCCTGACACACCGCCATCGCGAGCAAGCTCGCTCCCACAAAAAAGCAGGTCTTTATTGCAACCCGACAACGGAGGTCATCCATGGCCCGTGTTTCTCTTCTCAGCCTGCCGCTGGCCGCGCCACCACTGGAAAACCAGCGCCTCTGGCCCAGTCTGAATCGTCAGCTGTTGCCTTGGTTGCTGCCGGTCACTCTGTTCACGCTCTGGTGGCTCGCCAGCCGCAATCACTGGATGAGCGAGCAGATCCTGCCGGCGCCGACCCTGGTCTGGAGCAGCGCACTGGAACTGTCCCAAGGCGAGTTGTGGGGCCATTTGTGGATCAGCTTGCAACGCTTGTTCTGGGGGCTGCTGGCCGGGATCAGCGCTGGTGCAGCTTTGGGTGCGGCGCTGGGTTTCAGTCGTCGACTGGAGCGTCTGGTATTTCCAACCTTCGCCGGGCTGGCGCAGGTCCCTACCCTGGCCTGGATTCCGTTGTTCATGGTGTTTTTCGGCATTGGCGAAGTGCTGAAACTGGTGGTGCTGATCAAGGCCATCGTGGTGCCGGTGACCCTGCATACGCTGGTCGGTGTGCGCGATGCACAACCCAAGCTGCGCGAAGCCGCCGCCGTATTGCGCCTGCCCAGGCACTTGTTGATCCGACGCCTGGTGATGCCTGCCGCGCTGCCGGCATTCATGGCCGGTGTACGTCTCGCGCTGGCCGCCGGCTGGACTTCACTGCTCGCTGTCGAATTGCTCGCTTCCAGCGAAGGCATCGGATACCTGATGGTCTGGGCGCGGCAGCTGTTCATGCTCGACATCGTGTTCGTGTGCATCGTGGTGATCGGCCTGATCGGCGTGGCGATGGACCGCGGCATCGGTCTGCTGGACAGGACACTGGTGCACTGGCCGCACCCGGCCACCGCCGAAATCCGTCGCGGGCCGCGCTATCAAGGTTGGCAGCGCTTGCAACCGTGGCTGCTGCCACTGGCGCTTCTGGCGTTGTGGCAGCTGACCTCGGATCAGCAGTGGATTGACGCGAACATTCTGGTCAGCCCGCTGGCCGTCCTGCAGACCACCCGGGATGGTTTGCTCGACGGCACACTGCTTGCGGGCATGGCCCTGAGCCTGGGCCGAACCCTTGGCGGATTGCTGCTCGGTGGCGGGCTCGGGTTTGCCTTGGGTCTGTTGCTGGGGTTGTCGCGCACCAGTGAACGCGTGCTCGGCCCCACCCTCGCTGCCATCCGCCAGATCGCCATATTCGCCTGGGTGCCACTACTCACCGCGTGGTTCGGTCTTGGGGAATTGGCCAAGTGGGTGTTCGTTGCCCTGGCCGCCTTTTTCCCGCTGTTTATCGCCACCCAGCGCAGCGTCGCCCACCTGTCGCCGCAACTGAACGAGACTGCGCAAGTGTTGCGCCTGAACCTGCGCCAGCGCCTGGGTCGACTGGTACTACCGGGCGCCGCGCCGGGAATATTTGCAGGGCTTCGGCTGAGCCTGATCTACGCCTGGCTCGGCACCATCGGCGCCGAATATTTCATGCCGTCCAACGGCGGCATCGGCAGCCAGATGATCGGCGCCCAGCAACTGCTGCGCATGGACCTGATCATGGCCGGCATGCTGCTGGTGGGCCTGACCGGTGCCCTGCTCAACCTCATTGGCCAACGCCTGGAAATCCGCGCCACTCGCTGGAGACACGCATGAACGCACCGATTGTCAGCTTCAATCACGTGGGCAAAACCTTCGACGTCGACGGCTTCACACTTGAGGCCATTCGCGAATTCAACCTGGACATCGCCGAGGGCGAGTTCGTCGCCATCGTCGGCTCCAGCGGTTGTGGCAAATCCACTTTGCTGCGGCTGCTGGTGGGCCTCGATACGCAGTTTCGCGGGCAGATCAGTGTGGACGGAAAAGCCGTCACCGGCATCGGCGGCGAGCGCGGCATCGTCTTTCAGGAACACCGCTTGTTCCCGTGGCTGAGCGTGGCCGACAACATCGGCCTGGGCCTGGTCAACGAGCCACTCAGCGCTGCGCAAAAGCACAAGCACATTCATGATTTCATCGAACTGGTGGGCCTGGGCGACTTTGCCCGCGCCTATCCGCACCAGCTCTCTGGCGGCATGGCGCAGCGCGTGGCCATCGCTCGTGGCCTGGTGGCCAGCCCACGGATTCTGCTGCTGGACGAGCCCTTCGGCGCCCTCGATGCGCTGACTCGCCAGCAGATGCAGGACGAACTGCTGGCGATCCGCGCCCGGGCAAAAATCACCACCGTGCTGGTCACCCACGATGTCGAGGAAGCGATCTTCCTCGCCGATCGCGTGGTGGTGATGGAGCCGCGTCCGGGGCGGATCAAGCAAGTAGTCGACATTGCCCTGCCCCATCCGCGCCAGCGCAGCAGTTTCGACTTCCACCAGCTACGCGAGGAACTGCTTCACGAACTCACCAGCGACGATCACTACCAGCCCCCCGTGCCGGTGCAGGTCCGCGATCTGCCGTTGTCCTTCATTGCCTACTGAAAAAGGAAATGCTTGATGCCGCAACGTCCCAACTTTCTAGTGATCCTGGCCGATGACCTGGGCTTTTCCGACCTCGGTGCCTTCGGTGGCGAAATCAACACGCCGAACCTCGATGCATTGGCCAACAATGGCCTGCGCCTGACCGATTTCCACACCGCGCCGACCTGCTCGCCGACCCGTTCGATGCTGCTCACCGGCACCGATCACCACATCGCCGGCATCGGCACCATGGCCGAAGCATTGACCCCGGACCTGATCGGTAAACCGGGTTACGAAGGGCATTTGAACGACCGCGTGGTCGCCCTGCCCGAACTGCTGCGCGAGGCCGGTTACCAGACCTTGATGAGCGGCAAATGGCACCTGGGCCTGACCGCTGAACTGGCGCCTCACGCCCGGGGTTTCGAGCGTTCGTTTTCGCTGCTGCCCGGCGCCGCCAATCATTACGGCTTCGAGCCGACCTACGATGAAACGACGCCACGGCTGCTGAAATCCACCCCGGCGCTGTACATCGAAGACGACCAATTCATCGATGAACTGCCCAAGGATTTTTATTCCTCCGATGCCTTTGGCGACAAGCTGCTGCAATACCTCAAAGAGCGCGACCAGACCCGTCCGTTCTTCGCCTACCTGCCGTTTTCCGCGCCGCACTGGCCGTTGCAGGCGCCGGCCGAGGTGGTGGAAAAATACCGCGGGCGCTATGACGCCGGCCCTGAAGTGCTGCGCCTTGAGCGCCTGGAAAAACTCAAAAAACTGGGGCTGATCGAGGCCGATGTCGAGCCCCATCCACTGATCCAGTTGACTGCACAATGGGCTGCTCTGAGCGACGAGCAGCGGCAAATTTCCGCGCGGGCCATGGAGGTCTACGCGGCGATGGTCGAGCGCATGGACTGGAACATCGGGCGCGTTGTCGATTACTTGCGCCAGCAAGGGCAACTGGACAACACCTTCATCCTGTTCATGTCGGATAACGGTGCCGAAGGAGCGCTACTGGAAGCCTTTCCGAAATTCGGCCCGCAGTTGCTGAGCTATCTCAACCAGCATTACGACAACAGCCTGGACAACATTGGCCGCGCCAACTCCTACGTCTGGTACGGGCCGAACTGGGCGCAAGTGGCGACCGCACCATCGAGGTTGTTCAAGGCCTTCACCACCGAAGGCGGGATCCGTGTTCCGGCGCTGGTGCACTACCCGCAGCTGCCGCTCAAGGGCCAGATCAGCCATGGGTTTGGCACGGTGATGGACATCACGCCGACCATTCTGGATCTTGCCGGCGTGCGCCATCCGGGCAAGCAATGGCACGGCAAACCCGTGGCAGAAGTTCGCGGGAAGTCGTGGCTTGGGTTTTTGTCGGGCGAGACGGCGCAAGTACATGACGAGCACACCGTCACCGGGTGGGAGCTGTTCGGACGACGGGCGATTCGGCAGGGGCAATGGAAGGCGGTGTACATCCCGGGACCGGTGGGGCCGGCGACCTGGCAGCTGTATGACCTGGGCAGTGATCCGGGGGAAATTCATGACCTGGCGTCGAGCCAACCGCAGAAGCTTGGTGCATTGATCGAACATTGGCAGCGGTATGTGGATGAGACTGGGGTGATATTGAGTGAGTCGCCGTTTCAGCCGGATTGATTCAACCTGAACCACCGCTATCGCGAGCAAGCTCGCTCCCACAGGGGCCGATGTGATGCAAAGATCGCATTCACACCGACAAACCCTGTGGGAGCGAGCTAGCTCGCGATGGGTCCATCAAACACACCCAATCAAGCCCCGACTATACGCACCTTTTGCGCAGCCACTTCTTCCGCGAGCTCAAACCGGTTGGCCCGCGCAAACGTACCGAAATCATTGAACCGCACACCCATCTCGCGCATCACCTTGTGCCCCACCGGCACGGTCAACTGGCGGATGTAGAACGGTTCCTTCACCACAAAGTGATGGATCCCGTGGCTGCTGCCGAAGTTGAAGCAGAACGCCTGCAACGGCCACAGCCACCACGCGTTCAGCACCTGGCACTGCTGCATCACGTTGCCCGGCTCCACGTCACCGTAGTAGTGCATGTTCGAGCTGATGAAGTGCAGGCAGAACGTGCGCAACACATTCGGGCCGATGATCACCACCGCCGCAATGTCGATCACCTGCATCACCGACAACGTGGTCGCCGACCACTCGATCGGTGCGCCCATCAGATGCGCTAGGCCGTTCGCTGCGTGGAAACCGAGAAATACGTACCACGCGCCCCAATGCACCAGCGCCAGCGGTGCATAGACCTTCAGGGTGCGCTGGACGATGCTGATCTTTTGCGCCCAGGTCTTGGCCCGCAGCATGCGGATGAACGACGACATCATGTTGTCGCCGATCATCAAGAATCGCGCAATGCCCCATGGCTCGCCGTTGGTGATGGCGCGTTCTTCCATATCGGTTTCAGAGCCCGACACCTTGTGGTGATTGAGGTGCAGATGGCGACGAACCCAGGGATTGATAGTGCTCGGCCGCGCCAGCCACACCAACCCCATCATCAGGTTGTGCGGCACCTTCTGCTTGCGAAAGTACATGCTGTGGATCAGGTCGTGTTCCAGCTCATGGGTCAACGAGGCGAAAAATGCGTTGAGCAACAGGCACGCCCACCACGCCATGTGCCCGGTCATATAGAGCGCCGCCGAACCGACCATGCCGGCCAGGGCGAAGGTCAGTATGCCTGCGCCGAGGGCGTCCTGATGCTTGAGAATCGGGTATTGCTCGCGCAGCTCGACGCCTCTGGCCAGCACCACTTGGCGAATATGTGCTGATCGTTGGGCTGCATTCAGTCGCTGGGGACTTGCAGAAGTACCGTCCATGCTTCCATCCTCTGGTTATTGATGGTTGCATCCTGCCTTGCGAAGCCTCGCAACGCGGTAGCCGAGAACGCCAACCTGTTGACCGGAAGCGCCAATCAGCATGACTGAACCGACCTCCCTCGCCAGCTGGACCCGCGCCCTGCGCAAGCAACTCGATGCCCTGGGCATCGACAGCACCGCCCTGTGCCAGCAGGCAGGGCTCGACCCGCAACTGATGGACGACCCGAACGCGCGCTATCCGCTGTCGGGCACCACGCACCTGTGGAATCTGGCTGTGCAGGCCAGCGGCGACCCGGCGATCGGTTTGCGGGTTTCGCGTTTCGTCAGCCCGACCACCTTCCATGCGCTGGGTTATGCGTTGGTGGCCAGCGGCAGCCTGCGGGAAGTGTTCGAGCGCATCGTGCGTTATCACCAGGTGGTCAGCGATGCCCTGGAACTGGAACTGACCCGCGCCGAGGATCGCTACCATTTCCGCCTGAAAATCCCGTCCGGCAACCCGGCCCCGGCCTTTGAAGCCATCGATGCGTTCATGGCGATTTACGTGCGCACCTGCCGCAATCGCCTGGGTCGCGACTACGCGCCGCTGGCGACCTACCTGCGCCGCCCGGAGCCGGCAGACGCGCATCAATGGCATAAAGTCTTTCGCTCGCCCGTACACTTCGGCGCCGACGAGGATCGACTGGAGTTCGCCCTCGTCGACTTCGACAGCCACTTGGACGATGCCAATCCGGAGCTGGCCGAACACAATGAAACCGTGCTCAAGCGCACCCTGGCGCAACTCAAACCGCTGACGTGGGAGCGCAAGGTCCGCGACGCCATTGAAGAACAACTGCCCGAAGGCGAACCCAGCGCCGAACACATCGCCAAGGCCCTGCACCTGAGCTTGCGCAGCCTGCAACGGCACCTGGCCGATGAAGGCTACCGGTTCGACACGCTGCTAAACGAAAGCCGTGAAAATCTGGCGCTGCTGCACTTGCGTGACCCGCAATGTTCATTGAGCGAGATCAGTTATCTGCTCGGGTTTGCCGACACCAGCAGTTTCAGTCGCGCGTTCAAGCGCTGGACGGGGATGACGCCGGGGCAGTTTCGGGATGGGTTGCGCTGATCAGCCTTTGACCAGGCTGCGTGCCATCCCCTCGTTCCACTGCTCCAGCATCGCCTCTCCAACCTCGGCAAAGGCACTGTTTGCCTTTATGTGTTGGCCCATCTCGCCCATCGCCACTGCCATCCCATGGATGACTTGTTGCAGCAATTCGTTGCAGCGTCCCTCGGTCAAATTGCAGGCGGAGCGGCCAAACCGCATCAGCATTTTGTACTTGGGCCACGCCTTCGATCCGCCCAGTAGCAACGCCATGTTATCGGTCTTGATGTAGACCGACGTGGTGATGATGTCGTAGGCAGGTGCCAGGCTGATTGGCGCATCGATACCACAGTCTTCGTACAGAACGCCAAAATTCTTGAGGTGCGCGTCACCATTTTTCAGACCCGATGAAAGCGCGACGATTTTGAAAAACGACTCAAGTGCCTGATTGAGCAAAGGCGGAGAAACAAAGGCCTTGATCTGCTTGGCCGCACCTTCGTACGAACCATCGTATTTGGCTTTCGATGGCCAGGCATTGAGCACGCAGAAGTCCTCGAACCCCAGGTAACCTTTTTCATTCAGGTCGAAGCGTTCAACGATCAAAAACTTGCCGTGCTCACTGAGTTCAAACTTCGGCACCTCAAGACCCGAATGCAACGCCGCCCGCATGCAGAAGTATTCATTGGCAGCGAGTTCCGGGTATTGCTCTGGACGAAAGGCTTTGACCAGATGCGTGGCGCCCCGATGGGACAGCCGATCGATGGTTGACGCGCTATCACGCACCAGTACCTTCGGCTGCACACCGGAAACCCCCGAATACTGGCCATAGGTCTGCAAGAGGTCTTCGAACAGACCTTGCGCGCCATCATGTACAAGAAGGTCCGCCAGGCTGGTTTCAGGTGGCTGGTCGCCCGGACCCCGGGCCTTTGAAATGCCGACTCTTCCGAGCTGGTGCGGGCCGACGATGGCAAGCATAGAAAAATCGTCAAACCCTCGGACGGCCTTGCTGAAGCGACGAGTCAATTCATCGCGCAGGGCTCCCTCAGGCAGATTCATTTCAAAAACCGGTGGGATGCCCGATTCCCACGCGTAACTCTCCAGCCGCACCGGCATGGTCAACGAGACGGCGTTTTGTTCTGACGCGTTTTCGACATAGGCAAACACGGTATCAACAGGAGACTGACCACGGCCAAGGACTCCCACCGCACTGTTGGAAACGCTGATAGCCAGTCGATCCTTTTCCTGCGGCTCATCCATGGAAATCCACCTTTTTCAGGGTGTCCAGCGTCGGCCGCTTCGACTGTCGCGGCACGGCAGTCAGCTCATAACCGAAGCCGTTGAGAATCGCCTCGACCTTGCGCAGACCAATTTCGGAGAGGGTGTTGTTTTCGATGCCAGAGATCGTCGCCCGGCTCATTCCGTACTGCTGTGCCAATGCTTGCTGGGAAAGTTTTCTTTCCTTGCGTAAGGTTCGGATCAGCTTGCCAAGGTTTTCCATTTCATCACCATGCATCGTATACAGTGCATATTTTATCTATTTGACGATTATGCATTGTATTTAGTGCAGATACTGACTGAAGTCCAGCTACATTTTCTGACGCCCATTTCAATCATCAAACCATCGCCAGAACCCGCAATCGCTCGGCATCGAGGATTTCGATTTCACCGTAACTCAGCCCGATGACTCCCTGCCCCTGCAACTCCTTGAGGATCTGGTTGGTGGTCTGGCGCGACAGCGACAACATGGCGGCAAGCTGCTCCTGGGGCAGTTGCAGGACGCGGCGTGGTGGGGTGGTCTCGCCATAGCCTTCGGCGATCATCAGCAAGCGATGCGCCAACCTTGCCGGGGCCGGCAACAGGCTCAGTTGTTCGAGGTTGATGAAGGTCATGCGCAATTTCTGGCTCATCAGCAACGCCAGTTGCCGCCAGTGCTGCGGATGCTCGTCGAGCAGCGCCAGCAAGGTGTTCTGGGGGATGTGCAGCAGCGTGCACTGGCCCACGCCGTAGGCATCGTGGGTGCGTGGCTGGCCATCGAACAGGCAGATTTCGCCGAACCAGTGCGACGGCTCCACCAGGCTCAGCAACGCTTCCTTGCCCTGCTCGCTCACGGCACCGACGCGCACCGCGCCTTCAAGCACCGCGTACAGGCCACAGGGCGGATCGCCACGCTTGAACAGCCGCTGGCCCGGCGACAGGCGCCGCAGCCTGGCCGTCGACAGCAGACTATCCTGTAGGGAAACAGGCAAATGGCTGAACCACTGACCGCTCATCAGGCGTGGACGCCAGACCTGCATATCCATGAAAACTCCTAGAGATTGTCGCCTGGCTGACAGAGCGGGAAGTGGCCCCGGGGCATGATCAATCACCCCACAGGAGAACAACAATGAAAAGCCTCGTCGACCACCTCAGTCAATACGCCGCCTACCACCGTGACCCGCGCAACATCGCCTCGCACTTTATCGGCATTCCGCTGATCGTGGTGGCCGTCGCGGTGTTGCTGTCGCGGCCGGAGTGGTCGCTGGGCGGCGTGTGGATGTCACCGGCGGTGCTCGTCTCACTGGCATCGGCATGGTTTTACCTGCGCCTGGAACTGCGCCTGGGCGTGTTGATGACCGTGTTGCTCGGGCTGTCCGTGTGGGCAGGCCATGCGCTGGCGCAGCAAGGCACGCTGGTCTGGCTGGGCAGCGGCGTGGCGATGTTCGTGATCGGCTGGGCGATCCAGTTTGTCGGCCATCACTACGAAGGGCGCAAACCGGCATTTGTCGATGACGTGACCGGGTTGATTGTCGGGCCGCTGTTCGTGGTGGTCGAGCTGGCGTTCATGCTGGGGATGCGGCATGAGCTCAAAGAGCAGATCGAGGCGCGGGCGGGTGAGGTGCGTCTGCGTCGGAAAAACGCTGCGGCGTAAGACGCCATCGCGAGCAAGCTCGCTCCCACAGTGGATCGGTGTTGAACACAAGACTTGTGGACACCCCAGAACCCTGTGGGAGCGGGCTTGCTCCGGGCGGCGATCCGACGAAGCTTTTGCTTTAGATGTTGGCAACCTTCTGCCAAACCTTCGGCTTGAAGAACAACGTCTCACCCTTCGCCAACCCGATCAGGCTGTCGTGATCCTTGACCACTTCGGCTTCAATCAGATCGCTCTGCCCTTCGACCTTCAACGTCACCCGCGTCGTCGCGCCCAGCGGACGAATATCGCGCACTTCAGCGGCGTGGTGATCTTCCAGCTCATGGCGCGACAGCGACACCTCGTGCGGGCGGAACAACACGTGCTTATCTTCGCCCAGATGCAGACGGTTCGAATCACCGAGGAAGTGATAGACGAAATCGCTGGCCGGGTTTTCGTAAACGTCACCCGGTGAACCGATCTGCTCGATCACACCCTTGTTCATCACCACGATGCGGTCGGCGACTTCCATCGCTTCTTCCTGGTCGTGGGTCACGAACACCGAGGTCAGGTTGATGTCTTCGTGCAAACGCGCCAGCCAGCGACGCAGCTCTTTACGGACCTTGGCGTCGAGGGCACCGAAGGGTTCGTCGAGCAGCAGCACTTTCGGCTCCACCGCCAGCGCTCGGGCCAGGGCAATGCGCTGGCGCTGACCGCCGGAGAGTTGCTCCGGGTAGCGATCCGACAACCAGTCCAGTTGCACCATGTTCAACAGTTCGTGAACCTTGGTTGCGATCTGGCTTTCGCTCGGGCGCTGGTTTTTCGGCTTCATGCGCAGGCCGAACGCGACGTTGTCGAACACCGTCATGTGGCGGAACAAGGCGTAGTGCTGGAACACGAAACCGACGTTGCGATCACGCACGTCGTGGCCGGAAACGTCTTCACCGTGGAACACGATGTTGCCCCGGTCCGGGGTCTCCAGGCCGGCGATGATCCGCAGCAATGTGGTCTTGCCGCAACCGGACGGACCGAGCAACGCGACGAGTTCGCCGCTCTGGATGTCCAGGCTGATGTTGTCCAGCGCCTTGAAGGCATGGAAGTTCTTGCTGACGTTACGCACTTCGATCGACATGAATTATTCCTCCGCGGCGCTGGCGCGCAGGCGGTTAATACGGTTTTCGCTCCACTGCTTGAGCAGCAGGATGAAGAGCGCCAGGATCAGCAACAGGCTCGCCACGGCGAACGCGGCCACGTGGTTGTATTCGTTGTAGAGGATCTCGACGTGCAACGGCAGGGTGTTGGTCACCCCGCGAATGTGCCCGGACACCACCGATACCGCACCGAATTCACCCATGGCCCGCGCGGTACACAACACCACGCCGTAGATCAGGCCCCATTTGATGTTGGGCACGGTGACGTGCCAGAACATCTGCCAGCCGTTGGCCCCAAGCAGGCGCGCGGCTTCCTCTTCCTGGGTGCCTTGTTCCTGCATCAGCGGGATCAGTTCCCGCGCCACGAACGGCACGGTGACGAAAATCGTCGCCAGCACAATGCCCGGCAGGGCGAAGACGATCTGGATGTCGTGATCCTGCAACCACGGCCCGAACAAGCCCTGGGCGCCGAACATCAGCACATAGACCAGACCCGCGATCACCGGCGACACCGAGAACGGCAGGTCGATCAGGGTCACCAGCATGCTCTTGCCGCGGAACGAGTACTTGCTCACGCACCAGGCGGCGCTGACGCCGAACACCAGGTTCAGCGGCACCGAAATCAGCACGGCGATGACCGTGAGCTTCAGCGCCGACAGCGCGTCCGGCTCAAAGATCGCGGTGAAAAACGCCCCGAGGCCGAGCTTCAGGCCCTGGGACACCACGATGAACAGCGGCAGCAACAGGAACAGCGCAAAAATCAGCCAGCCAAGGCCGATCAGGATTCGCCGCGAAGTCGCACTGCCACGGCGGGCAGCGTTCGAGGAAGCGGCAGCAATAGACGATTGGGACATGGGTGCGCCTCCTTATGGGGTTTCGATGCGCCGCTGCAACAAGTTGATCAGCAGCAACAGGACGAAGGAAACCACCAGCATCAGTACACCAATGGAGGTAGCGCCGGTGTAATCGTATTGGTCGAGCTTGACCATGATCAGCAGCGGCAGAATCTCGGTTTTCATCGGCATGTTGCCGGCGATGAAAATCACCGAACCGTACTCGCCGACCCCGCGGGCAAAGGCCAAAGCGAAACCGGTCAGCCATGCCGGAAGCAGTGCCGGCAACAGGATATGACGGAAAACCTGCAAGGGTTTTGCACCCAGGCACGCTGCCGCTTCTTCCACTTCACGGGGAATATCCGCCAATACTGGCTGTACGGTACGTACTACGAATGGAAGTGTCACGAAAGTGAGGGCAAGGGTGATGCCCAGGGGGGTGTAGGCGATCTTGAAACCCAGATCCGCTGCAAACTGACCCACCAGACCGGTAGGGGTGTACAACGCTGTCAGTGCAATACCAGCCACCGCCGTGGGCAATGCGAACGGCAAGTCGATCATTGCATCGATCACTTTTCGTCCAGGGAAGGTATAGCGCACTAATACCCAGGCCAACAGCGTGCCGATGATGCCGTTGATGATCGCGGCACACAGGGCGGTGCCGAAGCTGAGCTTCAACGCCGCCAGCACCCGTGGCGCCGAGATGATTGCCCAGAACTGATCCCAGGTGAGTTGAGCGGCATGCACGAACATCGCCGCCAGTGGTATGAGCACAATCAGGCTGAGGTACACCAAGGTGTAGCCCAGCGTCAGCCCGAAGCCGGGTATGACGGGGGAGATACGACGCGACATAAAAGTCCTTGGTTAAAAAGCGATCAACTAAACCCATCCTTGTGGGAGCGGGCTTGCTCGCGAAGAGGGAGCATCAGTCAACATTGATGTCGTCTGACACACCGCCTTCGCGAGCAAGCCCGCTCCCACATGTCATGCAGCTTAAGCCAGGTTATTGCGCCTGGTAGATCTGGTCGAACACGCCCCCGTCATTGAAGAATTTCGGCTGTGCGGTTTTCCAGCCGCCGAAGTCCTTGTCGATGCTTACCAGTTCCAGTTTCGGGAACTGCTGGGCGTACTTGGCGGCCACGTCCTTGTCACGTGGACGATAGAAGTTCTTCGCTGCGATTTCCTGGCCGGCCGGGCTGTACAGGTGCTTGAGGTAGGCCTCGGCGATCTGCGCGTTGCCCTTTTTCTCGGCGTTCTTGTCGACTACCGCAACCGGTGGCTCGGCGAGAATCGACAGCGAAGGCACGACGATGTCGAACTTGTCGGCGCCGCCCTCTTCTTTCAGGGCCAGGAAGGCTTCGTTTTCCCAGGCCAGCAATACGTCGCCCTGACCATTGTTGACGAAGGTAATGGTCGAGCCGCGAGCGCCGGTGTCCAGCACTGGCACGTGCTTGAACAGGGTTTGTACGTACTCCTTGGCCTTGGCTTCGTCGCCGCCGTTGGCTTTCAGGCCATAGGCCCACGCCGCGAGGAAGTTCCAGCGTGCACCGCCGGAGGTTTTCGGGTTCGGCGTGATCACCGAGACGTCATTCTTGACGAGGTCGCCCCAGTCCTTGATGCCTTTAGGGTTGCCCTTGCGCACCAGGAACACGATGGTCGAGGTGTAAGGCGTGCTCGCTTCCGGCAAGCGTTTTTGCCAATCGGCCGGCAGGGTTTTGCCGAGCTTGGCGATTTCGTCGATGTCACCGGCCAGGGCCAGGGTCACGACGTCGGCACGCAGGCCATCGATCACCGCCCGGCCTTGCTTGCCCGAACCGCCGTGGGATTGCTGGACCTTCACGGTGTCGCCCGCGTGCTCCTTCTGCCAGAACTTGATGAACTCGGCGTTGTAGTCCTGGTACAGCTCGCGGGTCGGGTCGTACGACACGTTGAGCAGTTCGTAGTCCTTGGCAACGGCGGAACCGGCAAAAAGGGCGCTGGCCAGGGCGGCCAAAGCGAAATGACGAATCGACGACATGGTGAAAGCTCCTGGAATTCTTGGTTTGTTGGCTTTTTCTTATGGGATATCGCGTTGCCTGATTCGCCTCAGCCCGGCTTGTTGCCCGGCTGCTGCAAACGGAATTTTTCCTTGCGCTCGATCTGCACCACCTGGGCGTTGTGCACGGTGATTTCCACGGCACCAAAGCGCAGATCGCGCAGGGCACTCTGGATTTCACGCAGGATGGTGGCTTCGTCTTGACCGTCGACGCTACGCAGGGATGCGCTCATATTGCTGCTCCTTCAACTGAGAGGTTGCCTCGCAGTGTCGGCACTGCTTGCGGCTTGAGAGCAATACTAGAGAGACTCAGATATTCTTAAAAAGACTATTTAAGAATGTTTATATAACCATAAGAGATTAACTGGAGGGACAAGGGTTTGAGGTGAATCACCGTGTTTCCAGCACGCCAAAAACCCTGTGGGAGCGAGCCTGCTCGCGATGAGGGAGTGTCAGTCGCCAGAAATATCGACTGATATGCCGCTATCGCGAGCAGGCTCGCTCCCACAGGGGTTTTGTAAATCAGGCGATCACCGGCGCATGATTCCAATCCAGCTGCGACGCCGGCACTGGCCGCCCGAACCAGTAACCCTGCCCCAGATCACACCCCTGTTTGAGTAGGAAAGCAGCCTGCTCAACCTGCTCGATCCCCTCGGCATGCACCTGCATGCCCATGCTCTGGGCCAGAGCGATGATCACCCGTGAAATCGCCGCATCGTCCTCATCCCACGGCAATCCGGCGACGAAGCCCTGGTCGATTTTCAACTTTTGCACCGGCAGGCGCTTGAGCCGCAACAGCGATGAGTAACCCGTACCGAAGTCGTCGATGGTCAGGCGCACACCCAGCTCGCGCAGGCGATGCATTTGTTCCAGTGCGACTTCCGGGTCCTCCATCACCGCGCTTTCGGTGACTTCCAGCTCCAGAAACGCCGGCTCCAGCCCGGTTTCGCGCAGGACCTGCGCCACCTGCTGATACAGCTCTCGACGGGCGAACAGACGCGAAGACACGTTGACCGCGACGAACGACAGCACCACCCCGCCCTGCTGCCACTGGCACATCTGCCGGCACGCCTGCGCCATGACCCAGGCATCGATTTCAGCAATCAGGCCGGTTCGTTCGGCGACCGGAATGAATTCCGCTGGCGACACCAGCCCCCGCTGCGGGTGCTGCCAACGCACCAGCGCCTCGACGCCGATCAGGCGGCTGGTCTTGAGGTCGTGAACCGGCTGGTAATGGACCCGCAGCTCTTGCCGGTCCAGGGCACGGCGCAATTCGAAGGCGATCTCCACCCGTTGCTGGGCGTGGGCCGTCAGCTCTTCGGTGTACAGGGCATAATCATTGCGCCCCGTGCTCTTGGCCTTGAACAGTGCAGAGTCGGCATTGCGCAGCAGTTGCTCGACGCTCAAGGCATCGCTGGGGAACAGGCTGATGCCGATGCTGGTGTTGATGAACAACTGATGGTCATCGATAGAGAATGGTGCTTTGAGGCCGTCGATGATCCGCTGAGCCAACGCAGCGGCCTGAACCAGTTGCGGACAGCTTTCGGCGAGCACGGCGAATTCATCTCCGCCCAGCCTGGCCAGGGTGAAGCCAGGACCGAACATGGCGCCCAGGCGCTCGGCCACAGCCTTGAGCAACTGATCACCGATGGTATGCCCGAGGCTGTCGTTGATCATCTTGAAGTGATCGAGATCGATCATCAGCAGCGCGCAGCCACGTTTGTGCACCTGTGCCGAGGCCAGGGCCTGTTCGGCGCGATCGGTGAACAGCAGGCGGTTCGGCAGGTCGGTCAGCGGATCGTGGTGCGCCAGGTGCATCAGCTCGTGTTCGGAGTTCTTGATTGCACTGATGTCGGAAAACACCGCCACATATTGACTCGGCTGGCCGTAGTCGTCGTGGATCAGGCGGATCGTTTGCCATTGCGGGTAAATCTCGCCGCTTTTGCGCCGGTTCCAGATTTCCCCACTCCACTCCCCGACACTGGCGAGCGCGGCAAACATCACCTGATAGAACTCAGGAGAATGTCGCCCGGACTTGAACAGATTGGGCCGCTGCCCCAGCACGTCCTCACCCCCGTAACCGGTGATTTCCATAAAGGCCCGGTTCACATGGACGATCACGCCTTCCCGACTGGTGACCAGCACGCCTTCGCGGGTGCAGTCGAACACGGCTGCTGCCTGGCGCAAGCGCATGCGGTCGGCGTCGCGCTCACGCAGCTTGGCGCCGATACCCAGACACCGCAGCAGCCGCGCCCGGGCAATGAAGATCAACCCGGCGCTGAACAGCACCCAAACATAACCGTTGATCAGTTGCCATCGCAGTCGCTCGGCAGAGCTATCGAAGAAACTGTTTAATAAATGGTCACTGATCTGCAGCCAAACCACAGAAAGCAACAGATAGAGCAGCGCTGCGCGCAAGGCATCGCGATAGGTGGCAGACATCCGGCGATCCATGTCCCTACAAAAAGGTTGGAATGATGGTTTAAAGACACATCCAGCCACTCTTATCTGAAAGGGCGACTGGTTTTCTGTGTGGGCTTAGTGATAATGCAACGGCTGTTTTTTTCTTTATCGAGGGCCCTACAGCCTATGTGGTACGAAGGTTTTCTTGGCTTGTCGCCCTGGTCGCTGGTAGCAGTCACCCTGCTGATGACCCACGTCACGATCATCGCCGTCACGGTCTATCTGCATCGTTACTCGGCCCATCGCTCCCTGGAGCTGAATGGGGGCCTTAAACATTTCTTCCGTTTCTGGCTGTGGCTGACCACGGCGCAGAACACCCGCGAGTGGACCGCCATCCACCGCAAGCATCACGCCAAATGCGAAACCGTCGATGATCCGCACAGCCCGGTCATCAAGGGTTTGTCAACGGTGCTGCGCAAAGGCGCCGAGTTGTACCGCGCCGAAGCGGAAAACCCCGAGACGCTGCGCATCTACGGCAAGAACTGCCCCGAAGACTGGATCGAGCGCAACCTCTATAGCCGCTACCCGCTGCTGGGCATCGCGATCATGGGCGTTATCGACCTGCTGCTGTTCGGCACCATCGGCATCACCATCTGGGCCATCCAGATGATGTGGATCCCGGTGTGGGCCGCCGGCGTGGTCAATGGCCTGGGCCATGCCATCGGCTACCGCAACTTCGAATGCCGCGATGCGGCGACCAACCTGGTGCCGTGGGGCATCCTGATTGGCGGCGAAGAACTGCATAACAACCATCACACCTACCCTAACTCGGCAAAACTGTCGGTGAAGAAGTGGGAATTCGACCTGGGCTGGGCGTGGATTCAAGTCTTCAGCTTCCTGCGCCTGGCCAAGGTCCAGCGGGTTGCGCCGATTGCCCATCGCGTCGAAGGCAAGGGCAACCTGGACATGGACACCGCCATGGCGATCCTCAACAACCGCTTCCAGATCATGGCCCAGTACCGCAAATTGGTGATCGGCCCGCTGGTCAAGCAAGAGCTGGAAAAGGTCGATCACTCGGTACGTCACCAGTTCCACCGGGCCAAACGCCTGCTTTCGCGGGAGACCAGCCTGCTGGACGACAAACACCACGTACGCATCCAGAACATGCTCGAACACAGTCAGGCGCTGAAGGTAATTTACGAGAAACGCCTGGCCCTGCAGCAGATCTGGGTCAAGACCAGCTCAAATGGCCACGACATGCTCGCGGCCATCAAGGACTGGGTACACGAAGCCGAAGCCAGCGGGATTCAGTCCCTGCGCGACTTCGCCGGTCAGCTGAAGACCTACTCCCTGCGTCCTGCCGCTGTCTGAAAAAAACCTGTGGGAGCGGGCTTGCTCGCTCCCACATTGGTTATGCGGCGTGACTGCAATATCGCGCCATCAGTACCGCCCGGCGGGAGCCAGCTCCCTCGCCACAAAAGGCGGGAACTTCATCTGAAAAGCCCTATCTCAAAGACACTTCGCCATCCCCGGCGGGCTTGATGTTGGCCGCGATCGCGCGCGGCATGCCCTTTGAGATTTTTGTCGATGGCCGAAAAAAACCTGCAAGACTCATCTCCGCCCCATTGGCCCGAGGCCGCGCAGACCCTGATGGCGCTGATGCACGCCCAAAGTGAAGTCGCACGCCTGAGCAAACGCGAACAGTTGCTCAACACCTTGCTGATGAGCGTCAACGCGGTGCTGTGGGCATTCGATTGGGAAACCCGCCAGGTGCTTTACGTCAGCCCCGCCTACGAACGGATCTTTGGCCGTTCGGCCGATCTACTGCTGGCCGACTGCAACCAATGGCGCGACAGCATTTACCCTGACGACCTGGACTACGCCGAACGCAGCCTGGCCGAAGTGCTGGACAAAGGCGCCGTCGAAGACCGCGAGTATCGAATCATTGCCGCCGATGGCCAAGTGCGCTGGCTCAGCGACAAATGCTACATCGACCGCCAGGCCGAACCGGGGCAACCGGTGATTATCGTCGGCATCGCCGAAGACATCACTGACAAGAAGCAGATGGAAAGCGAGCTGCATCGCTTGGCCACCACCGACGCGCTGACCCAGAGCAGCAATCGCCGGCATTTCTTCGAATGCGCTCACCGCGCGTTCGAACACGCCCGACAACAGGGCGAGCCGCTGTCGTTCCTGATGCTGGACATCGATAACTTCAAAATCATCAACGACACCTATGGTCACCAGGAAGGCGACAACGTGTTGCAACGCATCGCCGATAGCGGCCGCGCAGCGTTGCGCCGTGGCGACCTGTTCGGGCGCATTGGCGGTGAGGAGTTCGCAGCGGTGTTTCCCGGCTGTATGCCGCAGATGGCCCTGCAAGTGGCTGAACGCTTGCAACAGCAGATTCAGCGATTGCGCTTTACCCATGAAGGCCGGACGTTCGGCATCACCGTCAGCCAGGGCCTGACCAGCCTGAGCGCCGCGGACGAAAACGTGGAAAACCTGTTTTCCCGCGCGGATGCCGCGATGTATCAGGCCAAGCGCGAGGGCAAGAACCGGATTGTTACTGCCTGACAGGAACACCATAGAACCCTGTGGGAGCGAGCTTGCTCGCGATGGCGGCGGCTCATTCAACATCAATGTTGGCAGACAGTCCGCTATCGCGAGCAAGCTCGCTCCCACAGGGTTGAGTGGTGGCTTTACTTCCTGCGCAAACGCATCAACTCCGGCAAGCCGATCTTGAGCAACCGCGCCGTCCGGCTCTTCGCCAGCACCTCAATGCCCTCATGCTCGGTCAGGCGCGCCATTTGCGCCGCCATGTTCATCACCAGCGCTTCGCGGGAGTAAACCCCGCCACCGAGCTGGTAGGCCGCCGCAATCAGCTCCCGTAACTCCAGCGGCAGGCGCCAGCGCGTGCGCAGGGCCGAACCATAGGCCGCGCCAAATTCAACCAGCGCTTCGCCCACGTCCTCCTGCTCGTCCAGTTCGCCACCGGCCTGTTTCCATTCCTGCAAACAGCGCAGCAACGCCAGATCGCCAAGACGATGCAACATGCCAGCGCAATAGCAGCGCTCCTGATCCAGATCGAGCAAGCGCGCCAGGGTTCGCGCGTATTCGGCGGTGTGCAGCGACAGATCCCAGTATCGCTCGGCATAGTCGGCCAATTGCGGATCGCTGAGCCGGGCACTGCGCTTGAGCGCCAGCCCGAGAATCAGGTTCATGCTCTGCCCGGTGCCCAGGCGATGCAGCGCCTGGGACAGGGTTTGCACAGCGGCGCCGTGGTGCTGGGCCGCGCTGTTGGCAGCGGCGATCAGCACGGCCGTGACCTGCGGATCGGTGCGGATTTCACCTTCCAGCACCGTCAGGTCGAGGCCATTGGGATTGAGGCTGCGTTTGACCGCCACTTGCACGTCGGTCATCAGCGGCGCGCCGTCGGCCAATTCCCGTCGACGCTCCAGAAACACCGACAACGTCATGCCCGGTGCCAGCGACGGCACTTCGCACGCGACTTCTTCGCCAGCGTTCAACAGTAACCCCTGCAATCGATGGGTCAGGCTTTGCATATTCAGGGGTTTGGTCAGGTAGGCAGCCGGTACCAGCGGCAAGGCCTCGCGCACGCTGGCACTGTCGTTGCGACTGCTCATGAGGATGAAGGGCAGCGGCGGGTTGCGTTTGCGCTGACGGACATTGCGCAGGACATTCAGGCCATCGACGCCCGGCAACTCCCAGTCGGCGATCACCAGGTCATAGGGGTTGGCGGCCAATAGCTCCAGCGCTTGCTGGCCATCTGCGCACAAATCCAGCCGTGCATCGCAGCGTACGTTCAACAACACTTCCTTGAGCAAATCCCGGGACCAGGGGTCGGCCTCGGCGATCAGGACTCTTGGAACGGCGGGTAAAATGACAGTTGTCATACAGCTCTCCCTGGCAATGCAGGAACCTTAGCCAATGCTGGCCATTCGATACAGTGCTAATGCGCGGGATGCGTTTCAAGGGGCATGAAAAAACCCGCCGAAGCGGGTTTTTTGTGGATCAGGTCACACTGGGGATCAGAGCTCGGAGAAGCACTCTTCGATGATCGCCAGGCCTTTGTCCAGTTGCTCGTCCGGCGAGGTCAGCGGTACCAGGACGCGCAGAACGTTGCCGTAGGTGCCGCAGGACAGCAGGATCAGACCCTTGTCGCGAGCCTTGGCCACAACGGACGCCACGGCTGCGGCGTTCGGCTTGTGGCTGTCGCCGTTTTCGAACAGCTCGACCGCGATCATCGCGCCCAGGGCACGGACTTCACCGATCACCGGGTACTTGGCCTGGATGGCCTTCAGGCCGGTTACCAGACGCTCGCCAACAGCCTTGCAACGATCCAGCAGGTGTTCTTCTTCGAACACTTCCATCACGGCCAGGGCCGCGGCGCAAGCGATCGGGCTACCGGCGTAGGTGCCGCCCAGGCCGCCTGGAGCGATGGCGTCCATGTATTCGGCCTTGCCGCACACACCGGCCAGCGGGAAGCCGCCAGCGATGGATTTGGCGAAGGTGGTCAGGTCGGCAGCAACGCCCATCTGTTCCATGGCGAAGAACGTACCGGTACGGCCAGCGCCAGTCTGTACTTCGTCAGCGATCAGCAGGATGCCGTGCTGGTCGCACAGGGCACGCAGACGCTTCATGAATTCTTTAGGCGCGACGTAGAAACCGCCTTCGCCCTGAACCGGTTCGATGATGATCGCGGCGATGTCTTTCGGCTCGGCGTCGTTCTTGAAGATGCGTTCGATGGAAGCGATCGAATCGTCGATGCTCACGCCGTGCAGTTCGTTCGGGTACAGCGCGCGGAAGATGCCGCCTGGCATCAGGCCCATGCCGGCCGAGTAAGGTACGACTTTACCGGTCAGGCCCAGGGTCATCATGGTGCGACCGTGGTAGGCGCCGGTGAAGGCGATCACGCCGGCACGGCCAGTGGCGGCACGGGCGATCTTGATGGAGTTTTCCACAGCTTCGGAGCCGGTGGTCACCAGCAGGGTTTTCTTGTCGAAATCACCTGGGACCTTGGCGTTGATTTTTTCGCACACTTCCACGTACGGCTCGTAGGCCAGAACCTGGAAGCAGGTGTGGGTCAGCTTGTTCAGCTGCTCGGTCACGGCGGCGATGATTTTCGGGTGCACGTGGCCGGTGTTCAGCACAGCGATACCGCCGGCGAAGTCGATGAACTCACGACCTTCAACGTCGGTTACGGTCGCGTTCTTCGCAGAATCGGCGAAGATCGGGTGAATCTGGCCAACACCACGTGGTACAGCAGCGGTACGGCGGGCCATCAAAGAAGCGTTAGTCTTGCTCATACATTCCTCATTCACCGCTCATCGGGCGGCGTGGTTCAAGGATAAAGCGACGGGGAGCAACGGCGGCAGCATGCGATGATCGACTGCCACAGTGTTCCCGGCCACAGAGAAAATTCCGGTTTTACGCACGCAAAGGGACAGCGCTCTCGTGCCCTTTGCGTTTCAAGCAATACCTTCCCGGCTTATACCTTCGAGCTTAGATGCCCAGGCAGAGGTATTTGATTTCCAGGTAATCTTCGATGCCGTACTTGGAGCCTTCACGGCCCAGGCCCGAGGCCTTGATGCCGCCGAACGGCGCGACTTCGTTGGAGATCAACCCGGTGTTGACGCCGACCATGCCGTATTCCAGGGCTTCAGCCACACGGAACACACGACCCAGGTCACGAGCATAGAAGTACGAGGCCAGACCGAACTCGGTGTCGTTGGACATCGCGATCACATCGGCTTCGTCTTTGAAGCGGAACAGTGGCGCCAGTGGGCCGAAGGTTTCTTCCTTGGCCACGGCAGCGTTGTTCGGCACGTTGGTCAGGATGGTCGGCTCGAAGAAGTTGCCTTCCATCGGCTTGCCGCCGGACAACACGGTGGCGCCTTTGGAAATGGCGTCGGCAATGTGCTCTTGCACCTTGGCCACGGCTTTTTCGTCGATCAGCGGGCCAGTGGTGGTGCCGTCTTCCAGACCGTTACCGATCTTGAGCTTGGCCACAGCCACTTTCAGCTTCTCGGCGAATGCGTCGTAGACCGAATCCTGAATGTACAGGCGGTTGGCGCAGACGCAGGTCTGACCATTGTTGCGGTATTTGGAAATGATCGCGCCTTCGACGGCCTTATCCAGGTCCGCGTCGTCGAACACGATGAACGGAGCGTTGCCGCCCAGTTCCAGGGACACTTTCTTGATGTCCTTGGCGCATTCCGACATCAGTTGACGACCGATTTCAGTCGAACCGGTGAAGGACAGCTTGCGCACGATCGGGTTGCTGGTCAGCTCGCTGCCGATGTCGCCGGCGCTGCCGGAAACCACGCTGAACACGCCAGCCGGGATGCCGGCACGCTGGGCCAGTTCGGCCAGGGCGAAGGCGGAGAAAGGAGTTTGCGAAGCAGGCTTGAGCACCATGGTGCAACCGGCGGCCAGGGCCGGGCCGGCTTTACGGGTGATCATTGCAGCCGGGAAGTTCCACGGGGTGATTGCAGCGGTCACGCCGATTGGCTGCTTGATCACGATCAGGCGCTTGTCTGGCTGGTGGCCCGGAATCACGTCACCGTAGATGCGCTTGGCTTCTTCGGCGAACCATTCGATGAAGGAAGCGGCGTAGACGATTTCGCCCTTGGCTTCGGCCAATGGCTTGCCTTGCTCCAGGGTCATCAGGCGAGCCAGGTCTTCCTGGTTCTCGATGATCAGCTCGAACCAGCGACGCAGCTTGGTCGCACGTTCTTTGGCGGTCAGTGCACGCCAGGCCGGCAGCGCTTTGTCAGCAGCTTCGATCGCACGGCGGGTTTCGGCAGCGCCCATTTTCGGCACGGTGCCCAGGATTTCGCCCGTTGCCGGGTTGTTGACCTTGATCGTCTGACCATTGTCCGCATCAACCCACGCGCCATCGATGAAGGCTTGCTGGCGGAACAACTGGGTGTCTTTAAGCTGCATGTCGGCTTTCCTTAACAGCACCGCAATGAATGCGGAGCAAATTATGATTGTAGAAAGGCGCCTCGATAGGCTGCCGTCAGGGAAATCATTCACCGGGCTGAAGCACATAAATAGCGCACTGATTCAAATCGTGCGGTTCAGCACCCAGACAAGAGCGTTTGAAATCTCAAACGAATCCTAGGATCAAAGGGGGTAAAGGACAATAGCCTGTTCGAAAAAAAGAACGAAAACGACGCTTTTGCCTATTTTTTCTGATCAACGTAGCAAACGCCCGTTACAGCTTTAAAAAAACGCAGGCGATTCAGCAGCATGGACGCCCGCAGTGCATATGAGTATCATGGCGCCCGCTGCACCAGTAGCTCAGCTGGATAGAGTACTGCCCTCCGAAGGCAGGGGTCGTGGGTTCGAATCCCGCCTGGTGCACCATACGTTGTAACGAGAAAGCCTCAGGCCTTATGGGTCTGGGGCTTTTTTGTGGGTGTTTGAAGGCTTGGCGCCTAATTGTCAATGCTGTTTTTTTCAAACAGCCGGGCGATGTCTCTCGCACTGTGCAGTACGCGTTCGACCTTGATCTCGTCGCCCACCCAACAGTAGAAAACCAGATATCTGCCATGGGCAAGCATTCGCAATCCCTTGGCGCAATCGTCTCTTGAAACACCCAGGTTCGGTTGATCGATCAATCGTGTGCACTGCATGCGTAGCTCGCGCACAAACGTCCGGGCCCGTTCAGGGTTGTCTCGGGCGATAAAACGAGCGACTTGCAGCAGATCGTCCCGTGCCAATGCAGAGAAAAGCAATTGCCTCATGGGCGGTTTTGCTCGGCTGCTACCTCATCTATCAGCGCATCAAGCTCGGCAAACACGGTATCGGCAGCAATGGCCGGACGCGGATCGTTGCGGCTGGCCGCAATGGCTTCACGAAGTTCGGCAGCGTGTAGCCGATCCAGCAGCTGTTGATAGGCCGCGTGCGGTAAAAGATAGGCGGCAGGGCGATTGTGGTTGAGCACGGCAACAGGCTCGGAACCCGCTTGCTCGATGACAGTGCTCGGGCTGCGCTTGAGTTCGGTGATGCTGACCGAACGGCTTGCAAGTAGCTGTTCCATGACGGCCTCAAAGGTACGAAAAAAAGTACCTTATAGTGTTCCATTCCCTGCATGAGGGTCAACGAATCTCCGACCGGTGCTGTCCTGGCCCACAAAAAAAAACCGCCGAAGCGGTTTTTTTCATTCTGTCGTCCAGTCGAACTCGTCGTACTCATCATCGTCCTCGTCGTCCTCGAAAAACTCCTCTTCAAGGTCGTCGTCTTCAACAACATCCTCTTCCGGCTGGTTCAGCAGAAAATCCTTGCGACTCTCGGTAATCGCTCGCCGCAGTTCCTCGCCCTTTTGTGGGCAGTTGAGCATTTGGGCGATGCGGTCGATTTTTTTTGCCACGGCATCCTCCAACGCATCGGCTATAGCCTGATAGTGCGCGCTTTCGGGGGTGGATGCCAAATCCCCGGAATGCCGCGAACTTCAGTTTTCGGCAAATCCGCTGGGGCGATCAGCCTTCAGCGGTGATAGCGCCGCACTACGCTGCTGTTTTTCAGGACATGGCCTTTGATTTTTTCCAGCAGTTGCGCACGGGTCAGGCCGGCGGGCAAGGCGTCCGGGGCCAGGTCCAGGGCGTAGATCTGGATGATGTAGTGGTGCGCGCTGTCGCCAATAGGTGGGCAGGGGCCGATGTAGCCGGTGGTGTTTTTGCTGTTGGTACCGCCAACACCCTCGAGGCCGGGTTTGCTCCCGGCGCCCGCCGGGATCTGGTGGGTAGCGGCCTTGATGCCGTAATGCACCCAGTTATCGACGCCCTGGCCTTTCTGGCCGTCTGGGTCGTGCATGACGATGGCGTAGCTTTGGGTCGCTTCCGGGCCGGCGTTCCAGTTCAATGCCGGGGAAATGTTATGCCCGCCACAACCCGCGGAATCGCTCGCAGCGGCCGACGTGAACAGACGGTCATCGGAGACCCCGGGAATATTCAGGGTGAAGCGTTCCTGGGCCTGTGCCGGGAACTGCACGCAAAGGGCGACTGCCAAGGCCGCGAGCCAAGGGTTCATTGAGGTCAATCGGGGCATACCGGAGCACCTTGTGCGTGTTGGGCCGTCGTCGGCGTGCAAACTATATCCGGACCGTTCACGCCGTGGCAGGGGCAATTGGCTGAACCTCGCGATAAGTACCAGACTCATAAGTGAAACGTCTGTCTGGAGAGCGATCATGACTCTGCATCGCGTTGCGCGTGTCGCCAATGTGCCCGAAGACCGGGGTCTGGAAGTGCAGGTCCAGGACAGCAAGATTCTGCTGTTGCGGGCCGGCGAACAACTGCGCGCTTATCAGGCCGAATGCCCGCACGCCGGAGCCCCGCTGGCTGACGGTGCGGTATGCAACGGGCGCCTGACCTGTCCGTGGCACAAGGCGCAGTTTCGGATCGAGGATGGCGGGCTGTGTGAGCCGCCAGCCCTGGACAGCCTCAAGCGCTATCCCCTTGAAGTGCGTGACGGCGACATCTGGGTCGGCGACCAGCCGATGCCGGGTGCCCACACGCCACCGGCCGACGATCCACGAACCTTCATCATTGTCGGCGCTGGCGCGGCAGGCACGGCGGCGGCAGCGTGTTTGCGCGAGAAAGGTTTCGGCGGCCGGTTACTGTTGATCGACTGCGAAGCCGATGCCGGATACGACCGCACCGCGCTGAGCAAGTACGTGATCGCCGGAGAGATGCCGCTGGACGAAGTCCCGCCGCTGCGTGACGAGGACTTTTACCGCGAGCAGCGGATCGAGCGCCTGCAGGGCGAAGTGGCAAGCCTGGATGCGTCAAACCGGACGCTGCGGCTGACGGACGGCCAAACACTGACATACGACGCCGCGCTGTTGGCCACCGGCGGCGTGCCCAACCCGCTGACGCTGCCGGGCGCCGACCTGCCGCAAGTGTTCGTCTTACGCTCCAAAGCCCATGCGCAACAGATTCTGGACAGCGCCAGCGCCGGCCAGCGGGTGGTGATCATCGGTGACAGTTTCATTGCCATGGAGTCCGCCTCGTCCCTGCGCCAGCTTGGCCTGCACGTGACCGTGCTGGCCCGCCACGAAGTGCCGTTTGCCAAACAGTTCGGCGACACGGTCGGCAAGGCCATTCGCGCACGACATGAAGCCAATGGCGTCGTGTTTCATACCCAGGGCAATGCGGTACAGATCGAAGGGACGGACAAGGTCGAAGCCGTGCGCCTGGACAACGGCCAACGCCTGGCGGCCAATCTGGTGCTGGTCGGCATTGGCGTCACGCCAGCCACTGCGGCCTTTACCGGCTTGCCGAAGGAGCAGGACCGCTCGCTGCGTGTCGATGGCGCAATGCGCGTGGCCGACGGCCTCTGGGCAGCTGGCGATATCGCAACGTTCCCGCTGAACAAGCAACACCTGCGCATCGAACACTGGCGACTGGCCCAACAGCAGGCGCGGATCGCCGCGGCCAATATGCTGGGCGGTGACGAGCATTACCTCGACGTGCCGTTTTTCTGGACCTGGCATTTCGGTAAAACCTACGACTACCTCGGCCACGCCGAGGCCTGGGACGAAGTCGAGTTCAAGGGCGACCCCTACGATCCGCCTTTCATTGGCCTGTTCGGCAAAAACGGTGTGGTGTCGGCGGCGGTAGCCTGCGAGATGGATCGGACAATGGCGATGCTCGCCGAGCGGATGAAACAACCGCTGCCATGGGAAGAGGCATGGCGCCTGATCCGTGACGTCCCCTAGGGGGCGGACAGCAAAACGCCCGACGCCTGCGCGATGCAGAGGCCGGGCGTTGCAGAGTTAACAGCCGCCGTTACTCGGTGGCACCAGCATCTGCGAACTTGCTCATCACAAAACTGGCAAACTCTTCGACGGTCATTTTCTGGCCGTTGAAGTCCACCTGATTGTTGGCGTAACGCAAGTTGGTGACGATGTTATTGCCGTCCAGTTTTGCCAGTTGGCTGCCGACCGCCATGCTGCTGAACATGTCCGCGGTGGCGGTGGCCTGGTCGGCAATCAGCTTGGCGTCGGTCTGACCGTCGATTTGCGATTGCACGGTGAGCACATCGACCAGCATCGGTTTGGACACTTGCAGTTTGAAGTCCAGCAGCGCGATCAGCTGTCTGACCAACTGATCGGTCGGCAGATCGATGGCCTGTGGCTTGGTCAGGTCGAGCACCATGTTGGCGCGGCTCTCACCGTTGGCGGTGTTGAACGACAGGTTTTCCAGGGCCACCTGCGGACCGGCCGCCAGCAGTTTTTCCAGGCTGGACTTGAGCAGTGCTTCTTCGGCTTCGGTCAGTTTCAGCTCTGGCGCCGGCAGGCCGGCCGCCGCTGCTTCGGCCGCCGCCCTTTCATACGGCTGCAGTTTGCTCTGGTAAACCTGCATCAATGACAGGGTGGCCGGAATGTCGAGGTTCTTCAGGCTCATGGCCAGCGCCCCGGAACCGATGGTCTTGCCGTTCAGGGACACGTCGCCGACCTTGTAGTCGGCACGCCCGGAGACGTTGCTACCCTTTTCTTCAGTCAGGTTTTTCATTTCGAATTTCTTGAAGTCCAGCACCGACTGCGTGACGCCAAAAGTCGATTTGCCGCTGGCCAGCTCAAGAACGTTTTCGCCGGTGTAGAAACCGTAGGTACTTTTTGTCAGGTTGCTGGCCAGGGTCAGGCCGTTCAATTCAACCTGCACCGGTGCCTGATCCTCGGACACGGTGGTCACCTTCAGGCTGTCCATGTAGCCGCTGGCCTTGACCTTCTGCGCCTTGGCGCTGGCGTCGACGTCCATGCTCAGGCCGGAGAACTTCAAGCTCGACTTGTCATCCAGGGCCATTTCCAGCGGCTGCAACTCGAGGGTGCCATTGGTAGAGTTGTCATAACCGATGTTGACCACGCCGGTCAGCGGGGATTTGTCCTTGGCGGCGGCAAACCACTTCTCGGTGGACGGGGTCTTTTCCAGTTCGTAGTGACTGGTCGCCAGGACCGGCAGCCACTTCAGCGACATCAGGCGCGAGAACGGCAACGGGCCGTGTTCGATGTGATCGACAAACAGCAACTCGACCGGCGCTTCGCCGAACATTTCGCCTTCGCCCTTGAGGCGGTAGTGCGCGGTGCTGCTGAATACATGACGCTCCAGCGACACCAGTTCCAGCGACGCTGTCCCGTTGGAACCGACCATCGCCGCCTGCAATTCCTTATTGGTATCGGCAATCGAGGTGTTCAACACACCTTCGATCTTGGTGCCGGTGAACCAGGCTCCGCCTGCGCTGATGGCACCGATTGCGACAACAATTCCCAGTAGCACGCCTGCTGATTTATTCATGTATGCCCCGTTCATGTCCGTTGTAGAAAGTGAGGTCGTCTTCCCTGAACCCATGAAGGGTTGCGGCTCGACTGTACTGAAAGTGAATTGCAGATTAGCACCGGGTGCGACGAACGGCTCAATGATTAAAGGTGAAAGAGTGTCTTGGGGGGGTGTTCGCTGGGCTGGGGATTCTTTGCGCCTATACAATCGCCTTCGCGAGCAAGCCCGCTCCCACATTGGAATGCGTATTCCTGTGGGAGCGGGCTTGCTCGCGAAGGCGTCAGCCTTGCCAACATCGAATCAGGAATACTGGACCTCGATCTCATCCAGTTGATGATCAAAACTTTTGAGCCGCGCAGTCCAGGTGTATACCAGCACTTCGAAGTCGCGGTTGATCACCGCCCCGCCCGTCACTTCCTCGCGCGGGTCGCAGAAGTCCAGTTGATAGCGTTCGCGGGCCATGGCCGTGGCGACATCGGCCAGTTCCCGGGCATTGCTGAGCCAGTGCCGACCGTCGTCAGCCACTTGCCGGTCCAGCGCCAGGCATTGTTTTTTCAGGGTCTCGAGGCTTTTTTCCAGCGGCGTGCCGGTCAATTCGCCCATGACTTCCTGAAAGGTGCGCCCCGGTTGCCAGTAACTGCCCCAGAAATAGCGGTCGAACACCGTTTCGACACGACGCAATGCCACCTTGGTGTCCCAGATCAGGACCAGGGTCTTGCCTTGTTCGAGTTGTCTTTTCTTGATGCGTTGGTTCTGGACCGAGGCCCAAGCCACCACCGCAATGGACATCACGGCAATCAGCGCGGCGGCACTGTCGAGGAACACCAGAGCCTTGTCGATCTGGTGGGCCAGCATGATGCCGTAGAAATAGGTGGCCGACAGCAGCACCAACGCCACGATGGCGCACCAGAAGCCGAGAGCGTAAGGGTTTTTCATTATTGGTTTCCCCCTGACCTGCGCGAGCCTTGTGCGAAGAAAGGGCGCTTTGCACAGGGCGCCCTCCAACACTTCAAAGCATAGCAACGGCCTCAGGGTTTGCCGGAGTTCGACGCTTGCGTTCGTCCGCTTTCCCAACCGCCGCCCAAGGCGAGGAACAAATCGATCTGACTGGCGGCAACCTGGGTGTTCGCGGCCGCCAGTTGCGCCGTGACGTCGATGTAGGTGCGGGTGGCTTGCAGGTCCGCCAGGAACGAGGCGCGGCCGGCCTGGAAGAAGCGGTGCGTCTGGTCGGCCGCCAGTTTTGCCGATTGCTCGGCATCGGCCAGTGCGTCGCGGCGCTGCAGCAATGCCGTGTACTGGGCCAGGCCAGTCTGGGTCTCGCGAATGGCGTTGAGTACCACCCCATCGAAATGCGCCAGGGTCGCCTGGGTCACCGCTTCGGCTTCGCGGATGCGCGCCCGGGCGCCGTTGGTCGGCACGTTCCAGGTCAGCGACGGGCCGAAGCCCCAGCGGTTGGTGGACGGATCGCCGAGATCGTCGAGGATACCGACGGTACCGATGGTCGCGCCGATGCTGATATTCGGGTACAGCTCGCCCGTGGCGACGCCAATACCGGCCGTCGCGGCCGCCAGCCGACGCTCGGCCTGCCGTACATCAGGACGACGCTTGAGCAATGCGGCGCCATCGCCCACCGGAATCAATTGCGCGATTTTTGGCAGCTCGTCGCAGGTGGCGGTGCCGGCCGGCAGTTGATCCACCGGTTTGGCCAGCAACATCGACAAGCGGTACAGCCCGGCCTGACGCGCGGCTTCATAGCGCGGCATGTCGGCGCGCAGGGATTTGAATTGGGTTTGCGAACGGGTGACCTGGGTTTCGTCACCACGTCCGGCATCGCGCAGGCGCTGGATCAGCGTGGTGCTCTGGGCTTGCAGGTCGAGGGAATGCTGGGCGATTTCCCGCTCCTCATTGGCCGCACACACTTGGGTGTAGGCGCGAACCACATCGGCCACCACGGTGATGCGTGCAGTATCGGCGGCTGCCTGCGTCGCATCGGCATTGGCCTTGGCCGCTTCGATACCGCGTTGCAAGGTGCCGAACAGGTCGAACTGGTACGACGCGCTGATGCCGATATCGCCGATGTTGGCCACCGGCACTTTTTCCGGCAGCAGGAAGGCCTGGCCGGACTCCTGCAAGCGCTGGGCGCCCATCTGCACGCCGCCGCTCCAGCCGCCCGCCGCTTGTGCCTCTTCGACCTGAGCGCGAGACCGCGACAGACTGGCCGCCGCCACCCGCAAATCGGTGTTGGAAGCCATGGCCTGTTGTACCAACTGGTCGAGTCGCGGGTCCTTGTACAAACGCCACCAATCGGCCGGCACCGGTGCGGACACCACCGTTTTACCGTCGACCGCCAGATCGCCCTGCAAGTCTGGACGATGAACAGCCGCCTCTTCAGGCAAATGATAATCCGGCCCGACCATCTGACACGCCGACAGCAGCAAGCCTAACCCGGCGACCGCCAAACCCGAGGCCTTGCTCATTGCGCCGGCTCCCGCTTCTGATCGTCGATGATCGATACCGTGGCGGTGCGCCCGGCGATCATGCGGAAATCTTCCGGCACGTCATCGAAAGCGATGCGCACCGGAATCCGCTGGGCCAGCCGCACCCAGCTGAACGCCGGATTGACGTTGGGCAGCAGGTTGTTGCCGCTGGTGCGGTCGCGGTCTTCGATACCGGCGACGATGCTCTCCACATGCCCGCGCAGGCGCGCATTGTCGCCGATCACCCGGATGTCGACGCTTTGCCCGATATGGATGCCGTTCAGTTTGGTTTCTTCGAAATAGCCATCGATATGGAACGAGTTGCTGTCGACCACCGACAACACCGGACGCCCGGCGCTGACGAACTCCTGGGCCCGTGGCGCGCGGTCGTTGACGTAGCCGTCCACCGGGCTGCGGATCACCGAGCGGTCGAGGTTGAGCTGCGCGCTGTCCACCGCCACCTGGGCTTCCATCAAGGCCACTTGGGCGCGGGCCACTTTCGACTGGCTTTCTTCCAGTTGCTCACCCGGCACCAGGTTGCCAAGACCCTTGTTCCGCCTGGCCTCGCGCTGGGCCTGGGCCAGGGTTTCTTCGCGGTCGGCGACGGCCGCTTTCGCCTGGCGCAGGGCCAGCCTGAAGCGGTCCGGATCGATGCTGAACAGCACCTGGCCGCGCTTGACCAACTGGTTGTCGCGCACCTCCACTTGCTGGATCAGCCCGGAGACATCCGGCGCGATTTGCACGATGTCGGCACGGATGTGCCCATCGCGGGTCCAGGGCGCGAACATGTAATACATCACCATGCGCCAGACCACGACAACGGCGAAGCACACGATCAGCAGGGTCAACACCACGCGACCGAGGGTTAGAAACGGTTTTTTCATGTCATCAGGTATCGACTGAGTGAGTCCACGGCGCCAAGCAGCAAGGCGTAGAGAGCCACGTTGAACAATGCCCGGTGCCAGACCAGACGGTAAAAGTGCAGGCGCGTCAGCACCCCGTGCACCAACAGGTACAACACATACGTAATGCCCATCAGCACCAGTAGCGTGGGCAGGAACACCCCGCTCAGATCCAGGTCACCGATCATAAAGGCGCTCCATCAATGCCATGGGGAAGCGGTTCTTCGGGCTCGGCGGAACCGACGAATTCGACGCCGGGCAACAGTGCCAGGCGCAGGCCGCTCAGGGCGTGCAGCAAGTGCCGACGGGTTTCATCATCGCCGGCACCGCTGAGGGCGCGACGCGTGCGGTCGAGGGTCATCAGCAACGGGCTCGGTGCCTGCAAGCGCTCACCGGCCTTGAGACAGGCCTTGAAGTACTCGCCCACCTCGGTCACCACCTGGCGCAGTAGCACCTGCGGTACACCAAGGACCCGCGGCGTATAAGCGAGCAGGTCCAACAGATTCAGCGCCACCCGCACTTCCCGCAGCGCCACGCCGGAGTCCTGGCCGGTCATGGCCAGGCGCGGCAGATGCTGCATCAGCCGATCGAGCATCCGTATGCCCAGAAGCCGATGCTCAGACAACGTGGCCGGCTCGGAGAGGCTGACGATGTCACGCCAGCTGAAACGGGTCAGGCGCTTGGCCGCCAGCTCGGCACCGAACGGCCGGGCAATCAGGGTCCAGATGAACGCGAACAGCAACCCCATGGGACCGGCCAGGTTGGAGTTGGCGAAACTGAGGAAGTCCGCGTCGTAAGCGCCCTGAATGCTGATGAAGGACGAAGTGTTGACCAGGGTCAGCAACATGCCCAGGTAAAACTGCGGCTTGACCGTCAGGGTTCCGACGCAAATGAACGGCACGGCAAACGCCAGCACCAGCATCGGAAAGTCATGCAGGTTGGGCAACACCAGAAACAGATAAAGGCTGGCGAACACCACCGACATCGCTGTCCAGAAAAAGAACCGGTAAATCTGCGGCGCCGGGTCGTCCATCGAGGCAAAGAAACTGCACGCCACCGCCGCCAGGATCACTGCGCTGCCACCATCGGTCCAGCCGAGCAGAATCCACAATACCGAGGCGACAATGATTGCCGTAACGGTCGATGCTGCGGAGTAAAACATCAGGCCGCGATCCAGGAACGGCGATAGTCGTCCCAGTCGCCAGTGACGATACACCGCGCGCCAGCTGTCCTGGCTTTCGCACTGGATGGCGTATTGCAGGCTGCGGCAGTCCTGCCACAAATCGATCCACTCGCCGAGACGGTAAATGGCGTTGGAGAACAGCAGTTGCTTGCGGTCGTCCAGCGCTTCGGGAGCTGGTTGCAGGGCCTCGAGTTGATCCTTCAGGGCTTGCCAGCGGACGAGATCGGCATCCTTGTGCTCGAGCCATTCGGTGGTGGCGGCCAGCAAGGGTGCAAACTTGTCCACAAGCTCCGGGGTGCGCCGTTCCAGGGCGTAAAGCGCGTCGTCGAGGGCATCGATCACTGGCAACAGGTGAATCATCCGTCCGCGCAATTCCTTGGTATTGCGCACTGTCTGCGGACGCGAGCCTTCGTGGGGCAACTGACCGATCATCAACTCCAGGGAGTTGAACGTGGCGACCATCGATGCGCGCAACGCGCTGACTTCTTCAGGCTGCACGTTGCGGCCCAGGAAGCGCAGGCTGTAGGTCGATGCATCGGTAAACCACTTGCTCACCGAATCATTGAACACCGGCGCCAGGCGCCGGGGCCAGAACATGGCACCGACCACCGCCGCCACGGCGATGCCGAGAAAGATTTCTTCGGTCCGTGCCTCGGCCACGTCCCATACCCCCAACGGGTTGTTCACCACAGGCAGGGCAATCAACGGCAAGGTGTATCCGGCGAGCATCAAGGCGTAGTTGTTGGCCGTGCGCAAATGCAGGGACAGAAACAGCAGCGTCCCGGTCCACAGCGCAATAACCACCACCAGCACGTAAGGGCTCTGCACGAACATCGGCACGAACAGAACCGCCGCCGCAGCGCCGATAAAGGTGCCGACCGCCCGGTACAGCGCCTTGGAACTGGTAGGGCCGAGAAACGGGCTGGAAACGATGTACACCGTGGCCATCGCCCAGTACGGACGCGGCATTTGCATGAGCAGGGCGATGTACAGCGCGATCATCGATGCGGCGAAGGTTCGGACTCCGTAGAACCAGTCCCGCGCCGGGGGCATGCCAGAGAAAAATCCGTTCAAGAGTTGGCCACCGATGGCGGCGTGGCCGCTTCAAAAGCTCTCAGTACCCGCAGCGTAGCCTCCAGATCACTCTGGTCGATGCCTTCAAGGACTTCGTGGCGCAAGCGCACCAGTTCCACTTCGACCGCCTGCACCAGCTCCCGACCGGTTTCGGTCAGGCTCAGGCATTTGGCACGACGGTCCTGTACATCTTCGGTGCGGCAGACGTAGCCGCCATGGCACAACTGATCGAGCAAGCGCACCAGCGACGGGCTCTCCATCCCGGCTGCCTGGGCCACCGTCACCTGCCGCACACCCTCGCCCAGACGCCCGATCATCAACAGCGGAACGGCGCAGGCTTCGGAGATTCCATAGTTGGCCAGCGTGGTCTGGCAGATTTTGCGCCAATGCCTGGCGGCCACCACCATGGCACTGCTGATGTTCATCTGGAGAACGTCGAGGTTATTCGGCACGAGGGAAAATACACACTGTTAGTTTGCTAACTATCAATATTGCATTGGAGGGGATTTTCCGTCAAGTTTTGAAACACATTGGCTTCCATCCGTCGCGAAGCCATACGGGGTGAACCAGCTACCGTACTGAAAATGTATATACTTTGTCAGCACTACAACTGAGAAGGCAGCCATGTCGAAACAAGCCGTTTTTACAATGAAACTTGAGTCTGAATTGCGTGAACAGTTCATGGCAGAGGCAGAAGCCGCTCATCGTCCTGCCTCACAAATCGTTCGGGAAATGATGCGTCAGTTCGTTCAAACCCAGCAGCAAGCTCGCGAATACGAAGAGTTCCTGCAGCGCAAAGTGGACACCGCACGCGCTTCGATGCGCGCCGGCGACGGGCTGACAAATGATGAAATCGAGGCAGAGTTCGCTGTCAGGCGCAGGCGGGCCGAGCTACAGGAATGAAAATAATATGGACGAAAGAAGCAGCACAGGACCGTGCAGACATTTGGGATTACCTGCATGCCGTTAACCCGAAAGCAGCCATCGACATGGACAACCGGTTCAGCGATGCGCTATCCCGGCTTGCCCAATACCCGCAAAGCGGCCCTGCCGGGATCATTTCAGGCACTCGCGAGCTGATTCCACATCAGAGTTACCGCATTGTCTACGAACAGGGACTGGACGCCATCTGGATACTCGCGCTGGTCCATACCTCCCGACAGTGGCCGCCCGGACGATGACGATTCACACCCCCCGCCCCTTCCTCAGCAGCACATCCAGCTGATCCACCACTTCCGCCCAATCCGCGTCATCGAGTATCTCCTCACGCAGAAGCTCCGCCTGACTCGGGTTCCAGAAAAATGCATCCGCAAGGTGCAGCTCCGGTTTGAGCGGTGAATGGGTGGCAATGAATTTATCGATGCTTTCGGCGTCGTCCGGCAGGCCGAGTTGCTTGAACAGGGAGGGAAGGTTGTGGGTTGGGCTTTCCATGTCTAGCTCCTGTGAACTGATTAAGGGACCGCTGCGCGGTCATCGCGAGCACGCTCGCTCCCACACGGTTCTGAGTCGATCACAAAACCTGTGGGAGCGAGCCTGCTCGCGATGACGTCAGCACTGACGAAAAAAACTCAATGACTCAACTCCCGCACCTCGGCATGCGGCACCATTTTCAGAAACTCGGGCATGTCCATGCGCACCAGGTTGACGTGGTTGCCGGCCTCCAGATAGATGTCTTTCTGCCGGGTCAGCAGCGGATCGATGACCACCTCCAACCCATAGGATTCACCCAGCGCCGGTACGGCACCGCGTTCGCAATCATCGAACAGGTGCGCCAGGTTGCTTTCGCGGGAAACCTGCCACTCACCGCTGCTGCGGACTTTGCTCAGGTCCAGGTGACGGCTGGCGGGCAGCACGGCCATCAGGTAATGCCCATGGTGATCGTCGAGGATCACCGATTTGGCCACCCGTTCGGCAGGAATACCTGCGACCCGTGCCGTTTCGAGGCTGCTGGCCGAGTGTGGGTGGCTGACGATGTCATATTCGCATTGAGCCTTTTCCAGGCTTCGCTGCACGGTTCTTGCCATACGCATGATGCACCTCGGTGCCCGCCATGACCGCTGGCGGACGATGGTTAAAGTTTTGCTTGCGTAGTAAAAGTCTAGGCCTGTCAGCGCGATCCGGCGGGAAATCCGCCCATCGGATGTCGATGGTAGTTGAGCAAAATTCATACCGGCCAAGGCTCAACTAAACTGAATGCAGAGCCACTCCACGACTCTCCCGGAGGGTCAAGTGAACACGCGTTGTTGTGCAGTTGCGTTGCTGTTGGCGTTGAGCGGATTGGCCGGCGCCGCCGACACGGTTGTGGTGCTATTGCCCAACCCCGTCGGGATCTGGCTGATCACCTTTGGCATCGCGTTCCTGATCGCCGAGGCGGCCCTGCCCAATTACGGCGTGATCGGCCTGGGCGGCATCGTGATGTTCGTGATCGGCGCGGTGATCCTGACCAATACCGATGTACCCGTGCCGTTGATGATAGGCCTGGGATTGGTCAGCGCGCTGTTGCTGATCTACCTGGTGTTTCACGCCCTGAAGACCCGACCACGCCACACGGTCAGCGGTGATGCCGGGCTGGTCGGCAGCGAAACGCCGGTCACTTCAGTACAGCTCGGCAACGCCTATGGCGGCTGGGTTCATCTGCAAGGAGAACGATGGCAAGTGCTCAGCGCGACGCCGCTGCAACCTGGGCAACAGGTGCGGGTGGTGGGGCGCAAGGGCTTGCTGCTGCAAGTGGCCGCGGCTGACGCGGCGCCGGGCGGAGAATAGTCATGGGTTTGCAATTGGGTCTTGTCGCGCTGCTACTGTTGATCATCGCACTGGCGGGGTCGACGTTCCGCATCCTGCGCGAATACGAGCGCGGCGTGGTGTTCCAGCTCGGGCGCTTCTGGCAGGTCAAGGGCCCTGGCCTGATCCTGCTGATTCCGGTGGTCCAGCAAATGGTCAGGGTCGATTTGCGCACCGTGGTGCTGGACGTGCCGCCGCAAGACGTAATCACCCGCGACAACGTGTCGGTCAAGGTCAACGCGGTGCTGTATTTCCGCGTACTCGATCCGCAGAAGGCAATCATCCAGGTCGAGGATTTCCTGGCCGCCACCAGCCAATTGGCGCAAACCACGCTACGGGCGGTGCTGGGTAAACACGAACTGGACGAACTGTTGGCCGAACGCGAACGCTTGAACCTGGACATCCAGCAAGTGCTCGACGCCCAGACCGACGCCTGGGGCATCAAGGTCGCCAACGTCGAGATCAAACACGTGGACCTCAACGAATCGATGATCCGCGCCATCGCCAAGCAGGCCGAAGCCGAAAGGGAACGGCGAGCCAAGGTGATCCACGCCGAGGGTGAATTGCAAGCCTCGGAAAAACTCATGCAGGCCGCCGAAATGCTTGGCCGCCAACCGGGGGCCATGCAGTTGCGCTACATGCAGACCCTGAGTTCGATTGCCGGCGACAAGAGCTCGACCATTGTCTTTCCGCTGCCGATCGAGTTGCTCAAGGGCATGGCGGACTTGTCGTCGAAATCCTGAAGGTTGCGATGACGCCACTCATTGCCCGGTATTGCCGGACAGGTACAACCCATAGTCATCCGACCGGCTCGAAGTACGCCGTCTCTGCCACGGGATACACCGACTGCCATCCGCCACCCAACGCCTTGTACAACCCGACGGCCGCCAGCGACACGCCGGTCGAGCTCTCGACCCACTGCTCCTGCGTGGCCAGCAACGCCCCTTGCACGGTGAGTACGGTGACGAAATCCACCACGCCCTCGACGTACTGCTGTTGCGCGGTGTCCAGCGCAATGCGGTTCTGGCGCACGGCTTCGGCCAGGCTGTCGCGGCGTAACTGGCTGGCGTTGTAGGCGGTCAGTTGATCATCGATTTCATGCCAGGCGCGCAGCACGGTTTGCTGATAGGCGATAGCGGCTTCCTGTTGTTGCGCTTCACGCAACTCGAGCACGCCACGCAAGCGGCCTCCGTCGAACAGCGGCAAGCTGAATTGCGGGCCGATGCCGAACGAACGCGAACCCCAGGAGCCGAAATCGCTCAGTTGCATGGCCTGGGAGCCGATATTCCCCGACAGGGTGATTCGCGGATAGAAATCGCCCTTGGCCACGCCGATGCTGGCAGTGGCGGCATGCAGTCGCGCTTCGGCCTGGCGAATGTCCGGCCGACGTGCAGCCAGTTGCGAGGGCAAGCCAATGGCGACCTGACGCGGCGTTTGCGGCACCGGCGCGTCTGTGGATAACTCCGCCGCCAATGCCTGGGGCGGTTCGCCCATCAACAGACTCAAGGCGTTGATCAGTTGCCACTGGCGCTGCTCCAGTGCGGGCAGGCGTGATTCGATGGCCGCCACTTGTGCGGCGGCTTCGGCGACATCCAGATCCGTCGCGACGCCGTCGGCCAGGCGCAACTGCGAGAGCTCCAGGCTATGGCGGGCGACGTCGAGATTCTGCTCGGTGACGAGCCGGGTGTTCTGCACACCGCGCAGCTGAATGTAGTCCTGGGCGGTTTCGGCCAACACCGACAGCAGCACACCGCGTCGGTCGTTCTCGGCGACTTCCAGATTGGCGTCGGCCGCTTCGGTTTCCCGCCGCACGCGCCCCCAGAAATCCAGCTCCCAGGACGCGGAAAAGCCGGCATCCCACAGGTTGAAGGCAGATTGGCCGTTGTGTCCTGACGGGTCGTTCAGGCCTTCACCACTGTTGCGGTTGCGTCCGTAACGGCCGCTGGCAGCCGTGTTGGGGTAGCGCTCGGCGGTGATGACCTGACGCACTGCACGACTTTGCTGCAAGCGGCTGCTGGCCAGCTTCAGGTCGAGGTTGTCGGTCAGGGCGCGTTGGCTCAGGGCTGAAAGTTTGGGGTCGTGGAACACTTCCCACCAGCGCTCGGCCATCGTTTCGGTGACGGCCTGGCTGGCAGCGGCCCTTGATGGTTTCGACCATTCGGTGATTTCGGTGGCTTCGGGCGTCTGGAAGTCCGGACCGACGGTACAGGCTGACAGGCTCAGCACAAGCAAGGCAGAAAAAGTCAGGCGAGGCTGATGGCCTCTTCGCGAGCAAGCCCGCTCCCACATTGAAACGCATTCCCCTGTGGGAGCGGCGGTGCGGCGATCCGACTTGCTCGCGAAGGCGTCAGCGCGACCAACGAAAATCTTCATCGCTGAACAACCTCTTTCACCTTGGCGGTGGCCGTATCAATACTCGCCTCCACCGACATCCCCACCCGCAAGCGCTCGGCCAGCGACTGCCCCGGCTCCAGCACGATCTTCACCGGTATCCGCTGCACCACTTTGGTGAAGTTGCCGGTGGCGTTGTCCGGCTTGACCGCGGCGAACGTCACCCCGGTGGCCGGTGCAATGCTTTCGACACGACCGTTCAATGCCGCACCACCCAGGCTGTCGACGCGCACTTGCACAGCCTGCCCAGGCTGTACATCCGTCAGTTGGGTCTCCTGGAAATTGGCCATCACGTAAGCCTGCGCCAGCGGCACCACGGCGAGGATTTTGCTGCCCGGGGTGACGTAGGCGCCGACCCGCACCGCGCGTTCGCCGACCATGCCGTCCTGTGGCGCGACGATCCGCGTATAGGACAACTCGTAGCTGGCCATTTCCAGCTGCGCTTGCGCCCGTTTCAGCCCCCCTTCGGCTGCATCGCGCTGGGCCGTGAGGATCTCCACCTGCTTGCGTTCCGCCGCCAGCACCGCCGTGGCATTGGCCATTCGTGCGGATGCCTGGTCGATGCGCGTTTGCGCCTGTTGCGCATTTTGCACCGTGCCGGCGCCCACCCCGGCGAGGTGGTTGTAGCGGTTCAATTCATGCTCGGCAAAGGCCATTTCCGCCTTGGCCGAAACCACCGAGGATTGCGCCTGGGCAATCACCGACGCCTGGCGCTCGAGGGTCGCCCGGGCGTTTTGCAGTTGCGCCCTGGCGACCAGCGTTTCGGCATCGGCGGCCTCGGCGGCGGCGCGTAGATCGCGGTCATCGATCAGCGCCAGCAACTGCCCGGCCTTGACCTGCTGGTTGTCCTCGACCAGCACTTGTTTGATAAACCCGGCAACCCGCGGCACGACCAGGGTGAAATCCGCCGAGACATAAGCATCGTTGGTGTTCTGCTGGGTACGCTTGCCGAACAGGCCGGGCATCGCCAGGTACAGCAACACGCCGACGGCCAATGCGGTGGCCACGCCAACCGCGACTTTCTGCTTTGCGTGAGTGTTCATAAAAACCTTCTGTATCAGTGGAGCATTCAGGTCGGTGCGCGCGGCGGAAAGATCCGTGTCGGCAGCCAGAAAATCAGCAGGATCAAGGTCACGGCGATACCGGCCATGCACAGGTAAAGATCAGAGGAAGTGAGCACCACCGCTTGCTCATGCAGTCGATGAGCAAGGCTTGCGCTGTCGCGCTCGGCCAGCAGCGAGTTGCCGAGGCGGTCGACCAGCATGGTCGAGTGAAAATGCAGGCGTGCCGTGGTCAGCGCCTCGATCACCCCGGTGGCGATGACCGCCGACAGGCCTTTGACGGTGTTGAACCAGGCCGATGCGAACGGCCCATCCATCGGGTTGATGCTGCCGGTGGACAGCATCAGCAGCGGCAACACCGCCATGGGCTGACCGAAAATCTGCAGCCATTGCAGCACATAGAAATCATCGCGAATCCATGCGGACGTCAGCTGCGAGCCGCCGACGCACGACAGCGCCAGCATGCTCAGGCCGATGCCCAACACCCAGCGGCAATCGACCCAGCGAAAGTTGCACAGCGCCGCCACCAACGGCAGCGCAATCAATTGCGGCAGCGCCGCCAGCAGCATGATCGGCGCGGTCTGCACCGGGCGATAACCCTGGACCTGCGCCAGGTAGCTGGACGGAATAATGATCACCGCCTGCAATACCACCAGCACGCCCGCCAGGGTCAGCAGGGCGAAGGACAGATTGCGGATGCCTAGCATCTGCATCTTGAAAAACGGCATCGGCTGCGACCACTCGCCGGTCAAAAACAGCACCAGCAACAACAACCCGCCGCCGAGCAATCCGCAGATCAGGTTCGACTCGAACCAGTCCAGGCGATTGCCCTGCAGGATGCCGATCACCAGCATGCAGATGGCGGGAAAACCCAGCAGCACACCGCGCCAGTTGAAGGACTTGAAGCGCTCCAGTCGCAGCGGGTCCTGGGGCAAGCCATACGCCACCGCCGCCATGGCAATCAGGCACGGCGCGATGATTTGCCAGAAGGTCCATTGCCAGCCGACATACTCGGTCCACAACCCGGCCAACGGCGTGCCCAGGCCCGGGCCGAACGTCGCCGTCAGGGCATAACCGGCCAGGCCATACAACTTCACGTTGGCGGGCAAAAACCGCAGGGCCACGGTCATCAGCATGGGTGGCAATGCACCGCCCGCCAGGCCTTGCAAGGTGCGCAGCAACAACAGGCTTTCGTAATTCGGGGCGAAGGGGCACAACACACCCAGCAGGGTGAACAGGCCGATGGCCCACAGGGTGAAACGCCGCAATGAGAACGTCACCGCACACCACGGCGCGAACGCCATGGCCGCCACGGAAGTCGCGGTGTAACAGGCGACCAGCCAGGTGCCTTCGTCGTAGCCGATGGCCAATGCACCGCGGATGTCGGCCAGGGCGACTTTGGTCACCATCTCGTTCAGGCCCGACACCAGCACCGCCAGCAATACGCCCACCAGGCCGATGATGATCCGCGGGCCGAAAACCTGTGGTGAAGCTGTCGGGCCGGTCGCGGCGACAGGTGCCGGGGCCGTAAGGGAAGTCATGTACTGCAAGCTCCGGCGTGGAAAGTCCGAAGCATTCTAGGAAGCGTGACGCCTGACGAAAATCAACTTATCGGCAGGTTATAAGTGCGCTAGACGCAACAATACAAAACCCCTGTGGGAGCGGGCTTGCTCGCGAATGCGGCTTATCATTCAACATTGATACCGACTGATCCAACGCCTTCGCGAGCAAGCCCGCTCCCACAGGAGGAAGTTGCGCTCGACCTCAGTCCGGTTGCGCAGCCAACCATGTCTCATCGCAGCAGGCTTTCAGCGTTTCCCGCAGCCAACGGTGGGCCGGATCCTTGTCGAAACGCGGATGCCAGGCCTGGGTCAGCATCAGGGTCGGCAACGGGATGGGCAGGTCGAACGAGCGCAGCTTCAGTCCGAGCCGTCGCACGCTCAGCAGCGCCTCTTTGGGCACCGGCAGAATCAGGTCGGAATCGGGCAAGGCAAACATCGCCGCATGAAAGCTTGGTGCGATCACCGCCACCCGTCGCTCCAGTCCCAGGGCATTGAGCGCGGTATCGATCGGACCTCGGGCAATGCCACGCCGGGACATGCTGATATGCGAGAAGCCCGCGTAGCGCTCCGCCGTAATCTCATCGTCCAGCAGCGGATGATCCTCGCGCACCAGGCCAACGAAGTGGGTGGAAAACAGGTTCTGAATCTTCACTTCCGGGGTCAACGGCCGGGTGTTGCTGATGCTCAGATCGATCCGCCCTTCGCGCAACGCCTCATCATCGCCATCGCCTTCCGGGACGAAACGCAACTCGCAGTGCGGCGCTTGCCGGTCAAGGGTGTCGAACAGCTTGCCACCGTAGACGCCGACAAAGAAGTCGTTGGCCCGAATACTGAACCGCCGCCGCAGCGAACTCAGCTCCACCGCATCAGCCGAACGAAACAGTAACCCGGCCTGCTCCACCACACTGCGCACCTGCTCGCGCAATTCCAGCGCCTTGGGGGTCGGCACCAGGCCACGGCCGGCGCGTACCATGATCGGATCGCCAATGGCTTCGCGGATGCGCGTTAGCGTGCGGCTCATGGCCGCCGGGCTCAGGTTCATCCGCCGCGCAGCGCCCACCACACTGCCCTCGTCGAGCAAGGCATCGAGGGCGACCAACAGGTTCATGTCCGGAAGTTGCATAGCGAGCACTCGTACCTGATCTTTATTGATTCAAGCGCAATGCTAGCAAACTCCACTCAGCCATTGTGAAAGCGGACTTCACACAATCAGACAGTCAACGTTGCATCCCCCAGCGCTTCACCGTTACCCGCTCCAACGAATCAAACACCAGATTCTCCACCAGCAACCCAATCAGAATCACCACCGCCAACCCGGCAAACACCTTGTCCGTGTACAGCTCATTGCGATTCTGAAAGATGTACCAGCCCAACCCGCCCTTCCCGCTGGTCGCACCAAACACCAACTCAGCAGCAATCAATGTCCGCCAGGCAAACGCCCAGCCGATTTTCAGCCCGGCGAGGATTGATGGCAGTGCCGCCGGAATCAGGATGAACAGCACGAAACGCATACCCTTGAGGCCGTAGTTGCGCCCGGCCATGCGCAGGGTTTCCGAGACGCCGAGGAAGCCAGCGTAGGTGTTCAGCGCCAGCGCCCAGAGCACCGAATGCACCAGCACGAAAATCAGGCTGTTTTGCCCCAGCCCGAACCACAACAGCGCCAGTGGAAGCAGCGCGATGGCCGGCAACGGGTTGAACATCGAGGTCAGAGTACTGAGCAAGTCACGACCGAATTGTGTCGACACCGCCAACGTCGTCAGGGCAAACGCCAGGACGATGCCGATCAGATAGCCCTTGAGTAACACCACCAAAGAAATCCACACCTTACTCAGCAATTCACCGCTGAGCAGACCGTCGTACAACGCGTGAGCGGTTTGCACAAAACTCGGCAGCAGCAGGTCGTTGTTCTGATACCGCGCAACGGCTTCCCACAGCACCGAGAGCAAAATCAGGATCAGGCTCTTACGTAGCCAGCCCTGTTGCCACAGACGTTGGCCGAGGGGCAATTCCCTCTCCAGCGGTACGCTGGTCAGTGGCTGCAAAACCGTTTCGAACTCTTCACGCGGGGATGATAAATGGCTCATCGGGCCCTCCTCTCAACTGGCTCAATAAGCGATGCGGATGTCGGCGAAGTCCAGTTCATGTTCGGCTTGCGGTGATTGACCTTCGTCGAACAACAGCCGGTGAATACGTCGCGCCGATTCCTGAAACGCCACACCGCCGAGGCTATGCAAATCGTATTGGTGGCTGTGGACTTGCGCCCTCACCCGGCCCGGATGGGGTGACAGCAACAGAATGCGATTGCCCACCACCAGCGCCTCTTCGATAGAGTGCGTGACGAACAGCAGCGTGAAACGCACTTCCTCCCAGAGCAGCAGCAATTCTTCCTGCATCTTGCGCCGGGTCAGGGCATCGAGCGCGGCAAAGGGTTCGTCCATCAACAGGATTTTCGGCTGCATCGCCAGCGCCCGAGCGATGGCGACCCGGGCCTTCATCCCGCCTGACAAGGTGTGCGGATAAGCCTCGGCAAACGCCGCCAGGCCGACCTTTTCCAGATAGTGCAGCGCCCGTTCTTCGGCCTCCCTGCGCTTGAGGGTTTTCGAGGCCAGAAGCGGAAACATCACGTTCTGCTTCACGGTTTTCCACGGCGGCAGTTGATCGAACTCCTGGAACACCACGATCCGGTCCGGCCCCGGCGCATCGACGCGCTGGCCTTGCAGACGGATCTCGCCTTCCACTGGCTGGATGAAGCCGGCGGCGGCCTTGAGCAACGTCGACTTGCCACAGCCGGACGGCCCGAGCAGGACAAAGCGGTCCGCCGGATCGATCTCGAAACTGACTTGATGGGTCGCCCGCACCACCCGCTGCGGCGTGCGGTATTCGAGGCTGACGTTATCGACCGACAGCAGCGCCTGGGCTGCCGCGATCGGTTTGCTGACCGTGTGGCCTTGCAATGGGGCGTTCATTTCGGTCAGCTCCCTTGCAGCGGCTTGGCGTCCTGGAAGAAGTAGTCCTTCCATGAATCCGGTTTGTTTTTGATCGCGCCGACGCGGTAGAGGAACTCGGCCAACGGGTAAGTGTTTTTCGGCGTGACGCTGAATTCGAACTGCGGGTTGTCGATGATTTTCAGCAACGCGGCGCGGTCGATTTTTGCCTTGGTAACGCGGATGTAAGTGTCCGCCGCTGCGCCTTTATCGTTCTGCGCGAATTGCGCCGCTTCGGTCAGTGCATCGATAAACGCCTTGTAGGTTTTCGGGTTTTCGTCGCGGAATTTCTCGGTGGCGAACAGCACCGTCGGCGAGTTCGGACCAAGCAGGTCATAGGTGTTCAGCACCACGTGCACATTGGGATTGGCCAGTTCCTGATCCTGGAACGGCGGGTTGGAAAAATGCCCGCTCAGCTCGGTGCCGCCGGCCACCAGCGCCGCTGTCGCATCGGGGTGCGGAACAGCGATGGTGTATTTGTCGAGGCGATTGAAGTCCTTGTCACCCCACTGTTTGGCCGCTGCATATTGCAGGAAGCGCGACTGCACCGACACGCCCACCGCTGGCACTGCGATGCGGTCCTTCTCGGTAAAGTCGGCGATGGTTTTGACTTTCGGATTATTGCTCACCAGGTAGTACGGAAAGTTACCCAGGGAAGCCACGGCTTTCACGTTCTGCTTGCCGTGGGTGCGATCCCAGATGGTCAACAGCGGGCCGACACCGGCGCCGGCAATGTCGATCGAGCCGGACAGCAGTGCATCGTTGACCGCCGCGCCGCCCGAGAGCTGGGTCCAGTCGACCTTGATGTCGATGCCTTCCTGCTTGCCGTACTTCTCGATCAGGTTCTGATCGCGCACCACATTGAGCAACAAGTAAACGATGCCGAACTGTTCGGCGATACGGATTTCACCTTCAGCGTGGGCCACGGTCGGCGCCACCAGGCTGCCGGCGATCAGGCTGAAACCCAGGCCGATGGCCGCGGCCAGCGGTGCGAATGGAAGACGTTTGGACATGATCAGATCTCCGACAAATCAGAAAGGCGCGTCGCCCTGGATGGTGGTGCGATACAGCTTGCGGCGCAGATGGCTGGGGCATCCGGCGGCGAGGTGGATCAGCGAACGGTTGTCCCAGAACACCAGGTCATGGGGCTGCCATTGATGGCGGTAGATGTTTTGCGGCAGCACGCTGTGGGCATAGAGCTCAGTCAGCAGTTGCTGGCTCTCGTCTTCCGGCAGGCCAACGATGCGGGTGGTGAACCCCTCGCTGACGAACAACGCCTTGCGGCCGTTTTCCGGGTGGGTGCGCACGACCGGGTGGACGACTTCGGCGACCTGGGCGAGTTGCTCAGGCGTCAGGGTCGGGCGCCAGTTGCCTTCGAATTTGGTCTCGCTGTAACGCGCGGTGTAGGAATGCGCCGCCGAGCGACCTTCCACCGCTTTGCGAAACGCGAGCGGCAGGTTGTCCCAGGCTTTGTGCATGTCGGCGAACAAGGTGTCGCCGCCTTCTGACGGCAGCTCCTGGGCATGCAGCATCGAGCCCAGGCTCGGCAGCTCCTTGTAAGAAAGATCGGAGTGCCAGAACTTCCCAGCATCGCCCAGGCCGATGTTCTGGCCGTTTTCGACGATGTTGGAAACGATGAGGATTTCCGGATGCCCTGCCAGCAGGAACTGCTTGAGCACGTGGATCTGCAATACGCCAAAACGACGGCTGAAATCGATCTGTTGTTCAGGGGTTATGCGCTGGTCGCGGAACACCACCACGTGATGATCCAGGTGCGCGCGGTGAATGCGGGAAAAATCGTCATCATTGATCGGGCGGGACAGGTCGAGACCGATGATCTCGGCGCCCACCGCTCCGCTGAACGGGCGGATTTCAAAGAATTGTGGCGCGATGCTTGGCGAAGCTGAAGCTGCAGACATAAATCACTCCCACGCACGGCACGCTCAAAGGCGCGCGCGTCGATCAGAAACTCACGGAGGTCCCGTGTTGGTTCGTGTCGTGCGGCGCGCCGATTGGTCGGCAGGTACGCAGGAGATTGACTTTATAGATATAAGAATTGAAATTTAAATACCGTTAATGAATAACGATATGGCGATTGCCAAGGGAATGGAGGAATCGTGGTGTGATGTTATTTGTCACTTTCTGACAGGGTTGTGGTGTTTTGGCGGACGCCATCGCGAGCAGGCTCGCTCCCACAGGGGTCAGTGGAAACACAAAAATTGCGTTTCAACACAGATCCACTGTGGGAGCGGGCTTGCTCGCGAAGAGGTCGTCAACCGCGCTGCAGGACTAGCGCTCGTGCAGCGCCTCGGCCCGCGCACGGATGATCGGCTTGAGCAGGTAGCTCAGCACGGTCTTCTTGCCGGTGATGATGTCCACGGAAGCCACCATCCCCGGAATGATCAGCAACGGCTTTTCATCGGTGCCCAAGTGGCTGCGGTCGGTGCGCAGCTTGATGATGTAGTAGGTGGTCTTCTTGTCTTCATCGGTGATGGTGTCGGCGCCGATCTGCTCCAGCCTGGCCTTCAACCCACCGTAGATGGTGTAGTCATAGGCAGTGAATTTCACCGTCGCTTCCTGCCCCGGATGCAGGAACGCGATGTCCTGCGGGCGGATCTTCGCCTCGACCAGCAAGGTGTCGTCCAGCGGCACGATTTCCACCAGGTCGCTGCCTGGCTGGATTACCCCGCCGATGGTATTGACCAGCAGCTTGTTGACGATGCCCCGCACTGGTGAAGTGACCAGGGTCCGGCTGACCCGGTCTTCCAGAGCCTTGCCGGTGGCCTGGGCCTTGTTCAGGTCGGTGCGTGCTTCGTTGAGTTGGGTCAGGGCTTCGCTACGGAACTTGCCGCGGGTTTCATCGACCTTGCGCTGCACTTCCTTGATTGCCGATTCGGCACGCGGAATGGCCAGGGTGGTGGCGTCGAGCTGACCACGGGTCTCCGCTTCGGCACGCCTGAGGCGCAAGACTTCCACCGGCGATACCGCGCCCTGGGCCACCAATGGCTCAGACATGCTGATTTCCTGACGCTGGAAGCCCAATTGCTGGCGATACTGCGCCTGCTTGGACGTGAATTCGCGCAGCTCTTGCTGGCGCTGGATCAACTGCTCCTGCAAGCCGCCAATCTCATCGTGCAACTGTTGGCGGCGGCTGATATAGAGCGATTCTTCGCTCTTGGCCTGACCCGGCACGGCCTTGAGCACATCCTCGGGGAAGTTCAGCGGGCGATCTTCGACCTCGGCGCTCAGGCGTTCGACCCGCAGCAGCATCGACAGCCGATCGGCTTCGGTTTCGCCAACGTTCGAAGCAAATCGTGTGTCGTCCAGGCGAATAAGCGGTGCGCCAGCCTCGACGATCTGGCCTTCCTTGACGAACAGCTCGGCAACGATACCGCCTTCAAGGTTCTGGATTTTCTGGATCTTCGACGATGGAATCGCCTTGCCGTCGCCCTTGGTCACTTCGTCGATCACCGCGAAATTGGCCCAGAGCATCAGGAACACAAAGAACGCGATGATCGCCCAGATCGTCAGCCGCACCACGCGTGGCGCATCCTCGATCAGCGCCTTGTTGACCTCCGGCAGCGGCTGGCCCTGAAGCGAAGCAGAGCCTTTGAAGTAGCGACGGATCGAATCCTTACCCGACTTAAGCAACACTGATCTGCCCCTTCTTCAACGCTTCCATCACCGCGGCTTTCGGGCCGTCGGCGAGTATCTGCCCGCGATCGATCACGATCAGCCGATCCACCAGCGACAACAGCGATGCCCGGTGCGTCACCAGCACCATGGTCTTGTTTTCGATCACCGCTGCCAGGCGCTGCTTGAGACGCTCTTCGCCAGTGTTGTCCATGGCGCTGGTCGGCTCGTCGAGCAGCAGGATCGGCGGGTTGAGCAACAATGCACGGGCCAGGGCGACGTTTTGTCGTTGACCGCCGGAGAGGTTCTGCCCGCGCTCGCCGACTTGCAGTTCATAGCCCTGCGGATGCAGGCGCGCATACTCGTGGACGCCAGCCAGTTCTGCGGCTTGCAGCACCAGCTCGTCCTCGACATACCGCGCGCCGGAAACCAGGTTGTCGCGCAAGGTGCCGGCGAGCAACTGAATGTCCTGGGGCACGTAGCCGATGTTGTAACGCAGTTCGCTGACGTCGATCTGGCGGATATCCACACCATCGACCAACAGCGCGCCGTCATCCGGCTGATACAGCCCCACCAGCAATTTCGCCAGCGAGCTCTTGCCCGAACCGCTTCGGCCAATGATGCCAACCTTCTCGCCGGGACGAATCGACAGGTTGATGTTCTTCAGCGCCAGGTTCTGCTGTTGCGGGTAGGTGAAGTTGAGCTGGCGGCACTCAATGCCGCCCTGCAGCACCTTGCGGCTAAGCGGACGCTCTTCGAAATTGCGCTCTTGGGGCAACTCCATCATCTGGTCGACCGAGGTCATGGTCACCCGTGCCTGCTGATAACGAGTCAGTAACCCGGACAGTGACGCCAGCGGGCTGAGCGCACGGCCACTGAGCATATAGCAGGCAATCAGGCCGCCCATGCTCAGGTGACCGTCGATGATCTGGTACACGCCAAAGACGATCATGATCACCCCGGCCAGTTGCTGGATCAGCAAGGTGATGTTCATCGCCAGGCCGGAGAGCATTTTCACCCGCAACTCAAGACGACTGAGGGTGCCGATGGTCTGTTCCCACTGATACTGGCGTTCGCTTTCGGCGTTGTTGACCTTCACCGCATCCAGGCCGGCCAGGGTTTCGATCAGGCTCGACTGACGCTCGGCCCCCAGCGCCATGGTCCGTTCCATGGTCGCCACCAGGGGTTTCTGCAGGGCGTAGCCGATGACCAGGGCAATCGGGAATGCCAGTACCGGTATCCACACCAGGTGTCCGCCGAGGATCGCGATGACGATGAAAATCAGCAGGGTGAACGGCAGGTCGATCAGGCTGGTGAGGGTCAGCGAGGCGAGGAAGTCGCGCAGGTTCTGGAACTCGTGGATGTTCTGGGCAAAGCTGCCGACCCGCGCCGGCCGGTATTTCATGGCCATGCCGACGATGCGCTCGAACAGCGTGGCCGAGATAATCAGGTCGGTTTTCTTGCCGGCCAGATCCAGGCACAGGCTGCGCAGGCTTTTCAGGATCAGGTCGAAGAGGTAGGCGCCCGTGATGCCGAGTGCCAGCACCCAGAGCGTCGCTTCGGCCTGGTTCGGCACGACGCGGTCGTAGACGTTCATCACGAACAACGGCGCAGCCATGGCAATGATGTTGATCAAAAAACTGGCGGCAATGGCGTCGACATACAACCAGCGCGAACGCTTGAGGGTATCGCGGAACCACGAGCGCGCCCGCGGAATCAGCGTGCCGTGGTTGACGTCGAATTTGTGCTGCGGCTGGGCGAAAAAGACCCTGCCGGTATAGTCGTCGGCCAGCAGCTCACGGCTAACCAGGGACTCGCCGCCATCGCTTTCGCTGAGCAGCACCCGTACCTGATCTTGGCCTTGCCAGCCAAGCAGGACGGCACTGCGACCGTCCTTGAGCAGCAGCAATGCCGGCATGGCAATCGCCGGAATATCCTCCAGCTTGCGTTGCAGCACCCGACCTTGCAGCCCCGCGCGAGCTGCCGCACGTGGCAGCAACTCGACACTCAAGCGTTGCTCGGGCAGCGGCAGGCCGGTGGTCAGCATTGCCGCGCTGGCAGGCTTCTGGTGCAGCATGCAAAGAGCGAGCAGACCATCCAGCAGCGGATCGTCATGCAACGCGCGCGGATCATGAATGAGTTGAACCCGACTGACTTCTGATTCCACGCTCGGCACTCTTGGCTAACAATTGAATAATGAAGGTCTTGCTCAGTTCATACCGGGCAATTGGACCTTGGGCTTCACATCGTTTTGCACAACGGATGCCAATGGTGCGACCACTCCCTGGCTCTTGAGCAACTCGCCCATGGTCGCTTTGATTCGGTACTGCGTAAATAACTGAGTGTTCCTGATCTCGGCCAGACGGCGAGAGGAGGTAAACAGTTCGTTCTCACTGTCGAGCAAATCGAGCAGGGTGCGCTCGCCAAGGCTGAACTGACGCTGATAAGCGGTACGCACGGCGGTGCTGTGATCGACGTATTGCTGAGCAATCGGCACTTGCGCGTTGGCATTGTTCAGGGCGTTCCAGGCCAGGCCCAGCTCTTCATTCAATTGGCGCAGGGCGTTGTTGCGGATGTCCAGCGCCTGGTTCGACAGGTACGCCTTGGATTCCAGATCGGCCTTGTTGCTGCCGCCGGCATACAGGTTGAAGCGCATGCGCAGCATGGCTTGCCATTCGTTGTTGTGGCCGTCCTGACCATCAATGTCGTTGTCCGCGCTGCGACCCAGCTCAGCATCGAAGCGTGGGTAGAACGTCGACTTGGCCGTGTCGTATTGCTTCTCGGCAGCGGCGATATCGGATTCGGCCGAGCGCAGGATCGGGCTGTTTTCCAGCATCTGCGCACGGGCTTCATTCAGGTTGGCCGGCATCAGTGCCATGAAACTCGCCGGGCGCTCCAGTTGATCGGGCATCTGGCCGACAGCGGAGAGGTAGTTGGTTTCGGCGTCAGCCAGGTTGGTCTGCTCGGTGATCAGGTTGTTGCGCGCCTGAGCCATCCGCGCCTCGGCCTGATCGAGGTCGGCGCCACTGCCAACGCCACGCTGGGTACGCAGTTGGATCTGGTCGTAAATGCGTTGGTGGCTCTTGAGGTTGTCCTCGGCCAGACGCACGAATTCACGGCGTGTCAGCACGTCGAGATAAACCTGGGCCACGGTCAGCCCGGTACGCTCGGAAGTACTCAGCAGCGAGTAGGCGCGGGAGTTTACGGCGGCTTGTTGACGCCCAACTTCGCTGGACGTCGCAAAACCGTCAAAAACCATTTGGGTCAGCCGCAAACTGGACTCACTGCGATTCAGGGTTTCCCAGTGCTTGTTGCTGCTGCTGTCCGTGCGCGTCGTCACGCTATCGGTGCCTTCACGACCGTAACCACCCAGCAGGTCGACCCGTGGCAGGTATCCACCTTTCGCAGCCTTCAATTGATAGTCCGCAGCCAATCGGCTGTTGACGCCTGCCTGGACCTCCGGATGGACATCCAGCGCTTGTTGCATGGCGTCTGGCAAGGATTGCGCCTGGACGAAAGACGCGGCAAGGGCGAAAGGTAGAGCCATGAACAAGGGCGAACGCATGTAGGAATTTCCCAGAACTTCTTGTCTTGAATCACAGCAAAAGAGCTCGCTGCGTCGGAAGATGGCAAGCCGAATGACCGTATGTCGGAAAGTTCAAAAGCGGAACTGGATCACATACCGAGGACAGGTCACCACTGAAATATCAATGTGACATTACAGGGGCGATTGTTTAGGATGACCTGCAGAAGGTCAATAGTTTGGCATAAAGTTAATAGCGAAAAAACATAGCCAAATTATTGACTAATTTATGCGTCAAACTTGTGCATCCATTTTGCATACGTCCTGATTGGTCAGCGCAGACGCCATCAGGTCTATGGACGTCAACTGAACGTGACACCCCGGAGAGTCTTCAATGAGCAGTGTTGTTGCCATCGTCAAAAGCATTGTCGGTCAGGTTTTCGTGGTGTCCCCCGAGGGCATCCGCCGCGTTCTCGTTGAAGGCGACAAACTGTTTGCCGGTGACCAGATCGACACAGGCCTTTCCGGCGCCGTGTCCCTGGAACTGGCCGATGGCCGCACCATCGACCTGGGCCGTGACACCCAATGGAGCGCTGACGCTCCGGACTCCGGCACTGATCTGGCAGCCGCCACCGCGCAGGCCGCGCCGTCCGTTGAAGAGCTGCAACAAGCCATTGCCGCCGGTGCCGACCCGACCAAAGACCTTGAAGCCACGGCGGCGGGTCCGACGGCGGCGGGTTCTGGTGGTGCCGCCGGTGGCGGTCACAGCTTCGTGATGCTTGACGCCACCGCTGGCCGCGTCGATCCGACCATCGGCTTCCCAACTGCGGGTATCAACTCTGCCGGGCAAACGACCCTGGAAATCCCGGGTGGCCAATCCACCAATGCCAACGTTAACGCCAACACCAACACCAACACCAACACCAACACCCCGAGTGAATCAGTCCTCAGCCTCAGTGCCATGCCGACCATCACCGAGGCCGGTGGCGTGCTGGTGTACACCGCGACCCTGACCCAGGCGCCGCTGAGTGACCTGACTGTTACCTTGTCCAACGGCGCTGTGATCGTGATTCCCGCGGGCTCGACCACCGGCACCGTCAACGTGCCACTGGCTGCGAACGACACTGTTTATAACGACGCGACCCAGATCGAAGTAACTATCACCGGCACCAGTGGCGGCAGCGGCATCACTGTGACGCCGCCGACTACCCCGGCCGTGACTCAGGTCACCGATACCGTCGACACCACTACGGTCACCCTGGCGGCCGGCAACACAGTCACCGAAGGTGGTCAGATCACTTACACCGCCACCCTGACCAATCCGGCGCAGACGCCAGTAACCGTCACTCTGTCCAACGGTTCGACCATCACCATTGAAGCCGGCAAGACCAGCGGCAGCGTCAATGTGCCGACTACGGCCAACGATGTTTACAACAATGGCAGCACGGTCAGCACCACCATTACCGGCACCACCGGCGGCAACTTCGAAAACCTGGTGCCCAACACCACGCCAGCCGTGAACACCATCACCGATTCCGTGGACACCACCGGGCTGACCCTGACGGCCACCGGCAACATCACCGAAGGCGGCCAGATCACCTACACCGCCACCCTGAGCAATCCGGCCGGCACACCGATGACCGTGACCTTGAGCAATGGCTCGGTCATTACCATCGAAGCGGGTCAGACCAGCGGCACTGTCAACGTGCCGACTGCGGCCAACGATGTTTACAACAACGGCAGCACCGTCAGCACCACCATCACCGGTACCACCGGCGGCAACTTCGAAAGTCTGGTGCTCAACAACGCTCCAGCAGTAACCACGATTTCCGATGTGATCGACAAGGTCACCGTTACCATCGAAAGCGCTGGTCCGGTGCTGGAAGACCAGGCACCGACTTTCACCATCAAACTCGACCAGAAGCTGGATCACGACCTGACGGTGACACTCAGCAACGGCCAAACTGTGGTCATCGCGGCAGGCGCAACTCAAGTTGGCTATGCATTGCCGGCGCAAGGTGATGACGTCTACAAGGATGGCGGTAGCGCCTCGCTGGGTATCGCTGATGCCAGCGTTGCCGGTAAGACGTTTGAGAATCTGGTCATTGGCGGTCCTGCGTCGGTTGCTATCAACGACACCGTCAGCGAAGTGATCGCGACCCTGACCGTGGACAAATCCACCGTGGCTGAAGGCGGTTCGCTGACTTACACCGTGACCCTGAGCAACGCGGCCGGTCTGCCGATCAATAACCACGGTCCATTGGAGTTCACCCTCTCCGATGGCACCAAGATCACCGTCCCGGCCAATACCGCGACCGGCACGGCAACCATCACCGCTGCCGATGACGTGTTCACCGGTGGCCAGCCGTCCATCGTCAACAAGCTGGAATCGGTTACTGGTGCGGACAACTTCGAAAAACTGACCCTGGGTCAGACCAACGTCGAAACCACCGTCACCGACGAACCCGGTTCGGGCACCCCGAGCGACAACCAGGGCGACCAGGTCACCGTCAGCATCGAAGGCAATGGCGGCGTGCAGGAAAGCCTTGCGCCGACCTTCACCGTCAAGGTCGACCAGAAGCTCGATCACGACCTCAAGGTCACCCTGAGCAATGGCGGCACCGTCACCATCGAAGCCGGCAAATTGTCGGCCATCTACACCGCGCCGGTGCAGGGCGACGACGTCTACAAGGACGGCCAGACCCTGACGGTGGGTGTCACCGACGCCAGCGTCGACGGCAAGGCCTTCGAAAACCTGGTGATCGACGGCACCGCGGCCAACGTGGCCATCACCGACACCGTCAGCGAAGTCATCGCGACCCTGACCGCGGACAAGTCCACCGTGGCCGAAGGCGGTTCGGTGACTTACACCGTGACCCTGACCAACGCGGCCGGTCTGCCGATCAATAACCATGGTCCGTTGGAGTTCACCCTCTCCGATGGCACCAAGATCACCGTCCCGGCCAATACCGCGACCGGCACGGCGACCATCGCCGCTGCCGACGACGTGTTCACCGGTGGCCAGCCGTCCATCGTCAACAAGCTGGAATCGGTCAGCGGCGCTGACAATTTCGAGAAATTGACCCTGGGCAAGGACCAGTTCACCACCACTGTCACCGATGAGCCATCAGGTCAGGCCGACAAGGTCACCGTCAGCATCGAAGGCAATGGCGGCGTGCAGGAAAACCTCGCCCCGACCTTCACCGTCAAGGTCGACCAGAAGCTCGATCACGACCTCAAGGTCACCCTGAGCAATGGCGGCACCGTCACCATCGAAGCCGGCAAGCTGTCGGCCATCTACACCGCACCGGTGCAAGGTGACGACGTCTACAAGGACGGCCAGACCCTGACGGTGGGTGTCAGCGATGCGACGGTTGACGGCAAGGCCTTCGAAAACCTGGTGATCGACGGCACGGCGGCCAACGTGGCCATCACCGACACCGTCAGCGAAGTCATCGCGACCCTGACCGCGGACAAGTCCACCGTGGCTGAAGGCGGTTCGGTGACTTACACCGTGACCCTGACCAACGCGGCCGGCCTGCCGATCAATAACCACGGCCCGTTGGAGTTCACCCTCTCCGACGGCACCAAGATCACCGTCGCGGCCAATACCGCGACCGGCACGGCGACCATCGCCGCTGCCGACGACGTGTTCACCGGTGGCCAGGCACCGATCGTCAACAAACTGGAATCGGTCAGCGGCGCTGACAATTTCGAGAAATTGACCCTGAGCAAGGACCAGTTCACCACCACTGTCACCGATGAGCTATCGGGCCAGGGCGACACGGTCACGGTGAGCATCGAAGGCAATGGCGGCGTGCAGGAAAACCTCGCGCCGACCTTCACCGTCAAGGTTGACCAGAAGCTCGACCACGACCTCAAGGTCACCCTGAGCAATGGCGGCACCGTCACCATTGAAGCCGGCAAGCTGTCGGCCATCTACACAGCGCCGGTGCAGGGCGACGACGTCTACAAAGACCCAAGCAACCTGAGCCTGACCGTCGATTCGGCCAGCGTCGACGGTAAGGCCTTCGAAAACCTGGTGATCGACGGCACCGCGGCCAACGTGGCCATCACCGACACCGCCAGCGAAGTCATTGCCACTTTGACCGCAGACAAATCCACCGTGGCTGAAGGCGGCCAGGTCACCTACACCGTGACCCTGACCAACGCGGCCGGCCTGCCGATCAATAACCACGGCCCGTTGGAGTTCACCCTCTCCGACGGCACCAAGATCACCGTCCCGGCCAACACCGCGACCGGTTCCGCCACCATCATCGCCAAGGATGACGTCTACACCGGCGGCCAGCCGTTCATCGTCAACAAACTGGAATCGGTCAGCGGCGCTGGCAATTTCGAGAAGCTGACCCTGGGCAAGGACCAGTTCACCACCGCCGTCACCGACGAAGCAGGTTCGGGCACGCCGAATACGCCGGCCAACACCGGTGACGTCACCACCATCAGCATCTCGGGTGATACATCTGTCGTCGAGGGGCAGCCAGCGCATTACACCCTCACGCTGACCAACCCGGCTCACGGTGAAGTGACCGTAACCCTGACCTACTCCGGCACCGCAGCCAATGGTGTGGACTTCACCGGTGTGACGACGGTCAAGATCCCGGCGAATGCCAGCAGCGTGCCGTTCGACATTTCGACCATCGATGACAAGATCACCGAAGGCACCGAAAACTTCGTGGTCAAGATCGACTCGGCCATCGGCGGCAACTTCGAGAACCTGGCGATCAGCTCGTCCAACGGCAGCGTCAGCACGTCGATCATCGACAACGATGCACCACCAGTGCTGGACCTCGACGCCAACAATTCCAGCGGCGCCACCGGGGCCGATTACAAGGTGACCTTCACCGAGAACACCCCGGGTGCGGGCGTGTCGATCGGCGATACCGACCTGAGCATCACCGACCCGGACAGCACCTTGCTGACCGGCGCGACCATCGTGCTGACCAACCGTCAGGACGGCGATGCGCTGAACCTGGGCAACAGCGTCAACGGCATCACCATCAATGCCAACAGCACCAATGGCAGCGTCACCCTGACCCTGTCGGGTAACGCGACGCTGGCCGACTACATGCAGCAGATCAAGAACATCACCTTCATCAACAACGGTGAAGATCCGGGCACCGTGCCGCGGATCATCACCGTGACGGTGACCGATGGCAGCAACTACTCCAACACCGCGACCACCACGGTCAACGTGGTGGCGGTCAATGACGCACCGGTCGCAGCGCCGGTCAATGTCACCGGTACCGAAGACACGCCGCTGACTCTTGGCTGGTCGACCTTCGGCGTCAGCGACGTCGACAGTCCAGCCGCCAGCCTGGGTGTGAAAATCACCCAGCTGCCGGGCGAGGGCAAACTGCAGTACCTGGACGGTTCGACCTGGAAAGATGTCGCTGCCGACCAGACGTTCAGCAAGGCTGATATCGACGCAGGCAAACTGCGCTTCATGCCGGATGCCAACGAATCGGGTGTGGACGGATACGGCCCCGGCATTGGCGACCAAAAGGCTGACTACGCGCAACTCCAGTTCCAGCCAACCGACGGCCAGGTGCTGGGCAACACCGGCACGATCAAGATCGACATCACCCCAGTGGCGGATGCGCCGACCCTGAGTGTTGCCGACAACAGCGTGAAGTCCACCGGGTTGATCAAGGAAGTCTGGATCGGTCTCTCGGGTCTGGGCACCAACGGCAACGGCGCGGACTCGACCACGCTGAAAAACGTGATCGACGCCGCTGGCACAGCGAACTCCAAAAGCACCGTGACCAACGTGCAGTCCGACGGTGGCGTGACCGCCGGTACGGCGTCGAAAACCTCCGGCCTGATCTACCTCGAAGCCGGCAAGACCTACACCTTCAGCGGTACCGGCGATGACAGCCTGTTGGTGACCATTGGTGACAAGAATGCAGCCTCGACCACATGGGGCGCGGGCGGCAACCTCAATGGTTCGTTCACCCCGACCAGCAGCGGTTACTACACCCTGGACATCTACCACCACAACCAGAGCGGCCCGGGCAACTATGACGTCAACCTGTCGGTCAACGGCAGCACGCCGATCGACCTGAGCAGTGCCGGCGTACCGATTTACACCGGCGTGTCGGATCTGGTGAATGCCGGTGTGACCCTGTCCGACTTGCACGGCACCCATGGCGAAGGCTACTACGACGGTTACAAACTCAATACCGGTGCCGAAGGCACCAGTGTGAAATTGTCCGCCATCACCACCGCGCTGACCGACACCGACGGCTCGGAAAGCCTGAGCTTGAAGATCAGCGGCATGCCGGTCGGCTCGGCGCTCACCGACGGCGCGGGACATACCTTCACGGTCACCGCGTCCAATGGCGAGGCCAACGTAACGGGCTGGAGCCTCGGCTCTCTGACCGTCACTCCACCACCGTACTTCAACGGCCAGTTCAACCTGACCGTGACCTCGACCTCCACCGAGGCCCTGGGCGGTTCGGCCAGCAGCACTTCGCAGATTCCCGTGACCGTGTACCCGGCGGTCTACAACGCCGTCACTGCCACCGCAGCCAATGACACCGTCACCGGCACCGATGGCAATGACATCATCGTCGCCGACATCGGCGGCCTGACCGTGGTGCCGGGCACCAACTACAACATCGCGTTCATGGTCGACAGCTCCGGCAGTATGAGTACCTCGTCGATCAATTCGGCCAAGGACTCGCTGACGTCGGTGTTCAACACCCTCAAGCAAAGCCTGGGCAGCAACTCGGGTACGGTGAACATCTTCCTGGTGGACTTCGACACCCAGGTCAACAAGTCGGTGTCGGTGAACCTCAATGACCCGAATGCGCTGACTCAGTTGAAGGCGATTCTGGACTCGATGTCGTCCGGCGGCGGCACCAACTACGAGGACGTGTTCAAAACCACGGCCAACTGGTTCCAGAGTGCGGACGCCGTGGCCAACACCGGGGCGAAGAACCTCACGTATTTCATTACCGACGGCAAGCCGACTTACTACCAGAGCGGCGAGTCGACCAACCCGACCCTGTATGGCAGCACAACACTCGATAGCCTGATCACCACCAGCAACTATCAGCTGGGTAACGCGATCAGCCTGTTCCCCGACAGCACGCACCAGATCGACATTACCGCCTCGGGCCAAGTGACGGTCTGGACCAAGAGCAGCAACGGCAACAACGGCAATGGCAACGGCAATGGCAATGGCAACGGAAGTAGCTGGTCATCCAAGGACTTCGGCTATCTGCATGCCCAGGGTGACGGCACCTACGAGTTCTCGGGTCGTGACGGCGACGGCAACAGCACCGACGGGGACACCACCAGCAACTCCACCAGCAGCTTTACACTGTTGAGCAACCTGTCGAATGTCGAGGCCATTGGCCTCAACAGCGGAGTGAGCCTCAACGACCTGAAGCCGTACGACTCGGATCAATCGCCACAAACCAACATCGACCCGAAGGATCTGGCCAACTCGATCATTGGCCACACCGAGGCGACGATGCCGGGCAACGACACGGTCAGCGGTGGCGACGGCAACGACCTCCTGTTCGGCGACCTGGTGAGCTTCAACGGCATTGCCGGCGAGGGTTATCAGGCGATGCAAGCCTTCGTGGCGCAGCAATCCGGCGTGGACGTCAGCAAAGTCACCACCAGCAACGTGCACCAGTACATCACCGAGCATTACACCGCGTTCGATGTGTCCGGTGCCCATGACGGCAACGACACCCTGCTGGGCGGTGCAGGCAATGACATCCTGTTCGGCTCAGGCGGTAACGACACCCTCGACGGTGGCAAGGGCAATGACATCCTGCTCGGCGGTACTGGCACCGACACCCTGATCGGCGGTTCCGGTGGTGATACCTTCGTCTGGAAAGCGGGCGACACCGGCAACGACGTGATCAAGGACTTCAAGGCCAGCGAAGGCGACCGGATCGACCTGCGTGATCTGTTGCAGGGCGAAACCGGCAGCACCATCGACAACTTCCTGAAGATCACCACGGTCGATGGTGTGTCGTCGCTGCAGGTCAGCTCGGCCGGTCAGTTCAATTCGGGCAACGCCGCAGCCGCCACGCCGGACGTGACGATCAAGCTGGAAGGCAACAACTGGTCGAGCGCCAACCTGCACAACCTGATTGCCGGTAGCGACCCGACCATCAAAGTCGATCACAACAACAACTGATGCACGAAAACGACCGCTCCTTATGGGGCGGCCGTCACGTTTGCGTCCACTGCCCGGTGACGATTTCGTCACCGCGCCACATACTGGCGTGCAGTTGACCTATGCTGCTGACAGCACGACGCTGGCTCAAATCCGAGGGGTGCTCAATGTTTTACGTGCAACGCGATGCGCAGGGCCTGTTGGTACGCGTGGAACCCGCCGCCTACGCCGATGCCACGGAAACGCTGGCGGCCGACAATCATGAAATCCAGGCCTGGTTTGCCAACGCGGCGGTGGAGAACAGCCTCAAACAGCTCAAGCAAAGTGACCTGGAAATGATCCGGGTACTCGATGACTTGATTCAGGTGCTGACCCAGAAAGGCGTGATACGCGTCACCGACCTGCCGATGGCGGCCCAGGCCAAACTGATGGACCGGACCCAGGCGCGTGAGGCGTTGGGTGGGTTGAGTCAGTTGATCGATGAGGATGAAAGCGGGTTGATCTGATCATTGATTTTCAGTGACTGTTCCAACCTCATCGCGGGCAAGCCAGCTCTAAAGAGTTACTTCCAGGGCTTGGGCTCGCCGAACAACTGGCCTTGCACACCGTATAGCCCCATCTCGCGAATCACCGACAACTCGCCTTCCGTCTCGACCCGCTCGGCAATCAGCGGCAAATCGATGCTGTGCGCCGCTCGCTGGATCGCCTCGATGAACAGGCGTTTATCACTCTCCAGGTCAATGGCCCGAATATAGCTGCCATCGATCTTCAGGTACGCCAGCCCCAGCCGTGCCAGGTTGCCGATCATGCTGAAGCGTCCACCAAAACGTTGCAGGCTCAGGGAGAAGCCAAGCTCACGCAGGCGCCGGGTCAGTTGCTCCAGCACCGCCTGGTCAGGCAGTTGCTCTTCACCAATCTCCAGGGTCAGGCGCGGGCCGAGGTTGGAATGCGCACGCAGTATTTCGAAGATTTTGTTTTGCGCCTGCGGGTCGGCCAAGGTGGCCGACGACAGATTCAGTGCCAGCGACGCCTCATGCCCGCTCATTTGCTCCAGCACCCGCTCGAGCATCAGCCGATCCAGACGCGCAGTCCAGCCGAAGCGCTCCAGCCAAGGCAGAAAACGCCCGGCGGGGATGGTCTGACCGTGCTCGTCGAGCAGTCGCGACAGCACTTTGTAATGCAGTACCAGTTGCGTGTCCTGGGCGGCGACTACCGGTTGGAAATACAGCTCGAAACGCCGCTGTGTCAGCGCCTGGTCGAGCATCCGATGCCAGGCGTGGTGATCGTCGCCGACACTGGCCGCAAGGCTATGTTCGATACAGGCCCAGTTCTGCTCGCCCTGGCCTTCGGCCTGCGCCAGCGCCTGATCGCCCAGGCTGAGCACGGTTTGCGGTGAATCGCCGTGAGCAAAAGGCGCCAGGCCGATAGATGCCACGGCAGCCACATCGGTGGCGCCGGTAGCGTGAAGACTGGCCAAGGCACTGTCGAGGTTCTGCGCCAGTTGCAGCGCTTCTGCCCGCACCAGCCCCGGTGCCAGTACGGCAAATTCGCCACCGCGGATACGGGTGACCAGGTTCTGGGTTTCCGGGTATTTGGCGCACTCGCGAGACAGTTGCTCACCGACGGCTTTGAGCACTTCATCGGTACGCTGACCACCAAGACGCTGATTGAGACCGGCCAGATCCTTGACCCGTAACAGCAGCAGATAACCGGAACTGGCCTGCTCCGGGTTACTTACCCGCGCATTCAGTTGCATTTCGAAATAACGCCGGTTGGCCAACCCGGTCAACGAGTCCTGATAGGACTCGACCCGCAGTTTTTCACTGCGCTCGGCCTGCTCCTGGAACAGCGCCTTGAGCTTCTCGACCATCTGGTTCATGGCCTGCACGACCCGGCGAAGTTCGGGGGTGCGCGGCAGTTCCGGCAGGCTGAGAAATTCCCGGCGGGCGATGGCATGGGATTGCTGGACCATGTAATCCAGCGGTCGCAATTGCTGACGCAACAACAGTGCGCCGAGTACCGCACTGACCGCGCCACAAAGCAGCAACCAGCCCAGGCTGCCCAAAGCGCTTTGCCACAACTTGGCCAGCGCGAACATCGGGTGGCTGACCACCTCGACCCGGGCTGCCTGCTCCCAGCCGCGGCTGACGATCGCGTCACCACCGGCAGGTTCCAGGCCGATCAGTTTGACGAACCAGTCCGGAACGTTGTTGACCGCCGGAATGCCTGTGCGCTCGACCAGGGTCTGGTCGGTCTTCAGATCGACCACGCGGATGCTCGCGTAGTAACCGCTGTCGAAAATCGAGCTGACCAGCAACTCGACCATCGCCGGGTCGTCGATGTTCGGTGTCAGGGAAAGCGCCAGCGCCGTCGCGGCGTCCTGGGCATGGGAGTGCAACTGGTTGACGTACTGAGTGCGCGAGCTCTCCAGACTGACCATGAAACTACCGGTGAAGGCGACCACCAGGAACAGACAGATAGCAATCAACAGCTGTTTGAACAAAGACATCTGAGCGTGTGCTCCTAGTTATTCGTCTGGACCGGGAATCCTTCGGCCTGCATTTTCTTCAACACATCCTGCCAACGCGAAAGGCGTTTGGTATCACCGACCTTTTTGTTGCCCTTGGCACCCGGCAACCACAACCCTTCTGCATTGAAAGAGTAGACCGGCAGCAAATCCGTTCGTTGGCTGGCCGGCTTGATTGCATCAATCAGGCTGTCGAGCACCAGGGGCTCGACTTCCGGACTCGAGTAGTAGGTCAGCACCATATGCGCGCGGTTCTGGGTCAGTGCCTTGACATAGGTGATACGCAGCTTTTCACTGGCTACACCGAGGTGACGCAGGCTGAAGTACTTGGCAATAGCGTAGTCTTCACAGTCGCCAGCGCCTTTCCAGAGGGCTTCGATCGGGGTTTCCCAGTAGTCGACTTCATGCCACAGGTCGATGTCTTCGACGTATCGCAGCTGTTTGTTGAAGAAGCGATTGACCACATTGAGTTGTTCCAATTCGCCGAGCTGCTTCTGACTGGCCAGCAAGTATTGCCAATCATTAATGCGCTGCTGACCTTCTCCCAAAGGTCCATACAATGCCTGCGCCCGTCGGCTGATCAGGGAAAAATCCCAATCGGCGCTCAAGCTGCCCAGCATCACGCCAGCCAGCAGCAATGCGCTGCACAGCCAGCGTAAAATCCGGGGAATCGTTAAACTTGCCGCCAATGCGAGGCATCCTGGATAGGCAGGAGGGAGTCGTTTGAATGGTGAAGGTTAGACCGGGAAAAGACAATGGCACAGTGAGATCACTGGCGGCGCGCTAAACTGCAAGAAAGGCACTCGTGAGCCTGTTTGACAAGCCGTCAGTCAGTCACTAGGGTCACTTGGATCCAAAAAATTCCATCAATCAGGGTGCGTTTAGTGACACAAAAGCCCAACCCTCTCAGCAGTATCAAGGTCAACGGGCCGATTCCCGCTCATATGGCACGCTCGGTGATCGAAGAAACCCTGCGCGCGGCCATACTCGACGGGCGCATTCCTTGCGGTGCGGCCCTGCGCCAGCAAGACCTCGCCGACCTGTTCGGCGTCAGCCGCATGCCCGTACGCGAGGCCTTGCGCCAGCTCGAAGCACAATCGTTACTCAACGTGATTGCCCATAAGGGCGCCGTGGTCGCGCCGCTGGTCCAGGGCGACGCCGTGGAAACCTATGCGCTGCGCATCCTGCTGGAATCCGAAGCCCTGCGTCTCTCGGTGCCACTGCTCCGGGACGAAGATCTCGAACAGGCTGCCCGTTACATCGACGAACTCGAAACGCAAAGCGACTACACCGAAATCGGCCGGCTCAATCGCCTGTTCCACATGGCGCTTTACAGCCGGGCGCCCAATCGCCGGCTGTTGGATCTGGTCGAAGACGGTCTGATCGAAGAAGAGCGGTTCCTGCGTTTCAACCTGGAAGCCATGGGCCTGGGCAAACTGTCCCAGGACGACCACCGGGCACTGTTGCGGGCCGCCGAAGAGCGGGACGTCGAACGCTCCGTGAAGCTGCTTGAACATCACCTGAACCGAGGGGTCGAGGTCATTACGCGCTACCTCAACAGCCCTGAAGTCCAGGCCAGGAACAGGTCGAAGTAGCCCGCGGCGGCAAGCCCGGGGAACCTATCGAAGGGTTCACCTCGCTTGCCGCGCTTCCCCCCCCCAAAAAATGCTCCGCGAATAATTTGATTACAAATCCCCCCGCCCCATGCCACACCACCTTTGCGGCGCCATGCCGCGCCCCAACGCCCCGCCGCCTTAAAACCCGACCATTGCAACGTTTGCGTGATGCCTCAGTAATGGCGGCCACCTCGATTTACGCCCACTCTGGATAACCAGGACAAATAACGGGTGACGCTCCGTGCAAATGGAGCGGTCCCTGCCCCCAGAAGCGAAGGAAGGAGCCTCATCACGGGAACGGAAGGATCGGCATTACGCGCGACCCGCTTCCACCCCCTCAGACACCCTCAACGACGTCCGTAAAAAGTTACTTCGAGTGAGGCATTCACTCTTTATTCAATTCTGACTTATATAAGCCGGAAGGAGTAACTACGCCAAAATAAAACCAATATAAAAAGTTTTATTGAAACTTGTCATCTTCAAAAAAGTTGAATATTAAAATAATACCGAAACAACTTGATCAACACTTTATATGTGTATTAGCTTTTCTTCGCCGTCAGCCACAAACGGCCACAACGCCCAAGCCACCTGGCATCCACGGTACTGAAAAAGATCAATTAGTTTGAGGCACCCGTTCGCCAGGAGAAAATTTTCAGCGAACTTCAGTGCTTGATCAGTTCTCACCTCAGATCATTTACAGGCTCATCCATGAAACCAACTAAAGAACGTCTGATTCAAAAAAAATCCGAACTTAGCGAACACCCGATCTTCTCTGAAATACATTCGCTGCCGATCCTGCGACGCTTCATGGAAACCCACGTGTTTGCCGTATGGGACTTCATGTCGCTGACCAAGCGCCTGCAACAGGAACTGACCTGCGTGCGACTGCCCTGGCTGCCGCCGCAGGATCCCCAGGCCGCGCGGTTGATCAACGAGATCGTACTGGGTGAGGAGTCGGATGATCGCCCGGTCCAGGGCCATTACAGCCACTTCGAGTTGTACCTGGATGCAATGCGCGAGGTCGGCGCCTGCACCGTTGCCATCGAACACTTCGTGGCCCTGCAGCAAGAAGGCGTGAGCTACGACGTGGCCTTGCAGAGCGTCAAGGTCGATCCGGCGGCCGCCAATTTCGTCCGCCATACGTTGCACACAGCACTGCATGCGCCGCGGCACAGTGTGGCGGCGGCGTTTCTGCACGGTCGCGAGAGCGTTATCCCGCAGATGTTCCAGCGCATCCTCGACGATTGGGGCATCGGCATCGAGCAGGCGCCGACTTTCCGGTACTACCTCGAACGGCACATTGAGGTCGATTCCGAGGACCACGGCCCGGCAGCGCAAAGGCTCCTGTCGCGACTGGTCGATAGCGACCCGCAACGGCAGGAAGATGTGTATGCCAGCGCTATCGCTGCCGTGGAAAGCCGCATTGCCCTGTGGGACGGGTTGCGCCTGAGCATGAACGAATCCGTCGTGGAGGTGAGCGCATGAACGCCGCCGACTACCAATCCTTCGCCGACGCCTGGGAGAGCCGCGCGACCATCCGCACCCGCCCGCGCCGCATGCTGGAGAACGACGGCAAGCTGATCTACCCCTTGAGCCGCCAACCGTTGGTGCTGAGCGAAACCTTTCTGCGCGAATGCCCGGAACAGCGCGACTTCGCCCTGGTGCAGACGCTCTACAAGTTCATCAACGATGTGGTGATTTTCGAAACCGAGATCGTCGACAAAACCGCCCGCAGCATCGCCAAGAATCGCTTCGCGTTCGAGTTCCCGTTCGCCTGCCGCTACGACGCCATGACTGTCGTGGTGGACGAGGATTACCACGCGCTGGTGGCGATGGATTTCATGCAACAGACCATCGCCATGACCGGCATCACCCCCATTGAGTTGCCGGATGAGATCGAGCTGAGCCGGGCGATACCGGCGGCCGTGACGCTCGCACCGGAGCACCTGCGTAGCGCCGTAGAACTGATCTGCGTGGCCATCGCCGAAAACACGGTGACCGGTGATGTCGCCGCGTTCGCCAAGGACGATACGGTCAAGCAATCGATCAAGGGCCTGATGGCCGATCACTTGCTGGACGAGGGGCGCCATTCCGGTTTTTGGGCGCGGCTGGTACGCATCTACTGGCATGCCGCAAGTGCAGAAGATCGCCAGTGCATCGCGCAGATCCTGCCGGTGTTCATTGCTCATTACCTGACCAACGACATCCAGAAATCCTTCGACTTCCGCTTGATCGATGCACTGCAGATCAACGACGCGGCGCGCCACGCCCTCAAGAACGAAATGTCGGGACTGGCCTTCCCGATCAATCGCCATCACCCGCTGGTGGCCAACATTGTGCGGTTTTTCCACAGCAGCTCGCTGCTCGATTCGCCGTGCGTACAAACCGCCCTCAGCGACTACCTGGTTTGACGAGGAGCCCATCATGAGACGTCTCGACATCTTGCTCAGCGGACAAAGCCAGGCCCTGACCGACCTGGCATTGGAACTCGAACAACACGGTCACTCATTGACGCGGATATCCCCACTCGACGAAATGCCGGGGCCTGCGGATCTACTGATCGACGATGGCACGTCGCTTCAGTTCAGCTGTCAGGCGCCACGACTGACATTGCAGTTGGGCCTTGGCCTGCCGCAGGCGTCCGGCCTGCCATCGCTGGACGTGTTGTGCTGCCATGGTTCAACGCTGCTGAGCCGTGTACCCATTGCCGATGAACCGTCGGGTAACGGCCAGGCGTTGCGTATGCAGACCATGACGGCACTGGTTGACCACGTGGCGCTGCTGGTCAGTCGCTACTCGCGCGATGCCGACTATTTGCGGCTCGCCGAACCCGCCGTACCTGTTCGCTTCGAGCGCATCGAGAGCCTGCGATTCCTGGACAGCCTCGCGTTCGTGCATCGACTCAATGCCACCGCTGACCCACGACTGCAACAACTCGCGCTAACGCCGATGATCGAAAGGCTGGAACAGCAATGCATCCAGAGCGCCGATCATCCGGCCTTGAGCGTCGATGGCAACACCCTCGACTATCGCCAGTTGCACGCCCACAGTCGCGCCATCCAGCAACGTCTGCGACCGCTGTTGGAGCAGCATCAAGGTCCGGTCGTCATCGGGATCTGCCTGCCCAAATGCAGTGCGCTGTATGCTGGAATCCTGGCGATCCTGGGCAGCGGCGCGGTGTGCTTGCCGCTGGAGCCGAGCCATCCGTTGCAACGTCAGCAGTACATCCTGTCGAATGCCGGCGCGGTGTTGTTTCTGCATGACGGCGAGCATCCCCTGGCGAACGAGATGCCAGGGCTGGACATCAGCAATATCGATGCCCATGAAGCAGACCTCTCTCAACCTTTGATGCGCCAACGCCCCGACCTCGATGCGCCCTGCATGGCCCTCTACACCTCGGGCACCACCGGCCATCCGAAGGGCGTGTTGCTCAGCCAGGCCAACCTCGCGCACTTCACCCACTGGTACGCCGACTATGTGCAGCTGACCAGCCAGAGCCGGGTGTTGCAGTTTTCTTCGTTGGGTTTCGACTCGTCGGTGATCGACATCTTCCCCACCCTGTTGCAGGGCGCGGAACTGATCGTGCCCGGCGATGACCAACGCCGCGATCCGCTGCAACTGGTGGAACTGATTCGTCATCGGCAACCGAGCCACGCCTTTTTGCCGCCGGCCTTGTTGAGCATTCTGCCGCTGGAGCAATTGCAGTGCCTGGATCATGTAATGACCGGCGGCGATGTCTGCGAGCCGTGGGTCATCGAGCAACTGAGCCGTCAGGGCAAGCTCTACAACCTCTACGGGCCCACCGAAGCCACGGTGCTGATTACCGCGCGCAAACTCCAGGCAGGCGACAACAACCGCTCGCTGGGCGCTCCAATCGCCAACAGCCAGGTGTTGATTCTCGATGACGACTTTCAACCGGTGGTCGAACAGACGGTCGGCGAGTTGTACATCGCCGGCCCCGGTGTGTGCCTGGGTTACCTGAACAACCCGCAGCAAACCGCTGAGCGCTATCTGCACTTGAACTTGCCCGATGGCTGGACCCTGCGCATCTATCGCACCGGGGACATGGCGAAGTGGACGGCTGAAGGGATAGAGCTGTGCGGTCGGCGTGATAATCAGGTGAAGATTCGCGGCTTCCGGGTCGAGCCTGAAGAGATTGAGCGCTGCCTGCGCGACAGTCAGTTATACCGCCAGGTTGCCGTGGTCATCGATAGCCAGCGGCGGATTCTGGCTTTTCTTGCCCAACCCCGGGAAGACCTTCCCGGCAGCGCTCGCCAAGCGTTGAAGGCTCACGCGACACAGCACCTGCCGGACTACATGCACCCCCTTGCATGGACCGAGCTGGCAGATATGCCCTACGCCAGTAATGGCAAGGTCGACCGCAAAGCGCTTCTGGAGCTGCCGCTCAACGTCACCGAGCACCCTCCACGACGCCTGCCCGCCAGCGCCGATGAGGCCCTGCTGCTGGAGATCTGGGCCGAGTTGCTGGAGCTGCCGGCGAGCGACATATCCACCGACGAAAGCTTCTTCAATCTGGGCGGGCACTCGATCCTGCTGTCGCGCATGCTCCTGCGACTGCGCGAGGAGTTTGGGCGCAGCATTTCGATCAACCGTTTCATCGAGCTGCCCACCCTAGAGAAACTGGCGACACTGGTACGCGGCTCCGGCAGCGAAGAAGTGCTGAGCGAACAGGCCATGCGCGATGCCTTCCGCGAACTGGATGTTCAGCCGCTGCCCGTCAGCCGCATGGGCGATGTGCACAAGGTAATCGTCACCGGTGCCAACAGCTTTGTCGGTGTACACATCGTCGAGGCGTTGCTGGCCTGGGGTGCCAGCGAAGTCGCCTGCCTGGTCCGCGACAGCAATGGGCAATCGGCGGACGAGCGCTTTGCCCAGGCGTTACGGGAGAACCGTCTGGAGCATCTGGATATGAGCCGGGTGCGGGTTTACGCAGCAGACATCACGCGCCCGGAACTCGGTTTGGCGGCGGAGGTTTACCAGCGACTGGATCAGGAGTTTGGCGCTCTGGTGCACAACGCGGCCAACGTCAATCACGTCCTCGATTACGAGTCGCTCGCCCGGGACAACGTCGAGCCGATTTTCGAGTGCTTGCGCTTGTGCGAAGGACGCAGCAAAAAAATCTTCAACTTCGTCTCGACACTCTCGGCCTCCAGCACGATATCCGCCGATGGCCGAGTGCTTGAGTTGCCGGCCGCACCGACGCCACCAATCTACATCAAGAACGGCTACAACCTGTCCAAATGGGTCGGCGAGCGCATCCTCGAACGGGCGCGGGAGCTTGGGGTGCGGGTCAATCTCTACCGCCCCGGCAACATCAGCTTCAACAGCCTCACGGGCGTGTGCCAGCCGCACAAGAATCGCCTGATGCTGATGCTCAAGGGCTCGATCCAGCTTGGCCAGGTGCCGGAGTTCGCCTTGAACTTCGACTTGATGCCGGTGGACTTCCTCGCCCGATTCATCGCCTTCCACGCCAGTCGTTATCAACCGGAACAATCCGTATTCAACCTGCACAACCCTGAACCCCTGAGCTGGGACAACTACGTGGCGTCTTTCCGCGAAGCAGGGCGCGAATTCGCGATGGTCAGCGTTGCCGACTGGCAGCAGCAACTGGGTCGGGTCGACAACAACAACGCGTTGTTCGGCGTGCTGGGGTTCTACCTCAATGGCTTCGAGGAGGACATCGGCGATATCTCGATGATCGGTCACGACAACGCCCAGGCCGGTGTTCGGCTAATGGGCGCGCACTACCCGCAAAAGTCCCCGGCGCTGCTGCGTCGCGGCTGCGACTACCTCAAAGAAATCAATTTCATCTGACTCAACCCAACGGAGCAAGACCATGAGCACTCTGCAACCCGATACCCTGGTCAAAAACCCTCAAGGCTGCCACGTGGTGTCCTCGGTGGACGTGCCCGCCGATGCTGCGCAGGTATGGGCTGTAGTCGGCAACTTTGCCGGCTTCGATCGCTTCATCCCGGCGCTGTCGCATATCGAAATGACTGGTGATGGCGTTTCATCGCTGCGCAAAAAGTTTTTCAAGGACGGCAACCTGGTGGTCGAACAACTCAACTCCCGGGACGACCAGGCACAGCACATGACCTGGACCACTATCTACAACACCTTGGGTGTGGCCAATCTGTGGGCAGCGATGCGCGTTGAACCACTGGGTGCGGGCAAGTCCCGAGCCACCTGGACCATCATCGCCGAGCCGGCGCAGGGAGGAGCCGAAGCGCTACCGGGCTTCAAGGCTTTCGTACAGGGTTTTGCCGATGATGCGATGAACAATGTGCTGACGCTGTTTGCATAAGACGTGAAAAAGCCCGTTGTGGAGAGGTTCCACAACGGGCTTTTCAGTACCCCTGAAACGACAAAACCCCTGTCTGCGTTAGCAGACAGGGGTTTCGGAATTCAATCTTGACGATGACCTACTCTCACATGGGGAAACCCCACACTACCATCGGCGATGCATCGTTTCACTGCTGAGTTCGGGATGGGATCAGGTGGTTCCAACGCTCTATGGTCGTCAAGAAATTCTGTGACCAGCGCGTTAGAAATTTAACGTGCCAGTGAAAACTGGTGACTTCTACTAAAACAAAACCCCTACCTGCATACGCAGATAGGGGTTTCGGAATTTAATCTTGACGATGACCTACTCTCACATGGGGAAACCCCACACTACCATCGGCGATGCATCGTTTCACTGCTGAGTTCGGGATGGGATCAGGTGGTTCCAACGCTCTATGGTCGTCAAGAAATTCGGG
>NZ_JAHBDN010000041.1:0-90133 GCF_019956445.1 Pseudomonas sp. BF-R-19
AAGAGACAGGTTATCAGTTGATGCTGACCCAGGCTTTCAATCGCGGCGGTAAACCGGTGCGGTTGTTGGGGGTTGGCGTGCGGCTGGAGGACTTGCGGGGCGGGTTTGAGCAGATGGAGTTGTTTGAGCGGTAGTTGAGTGGTGAATGTGCAGACCCCTTCGCGAGCAAGTCGGATCGCCGCACCGCCGCTCCCACAATGGACCGCGTGATCAACTGTGGGAGCGGGCTTGCTCCGGGCGGCGATCCGACGAAGCTTTTAGCTTTTGGCTTTCAGTTCAGCCCCGGATTCGCCACCAGTCGCTCGCCATTCTGGGCCAGTGACTTCAGGAATTCGGTCTGCAATTCGGGGTCATTGCGCGTCAGTTCGATCAGGCTCTGTTCCAGTTCGCTGGCTTCCTCTTCAAGACCCAGCTCCGACAGGCGTTTGACCCGGTGGACCCACTGATTGACTTCGTCGCCTTCGAGATCGTCATAAATCAACCCGTGGGCTTCATAGAGCTTGCTGCGTAAGTTGCTGCTGATGGCCAGGGTGGAATCGTTGTGCACGTTGCCCTTGGCATCCTCAACACGGATCAGCAACCGGCTCAGATGATTGATGTCATGTTCGGCGAACGGGTTGTCCAACAGATTCAGACGCAATACGCCGTTTTTGTCGGTGGTCAGTTCGAAGGTTTCCTTGCCGGCCTTGACCTCGACCGGACGCTCGCTCCAGGGCAGGCTTGAGTACTCCGTGCGTTTGTCGCGCTGGACCTCACCAATAGCGGCCAGGTTTTGCTGCGCGCGGCCGTGGGACTGCACGTTCATGAACGGGTTGAGCCCGGCGAAACCGTAGCTCAGCCAGTCCTTGGTCACACTGTCCGGCAGATTGCCGAGGGCGAACACATTGACCACGTTGGCACCGATACCCGCCACCACGGCTACCGCGCCCAGCGGGATTTCGTAAATCTCCCGCCAGGGTTGGTACGGCGTATAGCGATCGTAATGACGCGTGACTTCGTACTCGGTGACTTCGAAAGTCTTCTGCTCGAGAATTTTCACCCGCCGTTGCGGCAGCTCAAGCACCTTGGGCTCACCGACATCGATCTGCAGGCTGTGATCGAGCAATTTGCGCTCGATCCGCTCCTCTTGCTCGCTGCGTTGCGACATGTGGTTGGCACAGCCGCTGACCAGCAGTGCGCCGCACAAGGCGGCACCACCGAGGCCTAAGGTGTTTCGCTTGAACATGACGTCTCTATATCTGGTATCAGCGGCGGATGCGGGCCTGAAGGAACGACAGCACGTCGGCGACTGGCAGCGCTTGTGCGTCGGCCTCGGCACGGCTCTTGTATTCCAGGTTGCCTTCGGCCAGGCCGCGGTCGCTGACCACGATCCGGTGTGGAATGCCGATCAGCTCCATGTCCGCGAACTTGATGCCCGGGCTGGTTTTCTTGTCGCGGTCGTCGAGCAGCACTTCGAAGCCGGCAGCGGTGAGTTCCGCGTACAGCTTGTCGGTGGCTTCACGAACCTGTTCGGTTTCGTAGCGCAGTGGCACCAGGGCAATCTGGAACGGCGCGAGGGTGTCGCTCCAGATGATCCCGTTTTCGTCGTTGTTCTGCTCGATGGCAGCCGCCACCACGCGGGACACGCCGATGCCGTAGCAACCCATTTCCAGGGTGACCGGCTTGCCGTTCTCGCCCAGCACTTCGCACTTCATCGCTTTGCTGTACTTGTTGCCCAGCTGGAAGATGTGCCCGACTTCGATGCCGCGCTTGATCTCCAGGGTGCCCTTGCCGTCCGGGCTCGGGTCGCCGGCCACGACGTTGCGCAGGTCGGCAACGGTCGGAACAGGCAGGTCGCGTTCCCAGTTCACGCCGAAGTAGTGCTTGTCGTCGATGTTGGCGCCGATGCCGAAGTCGCTCATCAACTCGACCGAACGGTCGATGATGATCGGCAGCGGCAGGTTCAGCGGGCCGAGGGAACCGGCACCGGCGCCAATGGCGTCGCGCAGTTCGCTTTCCGAAGCCATGACCAGAGGGCTGGCAACGCCAGGCTGGTTGGCGGCCTTGATTTCGTTCAGCTCATGGTCGCCACGGATGATCAGGGCAATCAGCTTGCCTTTCTCTTCTGCGTGCACCACGAGGGTCTTGATGGTCTTCTCGATCGGCAGGTTGAAGCCTTCGACCAGTTGCGCGATGGTCTTGGCGTTCGGGGTGTCGACCAGGCGCAGTTCTTCAGTCGCAGCGGCGCGCGAGGTTTCGCGCGGCACAGCTTCGGCTTTTTCGATGTTGGCGGCGTAGTCGGAGCCGTTGCTGAACACGATGTCGTCTTCACCGGACTCGGCCAGCACGTGGAACTCATGGGAGCCGGCGCCGCCGATGGAGCCGTTGTCGGCTTCAACAGGGCGGAACTTCAGGCCCAGGCGAGTGAACACGTTGCAGTAAGCCTGGTGCATGCGGTCGTAGGTGACCTGCAGCGAAGCCTGGTCAGCGTGGAACGAGTAGGCGTCCTTCATGATGAATTCGCGGCCACGCATCAAGCCGAAGCGTGGGCGGATTTCGTCGCGGAACTTGGTCTGGATCTGGTACAGGTTGATCGGCAGCTGCTTGTAGCTGCTCAACTCATTGCGCATCAGATCGGTGATGACTTCTTCGTGGGTCGGGCCTGCGCAGAAGTCGCGACCGTGGCGATCCTTGAAGCGCAGCAATTCAGGGCCGTACTCTTCCCAGCGCCCGGATTCCTGCCACAGCTCAGCCGGTTGCGTGCTCGGCATCAACACTTCGAGAGAGCCGGCGGCGTTCATTTCTTCACGAACGACGGCTTCGACCTTGCGCATTACCCGCAAGCCCATCGGCAGCCAGGTGTACAGGCCCGAGGCGAGTTTGCGGATCATGCCGGCGCGCAGCATCAGCTGGTGGCTGATCACGACCGCGTCGGAAGGCGTTTCTTTTTGTGTGGCGAGCAAAAATTGACTGGTGCGCATGGTTGGCCGTTATCGATTGCTGATGACGAGAAATGACGGAGCATTGTACGGGCGAGTTCCGCTGGCGTACAGGCGTGCGGTCGGTGGTGTGGCAGGAGGGCACGATTTACTCGGCCCTCTGCGATTCTTCCTGCGTAAAGAGCCTACGATTCTTCGGCGACCGGGGTCTGCACCGGTTCCGGTGTCGGTGTCGGGCCTGCGCGGCGGTTCTCCTGGAACCAGTGCAAGGCGATCAACAGCAGGGTCGGGACGCCCAGCAGGGCGGTAATCAGGAAGAAGTCGTGGTAACCGAATTTTTCCACCATGACCCCGGAGTAGCCGCCGATCAGGCGTGGCAGCAACAGCATGATCGAGCTGAGCAGGGCGTATTGGGTGGCGGAGAACTTGAGGTTGGTCAGACTTGACAGGTAGGCCACGAAGGCCGAGGTCGCCAGGCCTGAACTGAAGTTGTCCAGGGAGATGGTCAGCACCAGCATGTTCAGGTTGGGGCCCATGTCGGCGAGCATCAGGAACAGGATGTTGGTCGCCGCGGATGCAATACCGCCGATGAACAGGATCGGCAGGATGCCGAAACGCACGATCAGCAGGCCGCCCATGCCTGCACCAACCAGGGTCATGATCAGGCCGAAGATTTTACTGACGCTGGCGATCTGGTCCTTGGTGAAACCCTGGTCGATGTAGAACACGTTGGCCATCACGCCCATGACCGTATCGGACATCCGATAGGTGGCGATCAAGCCGAGCAGCAGCAGCGCTTGCCAGCGGTATCGCAGGATGAAGTCGTTGACCGGTGTCAGCACTGGCGCCAGGCCACGACGGCCCATGGCCGAGAGGCACAGGGCGGTGAGGGTGGTGTAGAGGATCGCGCGCAGGAAGGCGCGGTCTTCGAGCAGCAGGTCAAGCAGGCTCACGCCCTGGAACAGCACGCTGGCGAAGTCGGTGTTGTAGAACTGGGTGAACATCGCCGGTACCGAAACCAGCAGTACGATCAGCACGAAGACCGACGCCAATTGATGCACGAAGCTGTAACGACCGGCCTGCAGTTGCGTGCGCAATGGCACCGGCGGTTCGCGCATGAACATGGAGGTCAGCAGCGCCGGGACCATCAGCACTCCGAACAGGATGTAAGTGCCGGCCCAGGCCGAATGCTTGTAGTTGAAGCCGGTGGAGCCAAAGCCTTCGGCGAAGTACAGCGCGCCTGCAGTAGCCAGCAGCGCAGCGACCCGGTAACCGGACATGTAACTGGCGGCGAGTGCGGCCTGGCGGTTGTCTTCGGCGATTTCCAGGCGATAGGCGTCTACCGCAATGTCCTGCGTCGCTGATGCGAAAGCGACGACGACGGCAATGGCGATCAGCCAGGACAAATGCTTTTGCGGGTCGCAGAAACCCATCCCGATCAGGCCAAGGATGACCAGTGCCTGGGACAGCACGAGCCAGGATCGTCGTCGACCGAGCTTGCCGAGCAATGGCAGTCGCCATTGGTCAAGCAAGGGTGACCAGACCCATTTGAAGGCATACGCCAGGCCAATCAGGCTTGCATAGCCAATGGTTTCACGCGCCACGCCGGCTTCACGCAGCCAGACCGAAAGCGTCGAAAACACCAGCATGTAGGGCAGGCCGGCGGCGAAACCAAGCAGCAACAGCACGAGTGTCGAAGGGCTGGCATAAGCGGCGAGCGCGGCGCGCCAGGTTTTACGGGGCATGGGCTGGAGTCTGCCTCAAGAAATACGGAAACAAAGCGCGCACTCTAACCGCTGTGCTCTACCGGACGCCAGCCATGGCGCTGAATATCAACACGATTATTCAGGATACTGATGCCCTCCATGCGTAATCGTGCGCGCTGCTCATCACCCGAAGGGCTGCCCACCGGCAGGCTGATACGCCCGTTTGCGCCCAGAACGCGATGCCAGGGCAATTTGCTGTCGCTCGGCAATTGACTGAGGGTGCGGCCTACCCAGCGGGCGGCACGACCCAGTCCTGCAAGCTCGGCCAGTTGGCCGTAGCTGACGACTTTGCCCTCCGGTACTTGGGCAAGTGTCAAATACAGCGCCGTGCGTCGGATTTGCGCTGCGCTCTCGGATTCATCGGTTGGGTCGGTCACGTCCGTCAGTCCTGAAGAGGTTTGCTTTACCATCTGTAGAGTAATTCCTGCGCAGGAAGTTGAGAAATGAACTCAACAGAAATAGTCGGGTCAGTCCTTGTCATGACCTTGTTCCTACGGATAATGCCGACTTTTCTCGCAAGCCTGAGCCTGTATTTTGTTTATGTTGTCCAGATCCCTGCTGTGTCTCGCTGTCTTTGGCGCATCCTCTCCCTTGCTGGCCGATACCGTGTGGTTGAAGAACGGTGACAAACTGAGCGGCAAAATCACGCTGTTCGATGGCGGCAAGCTGCTGATCCAGACCGAATACGCCGGTGCGGTGACGATCGACTGGAAACAGGTCAAGACCCTGGACAGCGATCAGGAGCTGCTGGTCAAGCAGGATGCCTACAGTGGCGAGAAAGCCAAGTCGCTGAAAGCGGCGGACGCCGGCAAGGTCACGCTGGCCAACGGCGAGACACCGAAGACGGTCGAGCTGGCAAGCATCCAGCAGATTCTCAAGCCAAAACCGGTGGTCGAGGATCTGGTGTGGAAAGGCAACGTCGATGTCGCGCTGGATTACCAGCGGGCGGAAAACGACACCGATGACTACGGCATCGATTTCAAGACCAGTGCGCGACACGGTCGCTGGCGGCACACCGCTGAAGGTGAATACAACCGTGAGTTCCAGGACGAAGTGGTGACCACGGACAACTGGCGGGCGGAGTACTCCATCGACCGATTCCTGACCGACCAATGGTTTTGGCAGGGGCGCCTGGTCTACAAGCGCGACAAGGTCGAAGACCTTTCCCGGCAACGCACCGTCGGTACCGGTCCCGGTTATCAGTTCTGGGATAACGAACTCGGGGCGTTCTCCCTTGGCTCGCTGATCAACCGCACGGACTATGAATTCTCCGGTGGCAGCAAGGACAATTTCTACGCCCTGGCCATGAAGTGGGACTACAACCGCTACCTGGTCGGAAAGCGTGTCGAGTTCTTCACCAATGGTGAAGTCGGCAAGCCGCTGTCGGGTGTGGCCGACTACGCACTCGATGCCGAGATGGGGTTGCGCTACAAGGTGACTGACTGGGCTTCGCTGAACCTGAAGGCGGAGCGGGACATCATCAGCGGCACCGACGATGCGGATCTGGACAAGACACGCTACACCGCAGGGTTTGGTGTGACCTGGTAAGAGAATCAAAAGATCGCCGCCTTCGACAGCTCCCGGGTTGACCCTGCAGGAGCTGTCGAAGGCGGCGATCTTTTTTTGTGTGGACAAAACACTCGCCCACAAAAAAGCCCCGCTGTTGAGGGCGGGGCTTTTTACTAAAGCAAGTACAAGTTAGATAACTTGAACTTCTTCAGCTTGCATGCCTTTCTGACCGCGGGTAGCGATGAAAGAAACCTGTTGGCCTTCTTTCAGGCTTTTGAAGCCGTCGGACTGGATAGCTTTGAAGTGAACGAACAGGTCGTCACCGGATTGTGGAGTGATGAAGCCGAAGCCTTTTTCATCGTTGAACCACTTAACGGTACCGGTTTGGCGATTAGACATGGTGTAACTCCTTGAACAAAGATAACTGCGACTCAGGAAGAACCCTGGCCGAGACTGAGTGCAAAGAGCAGGAAAAATTCTTGTAGATGGTTGGATCGAAATTCAACATATCGTGTAGAGATTCTCAGTGACACAAGCAGCACAGTGACGCCACCTTAACCCTTTTTCCTGAACGTGCCAATGCTTCTTGCGAAGGTTTCTCTGTTTTAAGGATCGGCGGTGTGACGGTTCGTCGCCAGCGCAGGTAATTCCAGCCTGTTCGGCGAGAATTGCACCGCGGACTTTGAACCCGGCGGCGCGCCCGGTAAGATGCCGGACAGAATTTTTCGACCTCGCTATTCAGGACACCCGCCATGAGCATCAAATCGGACAAGTGGATTCGCCGCATGGCGCAGGAACACGGCATGATCGAGCCTTTCGTCGAGCGCCAGATGCGCGGCAGCGACGATAGCCGTGTGATCTCCTACGGGGTGTCGAGCTACGGCTACGATGTGCGTTGCACCAATCATTTCAAAGTGTTCACCAACATCAATTCGGCCATCGTCGATCCGAAGAACTTCGATGCCGGCAGCTTCGTCGACATCCACAGCGACGTGTGCATCATTCCGCCGAACTCCTTCGCCCTGGCCAGCACCGTCGAATATTTCCGCATTCCACGTAATGTATTGACCATTTGCCTGGGTAAAAGCACCTACGCGCGCTGCGGCATCATCGTCAACGTCACGCCGCTCGAGCCTGAGTGGGAAGGTCACGTGACCCTGGAGTTCTCCAACACCACCAATCTGCCGGCGAAAATCTACGCGAACGAAGGCGTGGCGCAGATGCTGTTCCTTGAGTCTGACGAAGAATGTGAAGTGTCCTACAAGGACCGTGGTGGCAAGTATCAGGGCCAGCGTGGCGTGACCCTGCCGCGCACCTGAGTCAACCGTCCGGCAAATGCCGGGAATTCCTGAGCGGGCGTACACTCTATGGGGTGTACTGTTCCGATCCGCGCAAGGCGGGTCGGGCCATCGCTCAGGAGTGCCGAATGAAGATCGATCCGCGAATCAGTGCCGAACTGGCAAGGCTTGAACCCAATCAGGTTGGCGTTCTGGCCTGGTCCTTGTTGGCACATCCGCCCGTCAGCATGGCAGGGGGTATCCCCGGCCAGCCTGATCCTGATACCCCGAACGAACAGCCTAATGAACCGGGCGAGCCTACACTGCCGGATGAGCCGCCGCCTGCGCCTGTTGTCTGATTTTCGATTTCCGCTACCCATGGCCGGTGAACTGCGGTTGTCGTCTTCAGCAAGCAGGCGTGCAATCAATCAGCCTGCACATATTCGGAAGTAACTGTGTCTGTCGTGGAAATCAACCGACGGGCACGGCCGTGGTTCTATTCAGGAGCTGCGTGCCCTGGGGCCGTTAGCAGAGGGCGTCAGGCAGTTAACTTCGAATATGAAAAGGAACATTCAGATGAGCGCAAATCGATCGGGACATTTGAGTGCCGATGTAATCACGACAGACGGCTCCATGCAGTTTCGCGTAACGGATGGGCTCGATTTCTATCAGCGGTCAGACATTCATTGCATTGAGGCGGATAACGGTCAGGGGACAGCGTTCTACGTGTACTTGCCGATGAGCATCCAGAGTGGCAGCTTCAACCTGGGGCTCAACGAGGGATCTCCCATGGTCATCCATGTGATCGGCAACTCGGAGGCAGAGCTTTACCCAGGAACGCTCGAGTTGACAGTGGGAGGTGACGCGCAGTTTGCCGGGCGCTTCAGTGGGACGGACGCTAATGGTCTGCAAGTGGAAAGTGGCAGTTTCAGGCTGGAAAACAAGGCGACGGCATAGCGGTTGACTGATGTTGGAAGCCGGCAACCCGGCTTCCACTTCTCCTTCCAGCGGCTATTTCAGGTTGCCACTCAGGAACTGCTTCAACCGCTCGCTTTTCGGGTTGCCCAGCACGTCTTCCGGCGCGCCTTCTTCCTCGACCAGGCCCTGGTGCAGAAACAACACCTGGCTCGACACTTTGCGGGCGAAGCTCATTTCGTGGGTCACCATGATCATGGTCCGGCCTTCTTCGGCCAGGCCCTGGATCACCTTGAGCACTTCACCCACCAATTCCGGGTCCAGCGCCGAGGTCGGTTCGTCGAACAACATGACTTCCGGCTCCATGGCCAGTGCGCGGGCAATCGCTACCCGTTGTTGCTGACCGCCGGACAGGAAGGCCGGGTATTGGTCCGCCACACGGGACGCCAGACCCACCTTGTCGAGGTAGCGCCGGGCGCGGTCCTCGGCTTCTTTCCTGTCGCAGCCCAGCACCCGGCGCGGGGCCATGGTGATGTTTTCCAGCACCGTCATGTGGCTCCACAGGTTGAAGTGCTGGAACACCATGGCCAGGCGGGTGCGAATCCGCTGCAGTTCATCGGCGTCGGCCACGTGCATGCCGTGACGATCCTTGATCATGCGGATGTTCTGCCCGTCGAGGCTCATGGCGCCGTCGTTGGGTTGTTCCAGGAAGTTGATGCAACGCAGAAAGGTACTTTTACCCGAGCCGCTGGCGCCGATCAGGCTGATGACGTCGCCGGTCTTGGCCTTGAGCGAAACACCTTTGAGGACTTCATGGTCGCCATAGCTTTTATGCAGGCCTTCGATGGTCAATTTGTACATGGGGCGTGCATCCTCAAGGCGAAAGTAGATAGCCGCTGCGATAGGCTTCGGTGCCCGCGACATGGGCGATCACCATGCCGGCAGTGGCCATGCGGCGCAGCGAACGGGCGTACATCAGCCCGGCTGTGGCGCAATGAACGGGAGTGACCAGATCGTTGACCGGATCAATGATCTCGGCGATCAGTTGCCCGGCTTCAAGGTACTGGCCCGGCCGCGCGGTGAACACCAGCAGCCCGCCGACGGGCGTGGCCACCGGCTCGACACCGGCCAGCGGTGTCGCCGGATAGGGCAGGTCGGGCAGGGGCGCGGGTTCGCCGGCGATCGCGCCGAAATGGATCAGGTAATCGATCAGTGCCTGGCAATCGAGGCTGGCCAGTGGGTGACTGACGTCGCCCTGACCGCGCAGTTCGACGGTCACCGAAAAACTGCCTGGCGGAATGTCGAAGTGCTCGCCGAAGCGCTCCTTCAACTGCCACCAGAGCAGGGTGAAGCATTCGTCGAACGACTGACCGCCGGAATCGGTTGCCAGCAGGCTGGCTTCGGCGCCGATATATCGGGCCAGCGGCTCGACCTGCGGCCAGGCATCCGGCGTGGTGTAGAGGTGAGCGACGGCTTCGAAATCGCAATGCAGGTCGAGCACCATATCGGCGTCGCAGGCCAATCGTTGCAGGGTCAGGCGCTGGGATTGCAATTGGGTGGCGGCGCTCTGCCGGGCCAGCGCATCGCGCAGGCTGCTGCGGATCAGTTGCAGGTTGTGCTGCGGATCGTCACCGAGCTTGCCCTCTATCGCGTTGCCGACTTCCTCACTGAGGTCGACGAACCAGCGGTTGAAGTTCTGGCCGCTTTCCAGCTCGTAGCGGCCCAGCGGCACATCCATCAGCACCTGTTCCAGGCCCACCGGGTTGGCGATGGGCACCAGCACGATTTCGCTGCGCAGGCGCCCGGCGGCTTCCAGCTCCGCCAGGCGCTGCTTGAGGTGCCAGGCCACCAGCATGCCGGGCATTTCGTCGGCGTGCAGGGAGGCCTGGATGTAGATCTTGCCGTTGGCCGGTTGAGGGCCGAAGTGAAAACTGTGGATCTGTCGTGCGGTCCCCGGCAGCGGGGCCAGCAGGTCATGTTTCAGGTGGCGCATCTGTTGTTTCCTGAAGCAGGTTGAGTGCTAGTGGGTCGGCCCGAGGAAGGCCAGCCATCGGCGTTCGGCGAGGCGGAACAGACCGACCAGCGCAAAAGTGACGGTCAGGTAGATCAGCGCGGCGATGCCGAACGACTGGAAGGTCAGGAAGGTCGCCGAGTTGGCGTCCCGAGCAACTTTGAGTACGTCCGGGATGGTCGCGGTGAAGGCCACGGTGGTCGAGTGCAGCATCAGAATCACTTCGTTGCTGTAGTACGGCAACGAGCGACGCAAGGCTGACGGCATGATCACGTAGGCATACAGCTTCCAGCCGGTCAGGCCGTAAGCCTTGGCCGCTTCGACTTCACCGTGGTTCATGCTGCGAATGGCCCCGGCGAAGATCTCCGTGGTGTAGGCGCAGGTGTTCAGGGCGAAGGCCAGGATCGTGCAATTCATCGCATCGCGAAAGAATGCATCCAGTACTGGCTGAGCCCGAATGGCGGCCAGGCTGTATATCCCGGTGTAACAGATCAGTAGCTGGATATAGAGCGGCGTGCCACGGAACAGGTAGGTATAGAACTGCACCGGCCAACGGATGTAGAAATGCGGCGATACGCGGGCGATGGACAGCGGGATCGACACGATGAAACCGAAGAAGATCGAAGCGCTGAGCAGCCACATGGTCATGGCCAGGCCGGTGATGTTGTTGCCGTCGCTATAGAGGAAGGGTTTCCAGTATTCCTGCAGGAGTTCGATCATCGTACGGCCTCCCGGGTCCCGGCGGAGTAACGACGTTCGAGCCAACGCAGGATGAAGTTGGACGCGCTGGTGATCACCAGGTAGATCAGCGCGGCAAGCACCAGGAAATAAAACAGCTGATAAGTACTTTTACCGGCGTCCTGGGCAGCCTTGACCAGGTCGGCGAGGCCGATGATCGACACCAGGGCCGTGGCCTTGAGCATCACCATCCAGTTGTTGCCGATACCCGGCAGGGCATAACGCATCATCTGCGGGAACACCACGATCCAGAAGCGCTGGCCGCGCTTGAGGCCATAGGCGGTGGCCGCTTCGACCTGACCCCGTGGGACGGCGAGAATCGCGCCACGGAAGGTTTCAGTGAAATACGCACCGTAGATGAAACCAAGGGTGATCACCCCGGCGCTGAACGGGTTGATCTCGATGTATTCCCATTCCATGTAATCGGTAAACGAGGTCAGCCAGGTTTGCAGGCTGTAGAAGATCAGCAGCATCAGGACCAGGTCCGGAACGCCGCGAATGAGTGTGGTGTAGAGCTGGGCAGGCACGCGCATCAGTTTGACTTTTGACAACTTGGCACTGGCGCCGAGCAGCCCGAGCAACACGGCCAGCAACAGCGACAACGCCGACAACTGGATCGTCATCCAGGTGCCTTGCATCAGCAGCGGACCGAAGCCCTTGAGGCTGAAGGCAGAGAGCCCCAGATTTTCTAGTAGGTTTTCGAACATAAATCAGCAACCTGATCGGATAAAAAAAGCGCCCATCGAGAGATGGGCGCCGGGCATTATTTGCCGCTGTACAGATTCAGATCGCCAAAGTGTTTCTTCTGAATGGTGGCGTAGGTGCCATCATCGTGTAACGCTTTGATACCTTTATCCAAAAGTGCTTTCAGCTCGGTGTTACCTTTCTTAATGCCGATGGCTGTTTTGGATGGCAGCAAAGCGTTGTCGACCGGCTTGCTGACGTCGTAGTCGGCACCCTGTGGCGACTTCAGGAAGCCCAGTTCGGCTTGCAGCATGTCCTGAATCCCTGCGTCGAGACGACCGGAAGTCAAGTCGGCGTAGACCTGATCCTGGTTGGCGTAGGCCTGGGTTTTCACGCCGGCCTTGTCCAGAACGGCTTTGGCATAGGCTTCCTGAATGGTGCCTTGTTCGTAGCCGACGGTCTTGCCCTTGAGCGAGGCGACGTCTTCAGTCACGCCAGAACCTTTCTTGGATACATAGGCAGTTGGGCCGGAGAACAGTTCGCTGGAGAAATCGATGACTTTTTCACGGGCTTCGGTAACGGTCATCGACGAGATCACACCGTCGAATTTATTGGCTTTGAGGCCAGGAATCATGCCATCGAAGTCACTTTCGACCCACTTGCATTTGACCTTCAGTTCGGCGCAGATCGCGTTCCCCAGATCGATGTCAAAGCCTACCAGGCTGCCATCGGCCGCTTTCGACTCGAACGGTGCGTAGGAAGGGTCAACGCCGAAACGCAGTTCTTTGTACTCCTTCGCCATGGCGGAGCCAGCAGCCATGCACAACGCCAGTGCAGAAAGGGTCAGCAATGCTTTTTTCATTATTCAATCCCTAAAAACCAATATGAGCGCTTGTGGCGCAGAATTATTGTTACTGGAAAGCGTAAGACCTGTTGAAAGTAGCAATTTCCGAACCAGAGTGCCGAACAAGCGTTTTAAAAGGTGCTTGGAAATGGCCGGAGACAGATTTATGCACGAAAACGGGCGCAGGGAAATGGGTGCACCAAATCATCTCGCCACAAAAAACGGTTTGACTGAGCGGGGTCACCAGGCTCTCCACCTCGTCGACACGACTTGTCCTTGCGTCAGCGCAACGGCGATAGCGGTCTGACATTCAACCTCTATGTTGAATGTCAGACCGCTATCGCGAGCGAGTAAAGGGCGCGGTTACTTTCCTGGCGTCAGCGTCAACCGCGCCTTGCCGTAGGCGTTGTCGAAGTTCTGCGGCTGCATCGGCAGGCTCATGTACTGGCCCTTGAGCCACGGCTCGATGCTGTTGAGGTAGTTCGGGCTGGCCGGGTTGCCGGACTGGCCGGTCCCGTTCTGCGCCATCAGCGGTTCGGACTGGCCGAAGTCGACGATAAAACGCATGGCTGGCGCCAGCGTGGTGTTGAAGTCCTGGCCCCAGGCGAAGGCAGCGGTGTTGAGTGTGGTGTGATCGCCACCGGCCGGTAGCGGTCCGCGTACGGTCTGGCCGCTGCTGTTTTTCCATTCATAGCGATGCAGTTTGCCCCACTGCCAGGCTTTGTGATCGCCGCCCAACTGGCTGTCGCCTGCGCTGATCGCGGCGGCGAGGCTGCGAGCGAGGATCGCTGGTTTGTCTTCTTTCTGCGCAGTGCGCACGTCATCCCAGAACGGGCTGTCCTCACGCCCGAGCAAGTGATCGGCCTGGGCTGAGTAGGACAACTTGCCGTCGGCGACAAAGGCTTTCCACGCCGGGCTGCTTTCAGGGCCCAGTTCATCGAGGAAGATCTGCCGGGTGCTTTCCTGCAGGAACAATTCGTAGATGGCCGCATCGGTGGAGGTCGGGCCGAGCTTGCCGTCGAACGCCATCAAGCGGCTGTAGGCTTCGTGTGCCTTGGCGCGATCGGCCGCCGGCAAGGCGTCCATGGCCTGTTTGAGTGGCTGGGCCATGCCCGGCGCTTCGAACATTTTCTTCAGCTTGGCAGCGAAAGTGGTGGTCTGGTCGTATTGCATGGCGATCAGGCTGCGGCTGTCGTGTTTGCCTGCGCCGGCCAGTTCGGCCAGGCGCTCGCCGCGCTCCGGAGCGGCCCAGGAATTGGACAACTGCATGCCGTAGCCATGGGGAATGACCCGCTGGTTGGCCGTCCCGAGCCAGCCTTGGGCCGGGTCCTGGTCGTACGGGTGGAGCATCGGGTCGGCGTAACCGTCCCAATCGTATCGACCTTCCCAGCCCGGCGAGGGCAGCAGGCCTTCGCCTTCACGGCGGTTCGGGTAGCGGCCGGTGACTTGCCAGCCGATATGGCTGGCGTCGGCGAACACCAGGTTCAGCGCGATGGCGCGGATTTCGCGGCTGGCATCCGAGGCTTTCTCGACACTCTGGGCGCGGGACAGGTCGAAGAACGCGTCCAGGGTCTTGTCGTCGGTGAAGTTCGGCGTCTGCAAGGCCAGGCCGAAACCATTGGCCAGCGTGGTGCCCTGGGCGCTGTTGAGCAGCGGTCCATGGCGGGTTTCGTACACTGCTTCGCGAATCGGCCGCTGGCCTTTGACGAAATAGGTTTCGTTGCGCATGATCGCCGGCTGCCACTTCCCGGCGTTTTCGTAGGTGAGCCCGTTGCCCTGGCGCTTGATCTTCTCCAGGAACAGGTCCTGATTGTCGCGCATCACGGACGTCATGCTCCACGCCACCTTGCCGTTGAAACCTCCAAGCACCATCGGCAGGCCCGCGATGGTCACGCCGGACGCCTGATACTTCGGCGCGCGAATCTGCACGTAGCTGAACAACGAAGGCACGCCCAGCGGGCCGTGACTGTCACTGGCCAACAGGCTCTTGCCGCTGCGGCTGCGTTGCGGGGCGATGGCCCAATTGTTCGACGAGGTGGCGCCCAGCAGGTTGAGGTCCGACAGTTGGCCAGTGGCCTTGCTGAGTTCGGCCAGCCCCGGTACTTGCCCGTTGAGCTTGAGGCCTTGCAGTTTTTCGCTTTCGGCGGCCGGCAGTTTTTCGTCGGGAGCCGACGGCGTCAGCCACGCCAGTTTGTCGGTGGTGACGGTCTGGGCCAGTACCAGCGAAGAGATTTCTTCCGGCAGGTTGGTCGACTGGCTGAAGTTCAACAGGCAGAAAATCAGCGCCGAATCCTCCGGCTGCCAGTACTCAGGCTTGTAGCCGGTGGCTGCCAGATCCGCCGGCAGTTTGTCGCGGTAACGGAACAGGTAGGCGTTGACCCCGCGCGCATAGACTTCGAAGAAACGCTTGAGGCGCGGCGAAGAAGCCTTGTACAACTCGCCAGCACTTTTCTTCAGGTTGACCGCCCGCATGTAACGGTCGGCATCCAGCAGTTCGGCGCCGTGCATCTCGGCCAAACGGCCCTGGGCCAGCAGGCGCAGGGTGACCATCTGCGTGATGCGGTCGCTGGCATGCACGTATCCGAGGGTGAACAGCGCGTCGTGGAAGCTGTTGCTTTCGATCAGCGGCATGCCCATGGCATTGCGACGCACCGAAACGTTCTGCGCCAGGCCCTTGAGCGGTTGTACGCCGGAGGTTGGCGGGAGGGTGTCCTGGGCGCTGAAGTTCTGACAACCGGTCAGGCTCAAGACACCGGCCACTGCTGCGGCAACGCCGAACCGGGGTAGAAAATGAGTAAGGGCTGGCGAGGCCATGGCAAAGCTCCTGCGGGGGTAGAGGCGGCGCGAAATAAAGGCGCTACGTTAGTGAGCGGGAGGTGGCCGCGCAAGCGGGGTACAAGGTTATTTCAGGATTTGTCTGATAAACCGGAAAGATCGCGGTCTTGCCAGTCGCAAAGGGGGATGTTGAAGTGCGACACGCTCAACAATCCTGGAGAAAAGTCGGCATGGAGCTCAAGGCAAACGCGGCACTGATCATCATCGATCAACAAAAAGGCATCCTTCACCCCAGGCTCGGCCGCAGGAATAACCCTCAGGCTGAAGAGCGCATGCTGGAACTGCTCGGCCATTGGCGGCGCACCGCTCGGCCGGTGATCCATGTACAGCACCTGTCCCGCTCGGAGGACTCAGTGTTCTGGCCGCAGCAGTCGGGGGTGGAGTTTCAGGAACGGTTTCAGCCAATGGCCGGTGAGCGCTTGATCCAGAAGCAGGTGCCGGATGCGTTTTGTTCAACCGGGCTGGAGGCGCAGTTGCGCGAGGCGGGGATCGGGCAGTTGATCATCGTCGGTGTCGCGACCCACAACTCGGTGGAATCCACGGCGCGTACCGGGGGCAACCTGGGGTTTGATACGTGGGTGGCCGAGGATGCGTGCTTTACCTTCGACAAGGCTGATTTTTTCGGCCATGCCCATAGCGCCGAAGAGGTGCATGCGATGTCGCTGGGGAATTTGCACGGTGAGTATGCAACCGTTGTCAGTACTGCCACCCTTCTGATGAACGACTGAGTAACCATTGTGGGAGCGGGCTTGCTCGCGAAGAGTACCTCAGATTCAACATCGTTGTTGCCTGACACACCGCTTTCGCGAGCAAGCCCGCTCCCACAAGGGAACTGCATTCACACAACAGGTCTGCTCGCGAAGGCGATTCAACAGGCGAAGCAAGCCTTCGCCCGAAGCATCAAGCGCCGTGGCACTTCTTGAATTTCTTGCCGTTGCCGCATGGGCACGGATCGTTGCGGCCGACGTCTTTCAGGGCGTTGCGCACCGGTTCCTGGTGAGCGTGGCCGCAGTTCGGACCGTGGACATGGCCGTGGTCGTGATCATGGTGGTGATGGTCATGATCATGATCGTGGTTGCAGTCAGGGCCGTGGACATGGGGTTGCTGGGTCATCGGTGTTGCTCCGGAATTAAATCGGCGGCGATTATCACGCCATTGCGCGCCAGGTGCACGTAGTGGGCGATGAATATACCGGTTTCCAGTTCACCTTCCAGACGATAGGGAATGGGTTGATCGGATTTTTTCAGCAGTTTGGCCAGATCACGGACCTTGGACCACAGGTTGGTGCGGATCGGCACCTTGAAGTAAGCGCTGTGCCTGGGGCTGATGGTGAACCAGTGTTCGTGTTCGCCGTCGGCCAGCATTATGTCACCCAAGTGAACGCGATACTCCAGACTGCGCACCGTCAGGTCGCTGTCGTTGGGGTTGTCGATGCGAAAGTGCAGGAGGAGTTTCTGTTCCAGCAGTTTGGCGCTGACCACCTCGATCTTCACCAGATGGACATCGGGTTCCGGCAAGTCGTCGTCGAACCACGACGCACAGCCGCCGAGTCCCAGTGTCAGGAACAACGTGAGCAGACAGAGTGCGCCGCGGAGGATGATCATCGTGGTGTTTCTCCCTTGAACCCCAGTCTAGACCCAAAGGATCGCAGCCTTCGACAGCTCCTGCGTGGCGGGCAGTCTATGCATGCCCTAACTGCTGAAATACCCCGCACAGCATTTCTTGAACTTCTGCCCACTGGCACATGGGCAGGCGTCATTGCGCCCGAGTTTGAGTTGCACGGTGGGGTCGATGAAATACCAGCGCCCGGTGTTCTGTACGAACGATGAGCGCTCTCGATGACTATGCTCGCCATTGCTGTCGTGCCAGCGCGCGGTGAAGGTCACGAAAGCGTGTTCAGGCTGGCCGCCCAGCACTTCGGAGCTTTCCACCTCAAGGCCCAGCCATGTGCTTTGCGTGCTCCAGTCGCTGATCGATTGACGGTCGAGGCCGGCCTGTTGGGCGGGCAGAGTGGTGGCCACCAGATAGTCGATCAACCCCAGCACATAGGCGCTGTAGCGCGAGCGCATCAAGGCTTCCGCGCACGGTGCCGGGTGTCCGGCATGGTAGTGACCGCAGCAGGCGTCGAGCAGGGTGCCGCTGCCGCATGGGCAAATGGATGTACTCATTGCATCACCACCAGTATTTCCCGAAGTTTTCCGGATTGGCCCAGAAGCGCGAATTGAGCCAGTCGGGGACTTGTTTGTATTCAAGCAGATCGTAGGTGAACAGGGTCAGGACCTGTTCGTCCCGTTGAAAGCGTTCACTGGCTTGCAGGGCCAGGGAAAAAAAGTCGGTTTCCTGCCAGCCACAGGCCGGCAGATCCGCCAGCACCGCGATGCGGCTGGCGTTGAGGTTGCGGATGCCGCCCAGCAGGTTCAGGCCGTCGCGCTTGGGCAAATGCTCCAGGCAATCGACCACCAGGGCCAGGTCGAAACGGCGGGCCGCCAGTTCGGCGGGCAATGGCCCGGGGGCAGCGAAAGCGACGCAGCTGTCCGGGTGGGCGAGTTTGAAAGCTTCCAGTGCCGGGAACTCGCTGGCGCCGATCAACAACAGGCGCGCGGGGGCATACCGGTCGAGTAACGCGGCCAGTGCCTGTTGTGGCGTGCGTGAAGAAATACCTGCAATCATCGAAGATCCTCAATCAGATCTGCCAAGACTAGCCTGCCCTAACGTTCGGGCCTAGAGCGCCCTGGCGACAAAAGCGCCAAGCTGCCGTAAATACGCGAATAAACAGCGTGGCCTATTGCTGGCGGAGTTTAAAACTCGGGTCTTTACTACCTGAATCGGTTCTAAGCCGATCCCTCAGGAGAAAACTAGATGAGCATAGTTCGGACAGCATTACCCTTGGTTCTGCTAACCAGTGTCTTGACTGGTTGCGCAGGTTTGCAGAAAACCGACTGGCCGACCTGTGCGGCGGTTGGTGGCGTTGTGGGGGCGGGCCTCGGTGCGACCGAAAGCTCGGCATGGGCAGGGTATGGTGCTCTGCTCGTCGGCGGTACGGCAGCGGCTTATTGCTGGGTGCACGGTGATGGCGACGAAGACGGCGATGGTGTACTGGATAGTCGCGACAAGTGCCCTGGCACGCCTAAAGGCGTTCAGGTCGATGCCAACGGTTGCCCACCACCAGCGCCTGTGGTCGAAGAAGCGGTTGTGGTTCAGGAAGAAACCATCGTCATCCGCGATGTCCACTTCCAGTTTGATAAAGCCACGCTTACCTCGTCCGACAAACAGGTACTCGACAAGATTGCCACTCGCTTGAAAGCCGAAGCCCCTACCGCTCAACTGACCGTGACCGGCCATACCGACAGCGTGGGCAGTGACACCTACAACCAGAAACTGTCGGATAAACGCGCGCACTCGGTGGTTGAATACCTCATCGAGCAAGGCGTACCTCGCAGCAACTTCGTGTCGGTTGTCGGTGCCGGTGAAAGCCAGCCGGTTGCTGACAACAAAACCGCTGACGGTCGTGCGCAGAACCGTCGTACGGAAATCAAAATCCAGCGTTAAGCCCCCTCGCATCCGCGCCTTGTGCAGTCGCGGATGCGGGTCTTTACTCCTGTGTAACCGGTATTGGCCGGTACACAGGAGCTTTCAATATGATCGTTCTCACAAGGACCGTCTTGCCGGTTCTGCTACTTGGCAGCCTGTTGACCGGTTGCGCGACCCACAGCGATGGCACTGCCCCCCTCAATCAACGAACCTGGCCAATTTGCAGCCTCATTGGCGGCCTGGTCGGTGGTGGCCTGGGCGCAATCGAGAGTGGCGGTTGGGCCGCGGGTGGGGCGGCGCTGGGTATCTTGTCCGGCGGCTTGATCTGCTATGCACAGGATGGCGACGAAGACGGCGACGGCGTTTTCGACCGACGCGACCGTTGCGCTGATACTCCCGCCAATACCCTGGTCGACCATCGCGGTTGCCCGGCGCCGCAGTACCCGGACAGCGTCCAGGCCGAGCCTGCGCAATCCGAAGTCATTACACTGAGCGATGTGCTGTTTGTCTTCAATCAATCCGAGCTGACCCCGACGGCGAAGAGTCAACTGGATGCGTTGATGAGCAAGTTCGAGGATGCCGATGTGGTCAGCATCAAGGTGGTCGGTCATACCGACAGCGTCGGTTCGGATGTCTATAACCAGGCCTTGTCGGAGCGGCGTGCCAGCAGCGTGGCGGAATACCTGTTGAGCCAGGGTGTGGCGCCGAACAAAGTCACCAGCGAAGGCAAGGGTGAGAGCCAACCGATTGCCGACAACGAAACAGAAGAAGGTCGTGCGAAAAACCGTCGCGTGGATCTGCATATAAACCGTTGAGCCCAGAGATAGAGCCGTCGGGCGACAGGTGTGAACGCTGCGACGGCCGTTCGGCGGCCTCCATGAAGATTTTTCCGTTGCCCTCTGGCTTATCCCGCGTGGAAGCCGTTACTGTGCGCGCAAACAATAATTCTCATCGGGGGCGCGTATGAAAGTCTTATGGGGGCTGGGGCGGTTACTGACCTTGCTGTTCTGGTCGGTAGTGCTGGTCAATCTGCTCACACCGTTCGTCTTTCCGCTGCACCCGTTGGTCAATATGGCCGGCGGCCTGTTGGGGGGCATTCATCTTCTGGAAGCGTTGCTGTGCTATCGCAGCCTTCGAGGTCGCGCCCATCCCTGGCTTGACCGCCTGAAGATCGTCATTTTCGGCGTATTCCACCTGCAAACCATTCCAGCCCCCACCGCTTCGAAGGCTTCCCATGCGTAAACTCTGTCTGCTCGCCGCACTCATCAGCCCATTGGCCAGCGCACAGGTGGTGAGTGTCGAACCCAACTCACTGATGCGCTTGCCCAACACCGCCAGCACCCTGCAACTGGAACGCCTGGAAGTGGCCGATTACGGCACCTTGCTGATTCCTTCGAACGTCACAGAAGTCACCGTGGGTGAATTGCACCTGGGGCGTGAAGCACGCATTGCCATCGTGCCGGGGGAACAGGCGCTGGCGCTGAAGGTCCGTCGCGCTGATTTGTCCGAAGGCAGCCAGATTACCTCCCGTGGCGCCCCCGGGACTTACCAGAAGGCCGCTCGATCCGGGCGCAACCTTGATTTGCAGATCAAGACACTGAACGCAGCGCAATTGATCGTTGATGCCCGCGGTGGTGCGGGTGCACCGGGGTTCGTTGGTCTTGACGGGGCTAACGGTCAGGAGCCGGGTTGCACCTGGGGTCAGGCGGGGCGCGGTGCCGATGGCAGTGATGGCAGCAATGGTCAACCGGGAGCACCGGGGGCGCTGGTCAGACTGGCAGTGCCGCACGACTTCCCGGCAGACCGGATCAAGGTTCAGGTGGCTGGCGGTGCCGGTGGCCTGGCTGGCCCAGGTGGCAAACCGGGCGCGGGTGGCAAGGCCAAGGGTTGCCTGATTTACACGACCGATGGTGGCAAGAGCGGTAAACCTGGGGCTGATGGTCAGCCAGGTCTAGAAGGCGCGGCGGGTTCGGTGACAGTGCAGCGGATGTAAGCAACACCGAGAGCCCTGTGGCGAGGGGGCTTGTCTGTGGCGAGGGGGCTTGCCCCCGTTCGGCTGCGAAGCAGTCGTAAAACCAGACACCGCTAACCTTCAGCAGTATTGCGATTGCCGGAATTGGGGCCGCTTCGCAACCCAACGGGGGCAAGCCCCCTCGCCACAAAAGCTCGGCAGATTCAAAACATCGGCCGAGCCGCAGCAATCGCCACCACCGCCGACCCGACCAGCAGATTGATCCCCACCAACCGGCGAATTCGCCCCAGTACCGCTGCCCCGGCTGGCCAATCCTGCTCGGCCACCGCGGTGCGCAGTTCCGGCAGCATCAGCGCCTGAATGCGGATAAACAGCGCGGTCATCACCACATACAGGCCCATCATCACCTGTACATAACGCGGCGCGGCTTCAAAGCCATTGAAATGCATGTGCAGCATACCCACGCCGCTGACTGGCAACAGCACCACCGCCACCCAGACCCAGCGGAAAAAACCTTGAAACACTTCTACCCACAGCTTCAGCCGGGCAGGGCCTTCAAGTGCCTTGATCGCGGCGGGGCGCAGGACCATCCAGGCGAAAAACATGCCGCCGACCCAGACCAGGGCCGCCAGTACATGCAGGCTATAAATGAGGCTAAAAGGTGTCATTGGGGTACTCCGTTCTGCGCGGGATTCATTAGCGGGGTATGATAGCGGCCGAACCGAACTACTGAAAATTTATCCAGCGTTTTTTGCGCCCGACAAACCATGATCAGCACCGAACTCAAAACCACGATCCAGGGCGCCTACTCGCGTTTTCTCGAAGCCAAGAGCCTCAAGCCGCGTTATGGCCAGCGCCTGATGATCGCCGAAGTCGCCAAGGTCCTGGGTGACATCGACACCGACGACGAAGGCCGGCGCAGTGGCGACCCTGCGATAGTCGCGGTGGAAGCCGGCACCGGTACCGGCAAGACCGTGGCCTACAGCCTGGCGGCGATTCCCACGGCGAAGGCCGCCGGCAAGCGCCTGGTGATCGCCACGGCCACCGTGGCCCTGCAGGAGCAGATCGTCTACAAGGACTTGCCTGACCTGATGCGCAACAGCGGGCTGAATTTCAGCTTCGCCCTGGCCAAGGGGCGCGGGCGCTACATGTGCCTGTCCAAGCTCGACATGTTGCTTCAGGAAGGTCACGCGCAAACCGCCACCGCTCAGTTGTTCGAAGAAGAAGGTTTCAAGATCGAGGTCGACGAGGCCAGCCAGAAGCTGTTCACCAGCATGATCGAAAAACTCGCCGGCAATAAGTGGGACGGCGACCGCGACAGTTGGTCAACCGCCCTGGAAGACGCCGACTGGGCGCGCCTGACCACCGACCACAGCCAGTGCACCAACCGTCATTGCCCGAACTTTGGCCAGTGCGCCTTTTACAAGGCCCGCGAAGGCATGGGCAAGGTCGACGTGATCGTCACCAACCACGACATGGTCCTGGCCGACCTGGCCCTGGGCGGCGGTGCCGTGCTGCCGGACCCGCGCGACACCATCTACGTGTTCGACGAAGGCCATCACCTGCCGGACAAGGCCATCGGCCACTTCGCCCATTACACGCGCCTGCGCTCCACCGCCGACTGGCTGGAAACCACCGCCAAGAACCTCACCAAACTGCTGGCCCAGCACCCGCTGCCGGGGGACTTGGGCAAGTTGATCGAGCAGGTGCCGGAGCTGGCGCGGGAGATCAAGACCCAGCAGCAGTTCATGTTCACCGCGTGCGAGCAGATTGCCGATTTCAAACCCGGCGAAGACGTCGAAGGCCGCGAGCGCCCGCGTCACCGATTCGTCGGCGGGGTGATCCCCGAGCACATGCGTGAAATGGGCATCGAACTGAAGAAAGGCTTCGCACGGCTGACCGATTTGTTCACCCGCCTGACCGAGTTGCTCAAGGAAGGCATGGACGGCGAGGTCAACATTGGCATCGCCAGCAACCAGGCCGAAGAGTGGTATCCGCTGTTCGGCAGCCTGTTGTCGCGTTCTTCCGGCAACTGGGAGTTGTGGACCGCCTTCACCGTCGAAGACCCGGAAGACAACCCGCCCATGGCCCGCTGGCTGACCCTGGCCGAAAGCGGCTCGCTGTTCGACATCGAGGTCAACGCAAGCCCCATCCTTGCGGCGGAAATGCTTCGCCGCAACCTGTGGAACGTGGCCTATGGCTGCCTGGTGACGTCGGCGACCTTGACTGCCCTCGGTACCTTCGACCGCTTCCGCATGCGCGCCGGCCTGCCGAAAAAAGCCGTGACGGCGGTGGTGCCGAGCCCCTTCCATCACGCTGACGCCGGTGTGCTGCGGGTGCCGAACCTGAACGCCGATCCCCGTGATGCAGCGGCGCATACCGCCGCGATCATTCGTGATCTGCCTGAATTGGTCGAAGGCTCGCGGGGCACGCTGGTGCTTTTTTCCTCGCGTAAACAGATGCAGGACGTGTTCGACGGCCTCGACCGCGACTGGCGCAAGCAAGTGTTCATCCAGGGCAACCTGTCGAAACAGGAAACCCTGAACAAGCACAAGGCGCGAGTCGATGGCGGCGATTCCAGCGTGTTGTTCGGCCTGGCGAGCTTCGCCGAAGGGGTCGACTTGCCCGGTGCCTATTGCGAGCACGTAGTGATCGCGAAGATTCCTTTCTCGGTACCCGATGATCCGGTCGAAGCGGCGCTGGCCGAGTGGATCGAAGCCCGGGGCGGCAATCCGTTCATGGAAATCTCCGTGCCGGACGCCTCGCTGAAGCTGGTCCAGGCCTGCGGTCGCTTGCTACGCACCGAAGAAGACCGCGGCACCATCACCTTGCTCGACCGGCGCCTGGTGACCCAGCGCTATGGCAAAGCCATCCTCAACGCGTTGCCGCCGTTCCGTCGAGAAATTTCCTGAAGCACCGGTGGGCAGTTTTGCCCACCGCGTTGTCTATCTCTCTGCCATCGCTTTTCCACTGGCCCATTGAAGGTCGTTAGGGAGAAATTCGTTCTCATGATTTGCCGTTCGTTGCCTGCTGTTTTTGCCCTGCTGTTCGCAACACCGCTGTTGGCCGCCCCCGCCAGCCAGCAGACGCTGTTCAACTTTGTGCGCCCCGCCGACGTGGTCCAGGTGGCGACTCAGGACGCCAGCCTGCCGCAATCCAACGCCGAGCAAACCCCCGAGGGCGAAGTGCTGCGCCGGGTGACGTTCAACCCGGTCGCCCGGCCGACGTTACGCCTGACCCCGCAAACCGGCGCCTGGGACTGGTCGCAGTCGGGCGTCATGAGCCTGCGGATACAGAGCGCGATGGACTGGGCCTTGACCCTGTACGTGACCATCCAGAGCAACGACGGCAAGACACTGGTCAGCCGCGTCGATCTGCCGGCGGGGCCTGCGCAAACCCTGTTGGTGCCTCTGCAAGCGACATCACCGCTGAGCCAGGGCATGAAGGCTGGCCCGCCGATGCCGATGACCGTTGAGGGGCAGCGTGTGTTTGTGGCCAGCAGCGCTGGTGAACTGGATCGCAGCCAGGTGGTATCGGTGAGCTTGTCGATGGACCAGCCCAAAGCCGCGCAAAGCATCTTGCTGGAACGTTTTGGTGTGCAGGACGGCGAGTCGGTCACCCAAGCCGTGTATGGCGGGTTGGTGGATGCTTACGGCCAGTCGACCCGGGACAAATGGCCGGAAAAAATCAGCAGCGACGAACAATTGAAAAGCGCCGCCAGCAAGGAACAGCAGCAACTGAAAACCTGGCTGGCCGAACGTCAGAAGTCTTCTCTGGATAAGTTCGGCGGGTTAGCCAAAGGCCCGTCGTTCAAGGCCAGTGGTTTTTTCCGAACCGAAAAACGTGACGGTCGCTGGTATCTGGTGACGCCCGAGGGGCACCCGTTTTATTCCCTGGGGGTCAATACCGTGGCTCCGGATGTCAACCAGACCTACGTTGCCGGTCGCGAATGGATGTTCGAATCCCTGCCCAAAGCAGATGACGCACTCGCCAGCCACTACGGCGAAGGCGACAACCGTGGCGGCAACGGCGCCGATCAGGGGCGTGGGTACAGTGCAGGTCGCTGGTACGATTTCTACGGCGCCAACTTGCAGCGCCTTCATGGCAACCCTTGTGACTCGAGCAGCGACAGCAAGGCCGGCGTAGCGGCCGCCGCCAAGGCCGATGCGGTTGAAGCAACGGCGGAAAAAGCTGCCGAGCAACCGGTCGTGCCTGCGACTGCCGAATCCGGTGTCGCCGAAGCGGCCAAAACTGAGGCAAAAGCAGCAACGCCAACACCTGTTGAACCCTGCAAAGCCGCGTTCGACGAGCAGCGCTGGGCCAGTCACACCCTTGATCGCTTGCAGGCCTGGGGCTTCAACACTATTGGCAACTGGAGCGCCCCGGTACTGGGCCACGCTGATCGCGTGCCCTACACCTTGCCGCTGTCGATCGTCGGCGACTACGCCAGCATCAGCACCGGCACCGACTGGTGGGGCGGCATGCCCGACCCCTTCGACCCGCGTTTCGCCATGGCCACCGAGCGTGCAGTGGCGATTGCTGCCCGCGACCATCGTGACGATCCGTGGCTGATCGGTTACTACGCCGACAACGAACTGGCCTGGGCCGGTCCAGGCGATGACCCGAAAGCCCGTTATGCCCTGGCCTACGGCACCTTGAAAATGACCACCGACGTGCCGGCCAAGCGCGCATTCCTCAAGCAGCTGCGTGACAAGTACCGCAATCAGGCTGGCCTGTCGAAAGCCTGGGGCATTGATCTGCCAGCCTGGGAGCTGATGGAAGATCCGGGGTTCGTGCCACCGCTGCCGAGCGCCGAGCATCCGGAAATCGAAGCCGACTTCAAATACTTCCAGAAGGTCTTTGCCGACACTTACTTCAAGACCATCTCCGACTCACTCAAGTGGCACGCGCCGAACCAGTTGCTGCTCGGCGGGCGTTTCGCGATCAGCACGCCGCAAGCCCTGGAGTCCTGCGCCCAGTACTGCGACGTGTTGAGCTTCAACATGTACACCCTGCAACCTCAGGATGGCTACGACTTCGCCAAACTGCGCAGTCTCGACAAACCGGTGCTGATCACCGAGTTCAATTTCGGCTCGGCTGATCGTGGCCCGTTCTGGGGCGGCGTTACGCCCATGGCAAAGGAGGAAGACCGCGGTCCGGCGTACGCCAACTTCCTCAAGCAGGCATTGAGCGAGCCGTCGATTGTCGGCGTGCATTGGTTCCAGTACCTCGATCAACCGGTCACCGGGCGCTTGCTTGACGGTGAAAACGGTCACTTCGGGTTGGTGGGCATCACTGATCTGCCGTTCCAGGGATTTGTCGACAGCGTGCGCAAGAGCAACCTGACGACAGTCGAGCAACTGGGCAAAGAGGCCGAGAAGGCTGCGGCCGCCGCCGACAAAGCCAGCCACGACGCCGAGGGCGGCCGCAAGGCCGAGGCCGGCAAGGGGCCGGGGAAGGGCGCTGGTGGGCATTCCGGCAAAGGTCACTAAGACCCGAAACCGCGTCATCGTTCTTCGCGAGCAAGCCCGCTCCCACAAGGGAATGCATTCCAATGTGGGAGCGGGCTTGCTCGCGAAGGCGTCATTAGCATCACCACTGCATTTCAAGTTGATGGCAGAGCGACCGCCCGGCCCAACCCTGTTCCCAAAACCCTCAAGGGCTGGAACAATGCCGACCACTTTGTAGAGCGTTAATCCGGGGAGTTACGGGTGCAGATTCAGGGTCATTACGAGCTTAAGTTCGAAGCGGTGCGAGAGGCGTTCGCGGCGCTGTTCGACGATCCCCAGGAGCGTGGCGCAGCGTTGTGCATCCAGGTCGGTGGCGAAACCGTCGTCGATCTGTGGGCCGGCACTGCCGACAAGGACGGGGCCGAGGCCTGGCACAGCGATACCATCGCCAACCTGTTCTCCTGCACCAAGACCTTTACCGCCGTCACCGCGCTGCAACTGGTGACTGAAGGCAAGCTGCAACTGGATGCCCCGGTTGCGCGCTACTGGCCCGAATTTGCCGCTGCCGGCAAAGAGTCCGTCACCCTGCGCCAACTGCTTTGCCATCAGGCCGGTCTTCCGGCATTGCGCGAGCTGCTGGCCCCCGAAGCCCTATATGACTGGCAAACCATGGTCGACGCCCTGGCCGCCGAAACGCCGTGGTGGACACCGGGCGAAGGCCACGGTTACGCGGCGATCACCTATGGCTGGCTGATCGGCGAATTGCTGCGCCGTACCGACGGTCGTGGGCCGGGTGAATCCATCGTCGCGCGGGTCGCCAAACCGTTGGGCCTGGACTTCCATGTCGGCCTGGCCGACGAAGAGTTCCATCGCGTGGCCCACATTGCGCGGGGCAAGGGCAATGTCGGCGATGCCGCCGCCCAGCGCCTGCTGCAAGTGACCATGCGCGAGCCAACGGCCATGACGACCCGGGCGTTCACTAACCCGCCGTCGATCATGACCAGCACCAACAAACCCGAGTGGCGACGCATGCAACAACCGGCCGCCAATGGCCATGGCAATGCCCGTAGCCTGGCCGGGTTCTACGCTGGCCTGCTGGATGGCAGTCTGCTGGAAAGCGAAATGCTCGATGAATTGACTCGCGAGCACAGTCTCGGCGAGGACAAGACTTTACTGACCCGGACCCGTTTCGGCCTGGGCTGCATGCTCGATCAACCGGACGTTGCCAATGCCACCTTCGGCCTTGGCCCGCGGGCGTTTGGTCATCCGGGTGCCGGCGGTTCCATCGGTTTTGCCGACCCGGAGCACGATGTGGCTTTCGGATTTGTGACAAATACCCTGGGGCCGTACGTCTTGATGGACCCGCGCGCGCAAAAGCTGGTGCGGGTTCTGGCCACTTGTCTGTAAAAACGACTATCGGGTTCCGGGGCTGGAACCCGATAGCCTTTCCAGTTTCAAAGCGTCTGCTTCTACCGGCCAATGTGGCCTGATTTTTTTGACTTCATTTTTGTGGATATCCGATGTCATCCAATAAAACCCTCGCCTTGGCCCTGTGCTTCGCTATTACCGGTTGCGCACAGACTCCGCAGAAAGACGCGACAGCACCTGTCGCCAAGACTGAAAGCGGCAGCCACTGGTACTGGCCGTTCGGTTCCGACGACAGTGCCGGCAAGCCCGTGGCCAAGCCGGAGGTGAAACCCGCAGTCAAACCGGTTGCGGTGGCCAAGGCTGAAGCCGATAGCGCCAGCAAGTGGTGGTGGCCGTTCGGCGGTAGTGAGCAGAGCACCGCCAAGGTTGTGCCGATGCCCGACCCGAAAGTCACCCAGGCCTGGCTTGACGACTACGAGCCGCGTCTGCGCGAGGCGGTCAAGGGCAGCAACATGCAACTCGAGCGCCGCGAAAATGTGCTGGTGGTGACTGCGCCGGTCGAAGGCTCGTTCAACCCGGATCGTCCGGCCATGTTGCTGCCGGTCACGCTCGGCCCGTTCACCCGCGTTGCCAAGATCCTTGAAACCGATCCAAAGACCGCTGTGTTGATCCTTGGCCACAGCGATACCTCCGGCGCGGCGCCTACCAACGTCAAGCTGAGCCAGGAGCGTGCCCAGTCCGTTGCGGCGATTTTCCGTCTCAGCGGTTTGCAGCGTGATCGCTTGATGCTGCGCGGCCTGGGCGGTGATGCGCCGCGCGCCGCCAACGACAGCGTGCAAGGTCGTGCGTTGAACCGTCGCGTGGAACTGCTGGTGACCCCGCAAAACACCATGGTCGCGCTGCTGAGCAAATACAACATGCCGGCTCCGGCACCGGTGACCATGGTTGCTGCCACGGACGCCAAGCCGGTCGCCAAGCCTGTGACACCGGCCCCTGCGACTAAAAAGGCTGCGGTTCCAGCGACGAAAAAAGCGCCAGCGAAAAAAGCGCCGGCCAAGAAAACACCTGCGAAAACTGCAACACCGGTGAAGAAAACTACGCCAGCCAAAGCCTCCACGGCTGACAAGAAAGTCGCCGCCACCGATACTGCAAAGCAGTGATTCGTTAACCAAAAGGAATGCGCCATGACCCAGGGCCTGGCTGATATGCGTCGTGACTACACCCGTGATGGCCTGACCGAGGCACAAGCCCCGGCCGAGCCGTTTGCGCTGTTCCACCAGTGGTTCGCCGACGCGGTGAAAACCGAACAGGTGCCGGTGGAAGCCAACGCCATGACCCTGGCCACGGTTGACCAGGACGGTCGACCGCACTGTCGCATTCTGTTGCTCAAGGGCCTGGACGAACTGGGCTTCACCTTTTTCACCAACTACGAAAGCGCCAAGGGTCAGCATCTGGCCGCGAATCCGTTCGCGGCCATGACGTTTTTCTGGCCGGCGCTGGAACGCCAAGTGCGTATTGAAGGGCGGGTGGTGAAGGTCACGCCTGAGGAGTCCGATGCCTATTATCAGGTCCGTCCGCTGGGCAGTCGCCTGGGGGCCTGGGCGTCGCCGCAGAGCCGCGTGATCGCCGGTCGTGGTGAACTCGAAATGCTGCTCAAGGATACCGAGCAACGTTTCACCGACACCCAGCCGCATTGCCCTGAACACTGGGGCGGTTATCGCCTGCTGCCGGACCGCATCGAATTCTGGCAGGGCCGCCCAAGCCGCCTGCACGACCGCCTCAATTACCGCCAGCAGGGCGCCGACTGGGTTCTTGAACGTCTGGCACCCTGAGCAGTCTACCGACCGGGATAGCCTGCCGCAGCGGCCTCCAGCCACTTCGGCAGGTCTCGACGCTTGATCTTCTGCGCCTGAGCACTCGCCAATTGTTCGAGCATGAAGGCTTTTTTCTGCTCGTCCTTGCCCGCCAGCGCTAGCGCCAGGTCGCGGTCCATCCAGCGTTTGATCCGCACGTACAGCCACCAATGGAAGTACAAACCGGCAACAGTCGTGACGACGATGATAAAGTAGTCCATTGAAATCCTTGGCCAGTGGGGCAGCTTTGCGAGTTTGCCGCTACTGTGTGAGTTCGTGGAGGCGCCTTAACGGAGCCTGAATCAAACCAATTTTACCCGGGCTGTGCCGTGACAGGCGTCAAGCTGCGGAGTTTAATGGACATCTGTTTTTTTGGAGTTGATGCTATGCGTAAGTCTGTTCTGCTGGTTGCTTCCTTTTCCACGATGGCGATGTTGCTCACTGGTTGCCAATCGAGCCTGACCGGTGACTCCTATTCCCGTGACGAGGCGCGTCGGGTGCAGACGGTTCGCATGGGCACCATCGAAGCATTGCGTCCGGTGAAAATCGAAGGCACCAAAACCCCGATCGGCGGCGCTGCAGGCGCAGTGGTCGGCGGCGTTGGCGGCAGCACCATTGGTGGCGGCAAAGGCAGCGTCGTCGCTGCCGTCATTGGTGCTGTGGCCGGCGGTCTGCTCGGTTCGGCCGCTGAAGAAGGCCTGACCCGCACCCAGGGCGTGGAAATCACCGTACGCGAAGACGATGGCAGCATGCGCGCCTACGTTCAGGAAGTTCAGCCGAACGAAGTGTTCCGTGTTGGCGAGCGTGTGCGCATCTCCAGTGTGGGTGGCACCAGCCGCGTTTCGCACTAAGCGCAAACACCGGATAAACAAAAAACCCGATCAGGTGACTGATCGGGTTTTTTGTTTTTCAGCTCAGGCGAGTCTTGATTGGCGCCAGGCGTTATCGCGGTTTATCAGGAGGCCAGCGCGGTGTTCTTGCGGCTCGCCATCGCCGTCACCACATAGCCGATCAGCGCGGCCAGAATCGAACCGGTCAAGATCCCCATGCGGTCCATCCCGGCGAAATCACTCACGCCCGGCTCGAAGGCCAGCGAGCCGACAAACAGACTCATCGTGAAACCAATGCCGCAGAGAATCGCCACGCCGAGTATCTGGCCCCAATTGGCGCCTTGGGGCAGGGCGGCGATACCGGTTTTCACGGCCAGCCAGGTCAGGCCGAAGACGCCGACGGTCTTGCCCAGCAGCAGCCCGATGGCGATGCCCATGGGGACGTGGTGAGTGAAGCTCTCGACGGTGACACCGCTCAGGGACAGGCCGGCATTGGCAAAGGCGAACAGCGGCAGGATGCCGTAGGCGACCCACGGGTGCAGGGCGTGTTCCAGGGTCAGCAGTGGCGAAGGCTCGGCATTTTTCGTGCGCAGCGGAATGCAGAATGCCAGGGTCACGCCGGCCAGCGTGGCGTGGACACCGCTCTTGAGCACGCAGACCCAGAGGATCAAGCCAATGATCATGTACGGCCCGAGCTTGACCACGCCAAGCCGGTTCATCCCGATCAGCGCCGCAATACAGGTCGCGGCCAGCGCCAGGGACAGGGTCGACAACGCGCCGGAATAGAAGATCGCAATGATGATGATCGCGCCGAGGTCGTCGATGATCGCCAGGGTCATCAGGAACAGCTTCAGCGATACCGGAACCCGTTTGCCCAGCAGCGCCAGCACGCCAAGGGCGAAGGCGATGTCGGTGGCGGTCGGGATTGCCCAGCCGCTGAGGGCCGGTGGCGTGTCGCGATTGAGGTACCAGTAGATCAGCGCGGGCACCACCATGCCACCAATGGCGGCGGCACCGGGCAGGACGATTTGCGACGGTTTGGACAACTGGCCGTCGAGGACTTCGCGCTTCACTTCCAGGCCGATCAGCAGGAAGAACAGCGCCATCAGGCCGTCGTTGATCCACAGCAGCAACGGCTTGGCGATTTTCAGAGCGCCGATCTGCGCCACCACGGGGGTGTCCAGCAGGCCGTTGTACAGCCACGAAAGCGGCGAGTTGTTGATGATTAGAGCCAGAACGGCAGCGGCGATCAGTAACAGACCGCTGGCAGCTTCCAACTGAAAGAAACGCGTGAAAGTGCTACGCAGAGGCAAGGTCGCTCTCCATCTGTGAATTCAAAAGGTGTTACACCCTAACAAGTACTGTTAGTTGTTAAAACAAAAGTTATATTCTTTTTTGTTATATGTCGTTACAGAGTGATCCGCCAGCACCGACCTGAGCCTAGCAGTTGCCGGGCGTATTGGATCTCAGCTGTACCTGTGCTGGATGCAGGTTTTTTCCTAAGCTTGTTGGATGAGCCTTGTTAAAGGCCGACTCCTGCCCGATTCAACGAGAAAACCATCATGAGCGACAACCGACAGTGGTCCCGCGAAGCGATCCGGATCATCGAAGCCGATTTCCAGCGCAGCGCCGACACCCACTTGATCCCCTTGCCGCTGCCGGGTTTTCCTGGAATCGAGTTGTACTTCAAGGATGAATCCAGCCACCCCACGGGCAGCCTCAAACACCGCCTGGCCCGTTCGTTGTTCCTTTATGCGCTGTGTAACGGCTGGCTCAAACCCGGCGCGCCGGTCATTGAAGCCTCCAGCGGTTCGACGGCGATTTCCGAAGCGTACTTCGCGCGCATGCTGGGCTTGCCATTCATTGCGGTGATGCCGGCGACCACGTCCAAGGAAAAGATCGCGCAAATTGCCTTCTACGGTGGCCAAAGCCACCTGGTGGACGATCCGACCCAGATCTACGCCGAGTCCGAGCGTCTGGCTCGCGAACACGACGGGCACTTCATTGACCAGTTCACCTACGCCGAGCGCGCCACCGACTGGCGGGCAAACAACAACATTGCCGAGTCGATCTTTCAGCAGATGCGTTTCGAGCAGCACCCCGAGCCGAGCTGGCTGATTTCCAGCCCCGGTACCGGCGGCACCACGGCCACCCTGGGCCGATACGTGCGTTATCGCCAGCATGGCACCCGCGTGCTGTGTGCCGATGCCGAGCGTTCGGTGTTCTTCGATTACTACCAGACCGGCGATGCCAGCCTGCGACTGGACCACGGCTCGCGGATCGAAGGCATTGGCCGGCCTCGCGTGGAAGCGTCGTTTCTGCCCAAAGTGATCGACGCGATGGTCAAGGTGCCGGATGCCTTGTCACTGGCGGCCATGCATTACCTGGCAGAGCGTCTGGGGCGCCATGTGGGCGGATCGAGCGGGACCAACCTGATCGGCGCACTGATGGCCGCCCAGCACATGAAGGCGGCGGGGGAGACGGGGTCGATGGTAGCGATTCTATGTGACAGCGGCGAGCGCTATGCCACGACCTATTACGATCAGGACTGGCTCAAGGCTCAGGGGTATGAATTGAGTGGTTTGATGGCTGCGGTAGCGGCGACGGTGGAGCGAGGTGAGCCGTTGCCGGCGTCGGTGTTGCGCGCCAATATCTGACACACAGAAGATCAAATGTGGGAGCGGCGGTGCGGCGATCCGACTTGCTCGCGAAAGCAGTGGATCAGTCAACACATATGTTGGATGTGAAACCGTCTTCGCGAGCAAGCCCGCTCCCACATTAGAGTGGTGTCAGGCCTCGATACCGAGGATATCCCGAGCCACCGCCTCGGCAATGCGAATCCCGTCAACACCCGCCGACAGAATCCCGCCCGCATATCCCGCGCCTTCACCGGCCGGGAACAAGCCCTTCACGTTCAGGCTCTGCAACGACTCGTTACGGGTAATGCGCAGCGGCGAGGAGGTGCGGGTCTCAATCCCGGTCAACACCGCATCGTGCAGCGAATAACCACGAATCTGCTTCTCGAACGCCGGCAGGGCTTCGCGAATCGCTTCGATGGCGAACGCCGGCAGCGCCAGCGCCAGATCACCCAAGGCTACGCCCGGCTTGTAGGACGGCTCGACGCTGCCCAGTTCGGTGGACGGTTTGCCCGCGATAAAATCGCCGACCAGTTGCGCCGGGGCTTCGTAGTTACTACCGCCCAGCACGAATGCGTGGGATTCCAGGCGTTCCTGCAACTCGATACCGGCCAGCGGGCCGCCCGGATAATCGACTTCCGGGGTGATGCCGACGACGATACCGGAGTTGGCATTGCGCTCGTTACGCGAGTACTGGCTCATGCCGTTGGTAACCACCCGGTTCGGCTCGGAAGTCGCCGCCACCACGGTGCCGCCCGGGCACATGCAGAAGCTGTAGACCGAACGGCCGTTCTTGGCGTGGTGCACCAGTTTGTAGTCGGCGGCGCCCAGTTTCGGGTGGCCGGCGTACTTGCCCAGGCGCGCACGGTCGATCAGCGACTGCGGGTGCTCGATGCGGAAACCCACCGAGAACGGCTTGGCTTCCATGAACACGCCACGGCCGTGGAGCATGCGGAAGGTGTCGCGGGCGCTGTGGCCGAGGGCCAGGATCACGTGTTTCGAGTGGACCTGCTCGCCGCCGTTGAGCTCGACGCCGACCAATTGACCGTCGTCGATCAACACGTCGGTGACACGCTGCTGGAAGCGCACTTCGCCGCCGAGGGCGCGAATCTGCTCACGCATGTTTTCCACAACGCCGGTCAGACGGAACGTACCGATGTGCGGCTTGCTGACGTAGAGGATTTCTTCCGGCGCACCGGCCTTGACGAACTCGTGCAGGACTTTGCGGCCAAGGAATTTCGGGTCCTTGATCTGGCTGTAGAGCTTGCCGTCGGAGAATGTCCCCGCGCCGCCTTCACCGAACTGCACGTTGGATTCCGGGTTGAGCACGCTTTTGCGCCACAGGCCCCAGGTGTCCTTGGTGCGCTGGCGTACTTCGGTGCCGCGTTCGAGGATGATCGGCTTGAAGCCCATTTGCGCCAACAACAGCCCGGCGAAAATCCCGCATGGGCCGAAACCGACGACGATCGGCCGCGCGCCAAGATCGGCCGGCGCCTGGCCTACCGCTTTGTAGCTGACATCCGGCGCCACGCTGACGTTACGGTCATCGGCGAACTTGTGCAGCACCGCCGCCTCATCGCGAACTTCAAGGTCGATGGTGTAGATGAAGCACAGTTCGGAGGACTTTTTACGCGCATCGTAGCTGCGCTTGAACAAGGTGAAATCGAGCAGATCATCGCTGGCAAGCCCTAAGCGCTGCACGATGGCAGGGCGCAGGTCTTCTTCGGGATGGTCGATCGGCAACTTGAGTTCGGTGATTCGTAACATGGCGGGATCCGGTTCGCGGGGCGCACAACTGCGCCAGGGCGTTTGAAGCCCGCGATTATAAGCCTCAAAGGCGCAGGCCCGTGAGGCTTAAACGATCAGTCGTCGCGCGATCCGCCGAAATACCCGCAGCCGCGCTGCACCTGGCCGTCGATGCGCAGTTCGGCGCTCATGTGCTGGATGCTGCCGGTGCTGCTGTCGACGCAACGTTGCGGTGCAACCCACAGTTCGATGTGCTGGTTGTTGGCTTCGGTGCTGAGGTTGAAACGGCCATCGCCCAGTTGCTCCTCGACGTAAGGCACGGCCAGCGGCGGCTGGCCGGCCCGGTCGAGGACCATGCCTTTGCCGCTGACTTTCACGCTCCACTCCGGGGTGTGGCCGGCGGCGCGCAGGATCAGCAGCTTGAAATTCGGATCCTCGCACGCGTTGCTCGAGCGCTCGACGCGGTACAACTGCTCCAGATCGAGCTGGCCGTCACCGCCGCTGCCGGCCACAACCCGCCCGCGCACGTCGGCAAACAGCTTGCCCTGCTTGTCCGCCAGGTTTGCGGCCTGCTGCAGGACGCTGGTACCGCCCGTGTCGTTGACCACGTAGCGGTTTGCCTGGTTGCACGGCTGGAACAGCAGTTTGCCGTCCGCCGCGGTCAACTGGCCTTGCATGCGTGTCTGGCCGACATGGGAGGCGTTCTGCCGCTCGCCTTCGAACAACTGGCAAGCGGCGAACAGCGGAAGCAGGGCAACGAGGACTAAGGAACGGGCAACACGCATCTTGGGGTCTCCTGACAGGTGCCGCCACGTTACTCAGCCAGACCGTTCATCACAAGACTCGTGTTCGTCCGTCGCCGGATTGATGGCGGTTTCCTGCAACATTTTGTACTTTGTTGCTGCCCCGGGCAGTAGGCTGCAAAAGGTAAGCTGCGGCCTTCATTTTGCGAGGGTGAGTCATGAAGAAGTCTCTGGCCTGGAAATTCTGGGTGTTTTTCGTGGTCATGGTGGGGGCCGCGGGCACCCAGGCTGCGGAATTCAACTTCTCCTCGACAACTGACTTCATCCGGATGGAGTTGTTGTTGAAGGATATCAACGCCCCCCGCCCGGATGCCTTGACCTTGAATGTCACGCTCAGTCCCGAAGCCACCGAGCGAATGCAGCAGGTCATGCGTGATTCGATAGGCCAACGATTAACGTTTGCCATCAACGGAAGGAAGATCACTACTTCTACCGTGCATGAGGTGATTGGCCCCCAGTTCAGAATGTCGATCCCCAGAGCCGTCGCCAAAGACCTGTTGCCCACGCTGATCGATTGAGTTGTTAGCGTCTCAGCCTACGTGAAAGGTCTGTCCTGTTTGCAGGCCTTCCACGCTTTTGGCGTAGGCCAAGGCCACATCCGCCGCAGGAACCGGCTTGAAGCCACGGAAGTACGGGGCGTAGCTGCCCATGGCTTCGACGAGGACAGTCGGGCTGATGGAGTTCACCCGCAGACCGCGTGGCAGCTCGATGGCGGCGGCGCGGACAAAACTGTCCAGTGCACCGTTGACCAGCGAAGCCGAAACGCCGCTACGGATCGGATCGTGGCTCAGTACGCCGGTGGTGAGCGTGAACGAAGCGCCGTCATTGGCGAACTCGCGGCCAATCAGCAGCAAATTGACCTGGCCCATGAGCTTGTCTTTCAGGCCCAGGGCAAAGCTCTCTTCGGTCATTTCGTTGAGCGGTGCGAAGGTCACGTTGCCGGCGGCACACACCAGTGCATCGAATTTGCCGGTCTGCTCGAACAGTTTGCGAATCGAGGCGCTGTCACTGATGTCCACCTGAAAGTCGCCGCTGGTGCGACCGATACGGATGATTTCGTGGCGTTGCGACAGTTCCTTGTCGACTGCCGAACCGATGGTGCCGTTTGCGCCGATCAAAAGAATTTTCATGAAAGGTGATCCTCGTAGTGGGTTGAACGAGGTATCAGTTTAGGGTGGTTTTTTCTCCGGATAAGCGCACTAATAGGCAACCTTTGGTTTTCAAATGGAAACAATCCATGAGCGAGATGGATGACCTGGCCGCGTTCGCCGTACTGATCGAAGCGGGAAGTTTCACCTTGGCGGCGCAGCAGCTCGGTTGCAGCAAAGGCCAGCTGTCCAAGCGCATCAGCCAGTTGGAAGCGCAGTTTTCCGTGGTGTTGTTGCAACGTACCACCCGCCGCTTGAGTCTGACCGCGGCCGGCGCTGCGTTGTTGCCACAGGCCCAGGCGCTGGTGGTGCAAGTCGAGCGGGCGCGCCAGGCCCTGGCGCGTCTGAAGGACGACATGGCCGGCCCGGTGCGGATGACGGTACCGGTGTCGCTCGGGGAAACCTTCTTCGATGGCTTGTTGCTGGAGTTCTCCGCCAAGTATCCCCAGGTACAGATCGAACTGGAGCTCAACAACAGCTACCGCGAACTGTCCCGCGACGGCTTCGATCTGGCGATTCGTTCTGACGTGGCCATTGACCAGCGACTGGTGGCGCGCCCACTGCTGGCGTGGCAAGAGCTGACCTGTGCCAGTCCGGCCTACTTGGAGCAATACGGTGAACCGCAAACTCCCCAAGCGCTGGCCGAGCATCGTTGCCTGCTCAACAGCCATTACAGCGGCCGCGAAGAATGGCTGTATCACCAGCAGCACGAGCTATTGCGGGTGCGGGTGTCGGGGCCGTTCGCCAGCAACCACTACAACCTGTTGAAGAAAGCCGCACTGGTCGGCGCCGGTATTGCGCGCCTGCCGTCCTACTGTTTACCAACGGAGCTGGCTGACGGGCGTTTGCGATGGCTGCTGCGCGATTATCAGACCCGCAGCATGCCGATGTACCTGGTGCATCCGTATCAGGGCGGTTTGCCCAAGCGTACGCAGGTATTGGCGGATTATTTGATTGGGTGGTTCAAGCGTAGTGGGGAGGTGTTGGATCGGCTTTAACGTTAAAGCCTGGCACGACACAAACCCTGTGGGAGCGGGCTTGCTCGCGAATACGGTTTCACATTCAGCCTTAATGTTGGCTGATGCCCCGCATTCGCGAGCAAGCCCGCTCCCACAATGGATCTTCATTGTTAGCGAGGTTGTGGCAGATATAAAAAAACGGCCCGAAGGCCGTTTTTTTGTTTACCGCAATGGCTCAACCACCGAGGTACGCTTCGCGCACTTTCGGGTCGGTCAGCAGTGCTTCGCCGGTGCCTTGCATCACTACCCGGCCGTTCTCCAGAACGTAGGCGCGGTCAGCGATTTTCAGCGCCTGGTTGGCGTTCTGTTCGACCAGGAACACGGTCACACCGTCCTTGCGCAGTTGTTCGATGATGTCGAAGATCTGCTGGATGATGATCGGTGCCAGGCCCAGAGAAGGCTCGTCGAGCAGCAACAGCTTGGGCTTGCTCATCAGCGCACGGCCGATGGCGAGCATTTGCTGTTCGCCGCCGGACATGGTGCCGCCGCGCTGGGCGAAGCGCTCTTTCAGGCGTGGGAAAAGTCCGAGAACCTTGTCCATCTGTTCCTGATAATCGCCCTTGGCGGTGAAGAAACCACCCATGGAGAGGTTTTCTTCCACGGTCAGGCGGGAAAACACCCGGCGACCTTCCGGTACCACGGCGATGCTCTTGCGCATGATCTGCGAAGAGTCCTGGCCGACCAGTTCCTCACCCATGTAGCGGATGCTGCCGCTGTGGGCCCGCGGCGAACCGCAAAGCGTCATCAGCAGCGTGGACTTGCCGGCACCGTTGGCACCGATCAGGGTCACGATCTCGCCCTGGCGGACTTCGACGTTGACGCTGTGCAGGGCCTGGATCTTGCCGTAGAAGGTGGAAACGTTTTCGAACTGCAGCATTTACGCTTCCCCCAGGTAGGCTTTGATCACTTCAGGATTGTCGCGGATCTGTTCCGGCGTGCCATTGGCCAGGGGGGTGCCCTGGTTGATCACGACGATGTGGTCGGAAATGCTCATGACCAGCTTCATGTCGTGTTCGATCAGCAGCACCGTCACGTTGTGCTCTTCACGCAGCACGCTGATCAGCGCCTTGAGGTCTTCGGTTTCCTTCGGGTTCAGGCCGGCGGCAGGTTCGTCGAGCATGAGGATCCGCGGACGGGTCATCATGCAGCGGGCGATTTCCAGGCGGCGTTGCTGACCGTAGGCCAGGGTGCCGGCCGGACGGTTGGCGAACTCCTTGAGGTTGACCTTTTCCAGCCAGAACTCGGCGAAATCCATGGCCTCGCGTTCGCTTCTGCGGAACGCTGGGGTCTTGAACAGGCCGGACAGGAAGTTGGTGTTCAGGTGACGGTGCTGGGCGATCAAGAGGTTCTCGACCGCGGTCATGTCCTTGAACAGTCGCACGTTCTGGAAGGTACGCACCACGCCCTTGAGGGCGATCTTGTGGCCGGGCAGGCCCTCGATCGATTCGCCATCGAGCAGGATGCTGCCGCCGCTCGGCTTGTAGAAGCCGGTCAGGCAGTTGAACACGGTGGTCTTGCCGGCGCCGTTGGGGCCGATCAATGCCACCACTTGTTTCTCTTTCACGCTCAAGGCTACGCCGTTGACCGCCAGCAAGCCGCCGAAGCGCATGCTCAGGTTTTCTACTTTAAGGATCTCGCGGCTCATTTGCGCAGCTCCATGTGAGGACGTTGCATGGGCAGCAGACCCTGAGGGCGCCAGATCATCATCAGTACCATCAAGGCACCGAACATCAGCATGCGGTACTCACTGAACTCACGCATCATTTCCGGCAGCAGGATCATCACCGTGGCTGCGAGCACCACGCCCAATTGCGAGCCCATGCCGCCCAACACGACGATGGCAAGAATGGTCGCCGACTCGATGAAGGTGAAGGACTCCGGTGTCACCAGGCCCTGACGAGCGGCAAAGAAGCTGCCGGCGAAACCGGCGAAGCAGGCGCCCAGGGTGAAGGCTGAAAGCTTGATGATCGTCGGGTTCAGACCCAACGCACGGCAGGCGATTTCATCTTCACGCAGCGCTTCCCAGGCACGACCCAGGGGCATGCGCAGCAAGCGATTGATGACGAACAGTGCGAACAGCGCCAGGAACAATGCGACCAGGTAAAGGAAAATCACCTTGTTGATCGAGTTGTATTCCAGGCCGAAGTACTCGTGGAACGTCTGCAGGCCTTCAGCGGCTTTACGTTCGAAGGTCAGGCCGAAGAACGTCGGCTTCTCGATGTTGCTGATGCCGTTCGGGCCGCCGGTAATGTCGGTCAGGTTACGCAGGAACAGACGGATGATTTCACCGAAGCCCAGGGTCACGATCGCCAGGTAGTCACCGCGCAGGCGCAGTACCGGGAAACCGAGCAGGAAGCCGAAAGTGGCCGCCATCATCCCGGCGATCGGCAGGCAGATCCAGAAGCTCAGGCCGTAGTAATGTGACAGCAGGGCATAACTGTAGGCGCCGACGGCATAGAAGCCGACGTAACCGAGGTCGAGCAGACCGGCCAGGCCGACCACGATGTTCAGGCCGAGGCCGAGCATCACGTAGATCAGCACCAGCGTGGCGATATCCACCGCACCGCGAGAGCCGAAGAACGGCCAGACCAGGGCACCGGCGATCAGCGCGATGATGATCCAGCGCTGAGTGGTCGGCAGGGTCAGGAAGTTACTGGCCTTGGCCGGCATCAGCGGCATGCTTGGCGAAGAACGCCAGGCCGAGCTGATCTGCTGGTCGAACAGCACACGCAGGAACATCAGTACCGAGCACACCGCGATGGTGATCAGGGTGGCGTCGCTGGTGCCATGAACTTCGAGGTTGATGCCGACGATGGTCAGCTTCAGACCGAGTACCGGGTAGGCCACGGCCCACACCAGCAAAGCGCTGAACAGCGCCTGTTTAAGATTCCTAGTCATACCTTCTCAACCTCCGGACGGCCCAGCAGGCCGGTTGGCCGGAACAACAGCACCAGAACCAGCAGACCGAACGCCACGACGTCCTTGTACTGGTCGCCGAAAATATCGGCACCAAAGGCTTCCGCCACTCCCAGCACGATCCCGCCGAGCATGGCGCCGGGGATGCTGCCGATACCACCCAGTACCGCGGCGGTGAAGGCCTTGAGGCCGACCAGGAAACCGGCGTTCGGGTTGATCACGCCGTATTGCATGCTCAGCAGCACGGCCGCGATGGCCGCCAGCGCCGCACCGATGACAAAGGTCAGGGCGATGATGTTGTTGGTGTTGATACCCAGCAGGTTGGCCATCTTGATGTCTTCGGCACAGGCGCGGCAGGCGCGACCCAGGCGAGAACGGGAGATGAACAGCGTCAGGCCAAGCATGGCGACAAAGGTCACCACGAACACCACGATTTGCATGTAGGAAATCAGCACTTCATGTGCACCACCTGGCCCAAAGGCAAAGTTGCCCGGAATCAGGTTGGAGATGGATTTGTCCTTGGAGTCTTGCGCCAGCAGAACGGTGTTCTGCAGGAAGATCGACATGCCGATGGCGGAAATCAGCGGGATCAGACGGTTGCTGCCGCGCAGGGGGCGGTAGGCGATCCGTTCGATGCTGTAACCGTAGGCACTGGTGACGACGATGGTCGCCAGGAAAGCGGCGGTCATCAACAGCGGAACACTGTCGAGTCCCAGCATGGCAAGCCCGGCGATGGCGATGAACGCCACGTAGGAGCCAATCATGTATACCTCGCCGTGGGCGAAGTTGATCATTCCAATGATGCCGTAAACCATCGTATAGCCGATGGCGATCAGGGCATACGTGCTGCCAATGGTCAGACCATTAACCAGCTGTTGGAAGAAGTGATAGATGTCAGGCATTACAGCGCTCCTAAAAACCTGATACGCATTTCACTGGTGGAGTCATTTTCCCGCCCGAGCCCCGTGGATCTGCATCCACTTCGAATTCGGGGTTTGCCAGCGAACCGCTGATGACGGTTTTGAGATTTTCAGGTGGGGAGACTGGCGGATCACGCCAGCGCGGCCCAATACGTTCGTAAAACAAAGCCCACGGCACGCCGTGGGCTTTGTTGGCAGTCAGTCAGGCAACGCCTTACTGAGGCTTGGCTTCAGTTTTAGGTTTGCCGAAGTGCCACTCGTAAACCACGAATTTGAAGTCTTTCAGGTCGCCTTTCTCGTCGAAGCTCAGGTCGCCGGTAGGCGTCTTGAAGGTGCCAGCGTGGATGGCTTCAGCCACTTTGGCAGTGTCTTCGGACTTGGCAGCCTTGATGCCGTCGGCGATCACGGTCACAGCCGAGTAGGACGGGAACACGAACGGACCGCTTGGATCTTCCTTCTTGGCTTTGAACGCATCAGCCAGGGCAACGTTGGCCGGATCCTGGTCGAAGGATTTCGGCAGGGTCACCAGCAGGCCTTCGGAAGCGTCTTTGGCGATCTGCGAAATGGAGTCGTTACCCACGCCTTCCGGACCCATGAACTTGGCTTTCAGGCCTTTTTCCGCAGACTGACGCAGGATCAGGCCCAGCTCCGGGTGGTAGCCGCCGTAGTAGACGAAGTCGACGTTGGCTTGCTTGAGCTTGGCGATCATCGACGAGAAGTCCTTGTCGCCGGCGTTGATGCCTTCGAACACGGCAACCTTGACGCCTTTGCCTTCCAGGGTTTTCTTCACGGCGCTGGCGATGCCTTCACCGTATTGCTGTTTGTCGTGCAGGACGGCAACGATCTTCGGTTTTACGAAGTCGGCAATGTAGTTACCGGCGGCAGGGCCCTGGGCGCTGTCCAGACCGATGGTGCGGAACACCATTTTGTAACCACGGGCGGTGATGTCCGGGCTGGTGGCAGCCGGGGTGATCATGATCACGCCTTCGTCTTCGTAGATGTCCGAAGCCGGTTGAGTGGAGCTGGAGCACAGGTGACCGACCACGAACTTGACGCCGTCGTTGACGACCTTGTTCGCGACCGCAACGGCTTGTTTCGGATCGCAGGCGTCATCGTATTCAACGGCTACGAGTTTCTTGCCGTCTACGCCGCCCTTGGCGTTGATCTGTTCGATGGCCATTTTGGCGCCACTGAACTGCATGTCGCCGTATTGGGCTACAGGGCCGGTTTTAGGGCCGGCAATGCCGATCTTGATGGTGTCAGCTGCGAACGAATGGCTGGCAACCCCGGCCAGAACCATAGCGGCAAACAGTTTGGAAATCTGCTTAGTAGCCTTAGTCATAGTGCTCCACTCTTACTGTTGTAGTTTTTATAGTCCTGGCGCCGAAAGCAGCAGAACCGGGTCAGATATCTGCGACATTCCCCGGAAAAGCCCCTCGGCAACTGTACCGGTACAGTGTAGAGCGCCGATTGTCAGCCTGGGAAGGCGGCGCCGGGGGACAAAACCTGCAAGTGTCGCTTTATTGAAAGAAAAAGACAGAATTGCGGCGGGGTGTTGAGGGGCTTATAGCCGGATTCAGTGCATTCCCTGGCTTTCCTGCGCTTTTCATTTCGATCACTCAATTGCATCCGGGTTTTTCTGCCCGGCCACCGACGTTATCATTCGCGTCGATTTCTTTTCCGGACAGTCCCATGAATCAAGAACCTAGCACCCTCTATGCCAAGCTGCTTGGTGAAACCGCATCTATTACATGGAAAGAGCTGGAGCCGTTCTTCGCCAAGGGTGCCCTATTGTGGGTCGATCCCGGCCTGGATTTGATCGCCGCCGCCGAGGCCGTGGCCCAGGATGAAGGGGAGAAAGTGGCTGCCTGGCTGGCCGCTGACAAGCTCGCCAAGCTGTCTGAGACGCGGGCACTGGATCTTTTCGAGCGTGATCCGCAGTTGTGGGCCGTGGTTGTTTCGCCGTGGATTCTGGTCCAGGAAAGGGCGCAGGCTTAAAAGGTTGCACCTGATTGGTGCGGTCCTTTCAAGGGAAAAAGTGTGTAGCCGAGTAGCGTGATGGCATGTTGCCGTAGAGAAAGGCCACAGCTTCACGGTGACGTAAACGTAACGGGAACAGTTGAGGGGGCAACTGAACGTCTGCTCAATTGTTTCTGGATGTTGAGTTGTGGTGATTTTGAGGTCGCCTTCGTCGGATCGCCGCCCGGAGCAAGCCCGCTCCCACATTCAACCGTGTTCTTCCAGAAGGAATGATGTCGAATGTGGGAGCGGGCTTGCTCGCGAATGGGGTGACGCTTAGTGAGCGGTCTTGCCCGTATGGTTATTCAACGAAATAACCTTGGTCTTGCCGATCCGGTGACGGTAGATCTCGCGCAGGTACTTGATCGATTTCTTCACGCAATCCCGGGACAGGCGGATGTCGTTGATCGAGACAAATTTTTCCTTGTCGTTGATCAGCTCACGGTACTTCTTCTCGTACATCGGTTTGATCGCGTACCAGTTGGTATCGAGGATCTTCGCCGGGTTCTCGAATTCGTTGAGCAACTCGTCGATCCGGTCTTCGTCGAACTGTTCGTTGATGATGAAGTCGAGGATCGAGTTGTCCAGGGTCTCGTCGAAGCGGTACGGGTTTTTCGCAAAGCAACGCTTGATGAACGCCACGATCAGCGTCAGGAAGTCGTCCGACAGGCACGGGCTCTTGGCGATCAGGGTGGTCAGCGACAGGTTGGCCGAGGCACCGATCACCAGCGCGTAGCGCTTGAGCGTGGTGTTGGGGAACAGGCTGTTGAGATGAGTCTTCAGCCGGTTCAAATCCATGTAGGACAGCTTGTAGTCCTTCGGCAACGAAACGATCGACACCACCGACGAGCAATTCTTGAAGAAGTGCAGGTCGTGCAGGGCCGCCGCGTCGTAACCCGAGTTCTTGTACTGCTCCAGCGACGCGCGATAGCGCTTGGATTCGATCGGCAACAGGCTGATGCCTTCGATGGCCTGGGTGACCTTGTTGAAGTGCGGCAGGTCGATCGAACGGAAGAACAGGTCATCGATGTTCAGGCGCTGCGGCTCTTTCTCGAACACCTTGAATTTGTCGCTGCTCGGCGGCGGGGTTTCCGGCACCACGGACTCGGCGTAGGCAATCGCCACCGGGCCGGCCAGGCTCATGAACAGGTCGTTGGCGTCCAGGCGGATGGTTTCGCCGATGTCGATGCCGGCGCGACGGAAATAGTTCTGGTCGTAGTCGGTGGTCACCGCCTGGGCCGTCAGAATGTTGAAGATCTGCTGCGAGATGTACTGGTTGGCATGCTTTTCCATGGCATTGACATCAATGTTCTGGATATTGCCGTCATCGTTCTCTTCGGCGTAACGCATGATGTCGTTGGAGATCAGCATCATCGCGTTCCATGGGCGGATGCGGCCCATGACGCTGGCTTCGCTGCTGTCTTCGTTGGCGAAGTTGTAGGAGAAGTCCCACTCTTCCGACAGGTATTTGCACAGCAGGCGGCCGGCGTTGATGTGCAACGCCTCGGACATTTCACTGCGGTGATCGCAAATGTTCGGCAGTACACAGATGCCACTGGTGAAGATCGGTTCGAAGACGAAGGAGTGGCCGCTCTTGCTGTCGTGCTCGTCCATCGGTTTGGTGTCGAACGTCTTGTTCATGTACGAGTGCTGCTGGGCCAGGCCGAACTCCGAGGCCATGCCTGAACCGGTACCACCGCCGGCACTGAAGATCGAGAAGTACAGGCGCGACTGGTTGGCCTTGATGCCGCAGCTGTCGATCAGATACGAGTGAATCATTTTCCAGTCAGGGCTGGAGAAACGCTGGGTGTCCTTGTTCAGGATGATCTTGGCCAGGTACTGGCCGAGGATCGGCGCGTTGCCGGCACCACCGGCGTGGACTTCCGACAGATCCATGATTTTCATCTTGCTGTAGTCGCGCAGGAAGCCGCTTTTTTCGCCCTTGCGCGAGAAGCGGATGCGTCCGGCGATGTCCTTGTCCAGGTCGCCGAGCATCACCAGCGGCTCGACCAGAAACACCGGCTTGGTGTTTTTGTTCTGGCCCAGGCGCAGGTTGTTGCGGATCCACTGGGCCGGGCTGTAGCCCTTTTCGGCAAAGCGCTTGTCCGGCGACAGGCGATCTTCGTTGTTGAATTCGTTGAGGTAGAACTTGCGGGCGTTGTACACCAGCTCCGCCACGTCCAGCGCGATGTTCGAGCCACAGCGGCCCAGGCCGATCAGGCACACCGACGGGAACTCCTGATCGCTGTGCTGTTCGCTGTCGCCTTCCAGGTGTGGTGCGCGCGGGAACACCATGTCGCGCAGGCCGTCGAGGTTGTCGAGGATGCGGTCGGTGTTGGTTTCGGTGAAGTACAGGTATTGCTGGGTCGCCAACGGACGTGATTGGATCAATGGCTTCGGTGATGACGGGCTGTTGGCCGCGGGGCTCAACGTCAGATCGGTTACCGCAGTGGCCGGGTTGTTTTTAGAAGTCATGGTTCGCCATCTACCTGGGCTGATTGGTTGGCCGACTCGCTGTCGTCGAACCGTCACGGAATACAATCGCGTCTTTTTTCAGCGCGTACCTGGACCATGCCTTGGTCGTTAGCCTGAGCATTGCTCGGGGTGAATCCTTTCCTAAGTCATGATGAATCGGCCAATATTCGGTGATCTTTAATCAAGAAGAGGCAAAATGATGTCAACGCTACCTTCGCTAGGGTTTGCCGGGATCGGCCTGATGGGGCTGCCGATGTGCCGGCGCCTGCTGGCCGCGGGTTATCCGCTGGCGGTATGGAATCGCAATCCGGACAAGTGCAAGCCGCTGGCGGAGGTGGGCGCGCACCAGGTCGCCAGCCCGGCCGAGCTGTGCCAGCACGCTGACGTGGTGATGCTGTGCCTGGCGGATACGTCGGTCGTACGCGAGGTGGTGTTTGGTCCGGCAGGCATTGTGCAGGGAGCAAAAAAAGGCCAGCTGCTGGTGGATTTCTCCAGCCTGGAGCCCAATGCCACGCGGGAAATGGCCGCAGAACTCGCCGGTAAAACCGGCATGGGCTGGCTCGACACGCCGGTATCCGGTGGCGTGGTCGGTGCCGAGGCTGGAAGCCTGGCGATCATGGTCGGCGGTGACGTACAGGATCTGGAGCGGGTCCGGCCTGTGCTGTTGAACCTGGGGCAGCGTGTGACACACATGGGCGGCGTCGGGGCAGGGCAGGTGACCAAGGCGTGCAATCAGATGATCGTCGCTTGCAATGCATTGGTGATTGCCGAAGTGGTCGCGCTGGCGGAACGTTCCGGGGTTGATGCCAGCCTGATCGCCGAAGCGCTGGCCGGCGGCTTTGCCGATTCGAAACCCTTGCAGATCCTCGCCCCGCAGATGGCGGAAAACCGTTTCGAGCCGGTCAAGTGGCATGTGCGCACGTTGCTCAAGGATCTGGATACAGCGGTGAAGTTTTCCCGTGAACAAGGCTCGGCGACACCGATCAGCGGTCTGGCCGCGCAATTGATGCGCCTGCATGGGAGTCAGGGTTTCCTTGAGAAAGACCCGTCTACATTAGTGCAGATGTACCGTGAGCCAGGCTCAGCGTCGTGACGGTGTAGGCGTGCTTGCGCTGGTTGATTTCGTTCAGCACCGGATGCAACTCGGCCAGTGGCACCGGCCGGCTCAGCAGGGATGAGTCGCCGGTGCCGAAGTCATTGATTGGCGCTATTACTCAGGCGATTTGCTTCTGAGGCGTCTCGAACGCGGGCTGCAGGGCCGGCAAGCCGAAAGCGGCACGGGCCGCGTCGCAATCGGGATTGGCCAGGCCATCGACCCAGGACGCCTCGAATTCCCGGCAGGTGCTGGAGCGTTTTTCGTAAATCGAGCACTGCACCGTACTGCCCACGTCTCCCACCAGGCTGGTGCAGCGTACGGGTTTGCAGCCGGTGCCGAGCATCGCGACCCGGCTGGGGCTGATCTGCTCGACAAGCTCATCGGGTACCGTCCCCCCGGACGAGGCGCACTCACCCCAGAAAAATGAAACGCGAAAATGAGAACAGCAGGCACCGCAATTCAGACACGGACTGACTTCGGACATGGGCGATTATCTAAGGAGGAGTGGAGACACAGGGGGGGAAACAAGGCCGCTATTCTAGGCTTCGCCAACGGCTTGGGAAGGGGGGCTCAAAGGTATTTTTCATCGACCGGACGGGCTGCGAAATACCCGCCCTGCGAAAGCTGCGCCTCTGTGGGAGCGGGCTTGCCCGCGAAAGCGTCGGCACATCCAGCATCTACTTATCAGACAGACCGCATTCGCGAGCAAGCCCGCTCCCACAAAGTGTGCGCCCCATGGGTTGGTATCAGCCTGGCGAATAATGAAAGACAGGTGCGGCCGGCCTGTCTAGATTGCAAAGTCCGGGGGCAGTGACGCCCCAAAAACAATAAAAGAGACGGACCCATGCAGAACTCGACCCAAGCGGCCAATGCCTGGCGCATCCTGTTCCTGTTGTTCCTGGCCAACCTGTTCAATTTTTTCGACCGCACCATCCCGGCCATCATCATCGAACCCATTCGCATGGAATGGCACCTCAGTGATTTCCAATTGGGGATCATCGGGACGGCATTCACCATCGTCTACGCCATTGCCGGCTTGCCGCTGGGGCGCATGGCCGATACCGGCTCGCGCAGCAAGCTGATGGGTTGGGGATTGGCGGTGTGGAGCGGGTTGACCGCCGTCAACGGCATGGTGGGCAGTTTCTGGAGCTTCCTGATCGTGCGCATGGGCGTCGGTATCGGCGAGGCCAGTTACGCGCCAGCCGCCAACTCGCTGATCGGCGACTTGTTTCCGGCTCACCGCCGGGCGCGGGCCATGGGGATCTTCATGTTGGGGCTGCCATTGGGCCTGTTGCTGGCGTTCTTCACCATCGGCGCGATGGTCAAGGCCTTCGATAGCTGGCGCGCGCCGTTCTTTATAGCGGCGGTGCCCGGGCTGATCCTGGCGATCTTCATGTTTTTCATCAAGGAACCGAAGCGCGGCGCCGCGGAGAGCGTTCAGGTTTCGCAGGAAAAGATCGATCGGCCGATCCGTCGTGTGTTGGCCGTGCCGACCTTCCTGTGGCTGGTGATGGCCGGCCTGTGTTTCAACTTCGCCACCTATGCCTGCAACTCGTTTCTGGTGCCGATGCTGCAACGGTATTTCCTGATGCCGTTGCAGGATGCCGCGGTCGCCACCGGGGTTATTGTTGGCGTGACCGGGTTGGTTGGCCTGACCCTCGGTGGCTGGATCGCAGACAAGATTCACCAACGGGTCGCCAACGGGCGGCTGTTGTTTGCGGCCTTCAGCCTGGTGATTTCGACGGTCTGCACCGCGTGGGCGCTGCATTCCGGGCGAATCGAGATCGGTGTGTTTGTTGCGGCGTTTAGCCTGGGTTGGTTGTTCGCCTACAACTTCTACACCTGCGTGTACACGGCGATTCAGGATGTGGTCGAGCCGCGGTTGCGGGCAACGGCGATGGCGCTGTTCTTCGCCGGGCTGTACCTGTTGGGCGGTGGCCTGGGGCCGGTGGTGGTCGGGGCCTTGTCAGATCACTTTGCCCACACGGCGATGCTCGCGGCGGGTGCGCAACAGATGACTGAGGCGTTTAAAGCGGTCGGCCTGCATGACGCGATGTACCTGATTCCGGTGGCGCTGTTGTTCACAGTGGTGTTTCTGTTCCTGGCTTCACGGTGTTTCGTGCGCGATGCCAAGCGGATGAAGGAAGGGTTGGTGGCAGTGATTGAGCCAGAAAATACTGCGGTGACTGCTTAACCGCCATCGCGAGCAAGCTCGCTCCCACAGGTTCTGTGGTGTTCACAGATTCTGTGTACGACACGGACACTGTGGGAGCGGGCTTGCCCGCGAAGAGGCCATCAGTAGCACTACTGAAATTGAAGTAAACAAAAAGGCCCGCATCGCTGCGGGCCTTCTTTTTAAGCAGGGTGGAGAGGGGGATTAACCCGCCACCAACACCCGAATCGCTTCCAGTCGCAGCGCAGCCTTGTCGAGCATGGCCAGGCCTTGTTCGCGTTGACTGCGCAGGGCTACCAGTTCACTGTCGCGCACGGTCGGGTTGACCGCTTGCAACGCGGTAAGGCGCGCCAGTTCTTCCTCGGTATCGGCGGCCAGGCGGCGCTGCGCCTCGGCGACACGCTCAGTGTGGCGCGGCAGGATCTTCGCTTCACCGGCATTGATCCGTGGCGTCAGTTGGTCACGCTGGGCCTGGATGAACTTGTTGGCGCTGGCACGCGGCACGCTTTCGAGCTGATCGTTCAAGGTTTCGAACGACACGCGGGCCGACAGGTCATTGCCGTTGGTATCGAGCAGGCAGCGCAGGGCGGCCGGCGGCAGGTAGCGGCCCAGTTGCAGTGAGCGTGGGGCAACCACTTCGCTGACATACAACAGTTCCAGCAACACGGTGCCCGGCTTGAGTGCCTTGTTCTTGATCAGCGCCACGGCGGTGTTGCCCATGGAGCCGGACAGCACCAGATCCATGCCGCCCTGGACCATCGGGTGTTCCCAGGTAATGAACTGCATGTCTTCGCGGGACAGCGCCTGGTTACGGTCGTAGGTGATGGTCACGCCTTCGTCGTCGCCCAGCGGGAAGCTGGCGTCGAGCATTTTTTCGCTCGGCTTGAGGATCAGCGCGTTTTCAGAATGGTCTTCGCTGTCGATGCCGAAGGCGTCGAACAGGGTTTCCATGTAGATCGGCAGGGCGAACTGGTCGTCTTGCTCAAGGATATCTTCCACCAGTGCATCGCCTTCGCCCGCGCCACCGGAGTTCAGCTCCAGCAAACGGTCACGACCGGTGTGCAACTCGGCTTCCAGGCGCTCACGCTCGGTGCGAGCTTCGTCGATCAGCGCTTGCCACTCGCCATCGTCGGCCTCTTCGAGCAGCGGCAGCAGGCGCGGGCCGAACTGGTGCTGCAAGGCGTTGCCGGTCGGGCAGGTGTTGAGGAATGCGTTCAGTGCTTCGTGGTACCACTGGAACAGGCGCTCTTGCGGGCTGGTTTCAAGGTACGGCACGTGCAGCTCGATGATGTGCTTCTGGCCGATCCGGTCCAGACGACCGATACGTTGTTCCAGCAGGTCCGGGTGGGACGGCAGGTCGAACAGCACCAGGTGATGGGAGAACTGGAAGTTGCGACCTTCACTGCCGATTTCCGAGCAGATCAGCACTTGCGCGCCAAACTCTTCGTCGGCGAAGTAGGCGGCGGCGCGGTCACGCTCGAGGATGTTCATGCCCTCATGGAACACCGTGGCCGGGATGCCGGAACGCACGCGCAGGGCGTCTTCAAGGTCCATGGCGGTTTCGGCGTGGGCGCAGATCACCAGCACTTTGGTGCGCTTGAGCATCTTCAGTTGATCGATCAGCCACTCGACGCGCGGGTCGAACTTCCACCAGCGTTCTTCTTCGCTGGCGTCCGGTTGGGCCTGGAAGCTGACTTCCGGGTACAGCTCGGCGTGATCGCCCAATGGCAGTTCGAGGTATTCGTCCGGGCACGGCAGCGGGTACGGGTGCAGCTTGCGCTCCGGGAAGCCTTGCACGGCGGCGCGGGTATTGCGGAACAGCACGCGGCCGGTACCGTGGCGGTCGAGCAATTCACGCACGAGGCGCGCGCTGGCTTCGGTGTCGCCATCGTTGACGGCGGCCAGCAGGGCTTCGCCTTCGTTGCCGAGGAAGCCGTGGATGGTCTTGTGGGCTTGCGGCGACAGGCGCCCCTTGTCCAGCAACTCCTGAACGGCTTCAGCCACCGGGCGATAGTTTTCGCTCTCGGCGCGGAAGGCTTGCAGGTCGTGGAAACGGTTCGGGTCGAGCAGGCGCAGACGGGCGAAGTGGCTGTCCTGGCCCAGTTGTTCCGGGGTCGCGGTCAACAGCAGCACGCCGGGAATGGTCTCGGCGAGTTGCTCGACCAGGGAATACTCAGGGCTGACCTGATCTTCGTGCCACACAAGGTGGTGAGCTTCGTCGACCACCAGCAAGTCCCAGCCTGCCGCGAACAGCGCGTCCTGGGCTTTCTCGTCGTCCACCAACCACTCAAGCGCGACCAGCGCGAGCTGGGTGTCTTCGAAGGGGTTGCTGGCATCGCTTTCGATGAAGCGCTCTTCGTCGAACAGCGCAACCTGCAGGTTGAAGCGGCGGCGCATCTCGACCAGCCACTGGTGCTGCAGGTTTTCCGGAACCAGGATCAGCACGCGGTTGGCGCGGCCCGAGAGCAATTGGCGATGGATCACCAGGCCGGCTTCGATGGTTTTGCCCAGGCCCACTTCGTCGGCCAGCAGAACCCGTGGCGCGATACGGTCGGCGACTTCGCGGGCAATGTGCAACTGGTGTGCGATCGGTTGCGCACGCACGCCGCCCAGACCCCAAAGGGAGGATTGCAACTGGCGACTGGTGTGTTCCAGTGTGTGATAACGCAGGGAGAACCAGGCCAGCGGGTCGATCTGGCCGGCGAACAGACGGTCGCTGGCCAGGCGGAACTGAATGAAGTTCGACAGTTGGGTTTCCGGCAGGGTGACCACTTCGTTATGCCCGTTGAGGCCGTGGTAAACCAGCAGGCCATCAACGTCATCGACTTCGCGGACGGTCAGCTTCCAGCCTTCGAAGTGAGTGATTGAGTCACCCGGCGAAAACCGCACACGGGTGAGGGGCGCATTCCTTAGCGCGTACTGGCGAGTGTCGCCAGTGGCCGGATAGAGCACGGTCAACAAGCGGCCGTCCTGTGCCAGAACGGTGCCTAAACCCAGCTCGGCTTCGCTGTCACTGATCCAGCGTTGCCCCGGTTGATACTGCTGCGCCATGCTGCCTGACTCCCACCTGAAAAAGCGGGCTATCTTAACGGAATGAGGGCTTCAGGGCCAAAGGACTCTCAGAAAAACTCACAGTCATACGTTAGCCCACCTGTGCATGACGCGCCGCCCGGTGCACTAATGAGTGCCAAATGAGTCACAGTTTGCGACCGATGGCTCAAGACGCCATCCCCGCAGCCGACAGCCTGCTGACAGGAGACTGAAAACCATGCTGCCACCGATGCTCCCCCTGAGTGCCGTGCCGATCACTTCACAGACCGACCCGATCCGTCAGCGTCCGGATATTCCACCGGTGGTGCCGGTTCAGGAAAGCTCCAGTGAAAGCACCATCGACCTGCAAAAGCGCAATCCTGAAGAGGACGGGCTGGTGCTGCGCGAGGAGCAGCGTCGCAGGCAGGAGCAGGAACGGCGCCGCCGTGAAGCCGACAATGACCCTGAGGCGCACCTGGCGATTCCCGGGGATGAGCTCAATGCCGACAACACCGTGCCGGTGGCGCCGCTGATGGAAGATCAGCCGCGGCAGGGGCTGTGGGTCGATATCGAGATTTGAGCGCAGGCTGGTCAGCGCGGCCGTCAGGCCGCATTATTGGCGCAGGGTTGCCGAACGCTACGACGGCTTAAACTCATTTCAAGCGATGCACTGACCGCCATGAGCCAAGACGACAAACTGATTGACCTCAATGCTGAACGCGCCAAGCGTGTTCATGACCTCAATGACAAGCGACTCAATGAAGTTCGCCAGGCGTTCGAGCAGGCCATGCCGTTGGGTAAGGCCGGGAAAAAGCCGAAAAACAAACCGAAAAAGCGCTGAAATCCCCCGCATTCATTGATGCGGGTCAAACTTCTCCCTTCCTCTTGCCCAGTCTCGGGCGACATTGATCCTGGTCAATATTCTCTCCTGCCCGTTTGGTTAACTTAGCCCTATCGCAACAGGGCAAGTACAGGAGACGCGTCATGTTTTTCGACAACGTGGTGATCGCCGGAGTGCTGACTGTCAGCCTCATGTTTGTATTTTTTGCAGGGTTCGGACTTTTTATCTGGAAGGATTCGCACAAGCGGAAATAACCGTAGTTCTTTCTGGATGTAATGAGCACGCAAGGCATTTTGGGCAACTTCGGTTGCCCTTTTTTTTGCCTGCAAAAAACTGTTGGAGTGCATAAAGCCACTGTGGGAGCGGGCTTGCTCGCGAAGGCGGTGGATCAGTCAACATCTTCGTTGAATGTAAAGCCGCCTTCGCGAGCAAGCCCGCTCCCACATTAATTGTGTAATGTCGGAAGTAGGCAGCAATAAAAAAGGCGCGTTCCTTGCGGAGCGCGCCTTTTCTGGTTTGGCTGCTTATCAGCTGCCAAGTGCCTTCGATGCCAGCCAGAACAACCCGGCCGACAGGGTCACGGTGGCAGGCAGGGTCAATACCCAGGCCAGCAGGATGGTTCTGACGGTGCCGCTTTGCAGGCCGCTTTTGTTGGCGACCATGGTGCCCGCCACGCCCGAGGACAGCACGTGGGTGGTGGAAACCGGCAGGCTGAAGATGTTCGCCATGCCGATCAGGCTGGCGGTGGTGATCTGCGCCGACATGCCTTGGGAGTAGGTCATGCCTTGCTTGCCGATCTTCTCACCAATGGTCAGTACCACGCGTTTCCAGCCGACCATGGTGCCCAGGCCCAAGGCCAGTGCAACCGCCAGGATCACCCAGAACGGAGCGTATTCGGTGGTGGTGGTCAGGTCCTTGCGCAGCTTGTCCAGGTCAGCCTTTTCACGGGGGGCGAGCGTTGGCAACTTGCTGACTTTCTTTGCCGTGTCGTCCAGGCAGAGCAGGTAGCGACGTACTTCGATGCGGCTTTCCGACGGCAGCGAGTGGTAGTCGGCTACACCCTTGAGGGTGCCGAGCAGGGCGGTGATGGTCGGTTCGGTCTGTTGCGGGTTGCAACGGAATTTCTCCGGCAGATCGCCATCCAGGCTCTTGCCCAGGGCCAGGAACTCGCCCAGGGTTTCTGAATTACGCTGGTAGAACTGGCTCAGGTGCAGCGTGGCGTCGCGGGTCCGCTCGATCTGATAGGTCGTGCTGTTCAGGTCAAGGACGAACTGGGCCGGCACGATACCGATCAGGACCAGCATGATCAGGCCGATACCTTTCTGGCCATCGTTGGAACCGTGCACGAAACTCACAGCCATGGCCGAGATCACCAGTACCAGGCGATTCCAGAACGGCGGGTGTTTCTTGTCGTCGATCTTGCGGCGCTCTTCCGGCGTCTTGTGCATCTTCGACAGCGGACGCCACCATTTAAGACCGATCAGGATCAACGCGGCGATCAGGAAACCGGCCATTGGCGAGAACACCAGCGAGGCGCCGATATCGATCGCTTTCTGCCAGTTCACACCGTCAGCCAGCGGGATGTCGTTGATCAGGGCGTTGGCCAGGCCGACTCCGAGGATCGAACCGATCAGCGTGTGGGAACTGGAAGCGGGAATACCGAAGTACCAGGTGCCCAGGTTCCAGGTGATGGCGGCGGCGAGCAACGAGAACACCATGGCCAGTCCGTGACCGGTGTTCACATTGATCAGCAGTTCTACCGGCAGCAGGTGGACGATGGCATACGCCACGCCAACCCCGCCCAGCAGCACGCCGAGGAAGTTGAACACCCCGGAGAAGAACACCGCCAGGTGAGGCGGCATGGCTTTGGTGTAGATAACGGTCGCCACCGCGTTAGCGGTGTCATGAAAGCCGTTGATGAACTCGAAGGCGAGGACAAAGGCCAGGGCGAGCAAGAGGCTCACAAGCACCCAAGCATCCAGTCCGCTGAATAAATCGATCATGAAGGTTTTCTGACCCGGTCATAAGGGGGCGCGATTATGCCAGAAAAGACTGCTAATCAATGCACTAGCTGCTCATCGGTAACATTCTTCAACGAATTTTTTTGCCGCGGCACCGGAAAACCCAGGGTTTTGCTGAGTTTTTTAAGTTATTGATTTTATTGAAAAAATACGCTGTCACAAAACCTTAACGACCCGGTAAGAGGGGCTTGAACGGTTGTGCGAAAAATCTGAGAAATAGGTCAGATACCGGAAATCTGCCTGATTCAACGACGGTAATGGCCGCTGCCCGCTCATAGCGGGCGCGAAAGGCAGCATCAATACATCCCGCTTTTAACGGGTGCAGAGGCAGGCCTTTGTAAGGATCAGGCCAAAGCAGTCACGGCTCTTCAGCTTTGAGTTCCTTTTCCATTTTTTGAAGTTCTTGCTGGAAAACCTGATCCTGAACGGTGGCGCGTTTACGCCAGGGTTTGCGTTCCGGTTCGGGTTGAGCGGCGTAAGTGGTGACTTCTCCGCCGTAAACTTCCTTGTAACGTTGTTCCTGGCGCTCTAGTTCCGCGCGCAGTTCGTCTTTCGTCACAGTGCTACCTGTTTGAGTTGGGATAAATTCTGGTGAAAACGCGCTGCATCAAATCGATCGATCACGTTCGTCGAATGGGCAATGCCCGTCAAGGCATCGCTTTTTGGCAACGACGTGATCAATACTTCCATGTCACAGGCGGCCACGACACCAGAGATAAACAGCTGACGTAGCTTCAGTTTCCTGTTACAGCAAGCGCACTGACAAGGCGGTTCAATGCGAGTCTGGCGCTTGCAACGGGCAACGGCGATGGAACATCGCATTGCCGGGCAGCGGGTTCGGCAAGTAAAAAACCGAAGCGCTACTGAATTGTATTATAGCGGCCGATTTGAAGAACACTATCTCCAAAGAGTTAAAAGTGAATCCTGGTGTGTGACCATTTTGTTGCTCGAAACTTTGCGATTAACTAGAGCGTCGACGGATACCAAATCGCTGCGATGCCTTTCTGACGCCATTAAGTCAGGCAAGTTACGGTAATTGGATTGCCTCATTAAGTCTTGTGTCGAGTCGACGTAAACATGGGGTCGCGAGTCAGCGAGAAACCGGACACCGGCGGATTGGGTAATTTACACAGTGGATTGCGATTATCGGTCGAGCGTTCGATAATCGCACGGAGTTGACAGGCCGGGCTTGAGCGTCAGGCGCTGGCCCTTTGTAATAGTCGCTGATCCGAGTGGGTAAAAGGACCTTGTATGAACGATCAAATGCGCAATTCCTTCGCTTCAGTGGCTCCCCCCATCGTTGCTTCACCGGCCAAACGGATCCAGGCACTGACCGGCGACCCGGATTTCATGACGTCCCTGGCCCGTGGCCTGGCCGTGGTGCAAGCGTTCCAGGAGCGCAAACGACACCTGACCATCGCCCAGATCAGCCACCGCACGGAAATTCCCCGCGCCGCCGTGCGCCGTTGCCTGCACACCCTGATCAAACTCGGCTACGCCACCACCGACGGCCGCACCTATTCGTTGCTGCCCAAAGTGCTGACCCTCGGCCATGCCTATGTGTCCTCGACGCCGCTGGCGGTTTCCGCCCAGCCTTACCTGGACCGCATGAGCGAGCAACTGCACGAGGCCTGCAACATGGCCACGCTGGAAGGTGATGACATTTTGTATATCGCCCGCTCCGCGACCACCCAGCGCCTGATTTCGGTGGACCTGTCGGTGGGTGGGCGCTTGCCGGCCTATTGCACGTCGATGGGGCGGATTCTGCTGGCCGCGCTGGATGACACGTCGCTGGGCGAATACCTCGACCACGCCGAATTGCAAGCCAAGACCAGCCGCACGATTCACACCCCCGAGGCATTGCTCGAATGCCTGCAAGAAGTACGACTGCAAGGCTGGTGCATCGTCGACCAGGAACTCGAGCAAGGGCTGCGTTCGATTGCCGTCCCGGTGTACGACGCTTCCGGGCAGGTAGTTGCGGCCCTCAACGTCAGCACCCATGCCGGGCGGGTCAGCCGCAATGAGCTGGAACAGCGTTTCCTGCCCGGTTTGTTGAGCGCCAGCCGCGACCTCAGTGCCCAGCTGTTTGCCTAAGCTGTTCGATAAACGCACAGAGTCGCGTTTATCGAATTGACGCTGTTTCATGCGGATCATTACTGTCGCGGCTTCGTCAGCATCTGCTGACACCGTTCGACTGCGATCCGTGGAATAAAAATAATGAACCAGCCTCAGTCTGCTGTAGGTAACTGCCTCGACGTGCAGTCCTTCATCAATGCCCAACCCATTTCGCGCTACCAGTGGCGCGTGGTGATCCTGTGTTTCCTGATTGTCTTCCTCGATGGCCTCGACACCGCGGCCATGGGTTTCATCGCCCCGGCCCTGTCCCAGGACTGGGGTATCGACCGCGCCAGCCTTGGCCCGGTGATGAGTGCGGCGTTGATCGGCATGGTCTTCGGCGCACTGGGCTCCGGCCCTCTGGCTGACCGCTTCGGGCGAAAAGTCGTACTGGTCGGTGCGGTGCTGTTGTTCGGCGCCTTCAGCCTGGCCTCGGCCTACAGCACCAATGTCGATCAGTTGCTGGTGTTGCGCTTCCTGACCGGCCTGGGGTTGGGCGCCGGCATGCCGAACGCCACCACGCTGTTGTCGGAGTACACCCCGGAGCGCAAAAAGTCCCTGCTGGTGACCAGCATGTTCTGCGGCTTCAACCTCGGCATGGCCGGCGGCGGATTTATCTCGGCCAAGCTCATTCCGGCCTTTGGCTGGCACAGCCTGCTGCTGATTGGCGGGATTCTACCGCTGATCCTCGCCGTCGTTTTGCTGCTCTGGTTGCCGGAGTCGGCGCGTTACCTGGTGGTGCGCAACCGCGGTACGGACAAAGTGCGCAAGGCACTGGCGCCGATTGACCCGACGGTGGTGGCCCAGGCATCCAGTTTCAGCGTGCCGGAACAGAAGACCGTGAAGGCACGCAATGTGTTCGCGGTGATTTTCTCCGGCACCTACAGCACCGGCACCTTGCTGTTGTGGCTGACCTACTTCATGGGCCTGGTGATCGTTTACCTGTTGACCAGTTGGCTGCCGACCCTGATGCGTGACAGTGGCGCGAGCATGGAGCAAGCCGCCTTCATCGGCGCGCTGTTCCAGTTTGGTGGTGTGCTGAGTGCGGTAGGCGTGGGTTGGGCGATGGACCGGTTCAATCCGCACAAGGTCATCGGCATTTTCTACCTGCTGGCCGGGGTGTTTGCCTACGCGGTAGGGCAGAGCCTGGGCAACATCGCGCTGCTGGCGACGCTGGTGCTGGTGGCCGGGATGTGTGTCAACGGTGCGCAATCGGCAATGCCGTCACTGGCGGCGCGGTTCTATCCGACTCAAGGGCGGGCCACCGGTGTGTCATGGATGCTCGGGATCGGCCGTTTCGGCGCCATCCTCGGGGCGTGGATGGGCGCGACGCTGCTGGGGCTGGGCTGGAACTTCGAGCAAGTGCTGACGGCGCTGGTGATTCCGGCGGCGCTGGCAACCACGGCGGTGGTGATCAAGGGCATGGTCAGTCATGCGGATGCGACCTGAGGCCATCACTCGGATGCTTTAGTGGTTTTGCGGGCCTCTTCGCGAGCAAGCCCGCTCCCACAGGGTTAAGTGTTGGCCTTGTGGGCGCGAGCCTGCTCGCGAAGCTTTTGGGGATCGGTAGCCAAGCAACAATATGTTCGATAATCGAACGCTTAGTCGATTATCGGATTGTTTGGCGTTTTGCACGGGCTTAATCTTCAGTCATTCCGGCGCTGCGCATCGGCGCCTTCTTCCACTGTCGGTTAACAATAAACGGGAGCCTGCCCCAATGGCTGAAATCCTTTCGCTGCACGACGCGGTGAAGCAATTCGTAAACGACGGCGATACGGTCGCGCTCGAAGGCTTTACTCACCTGATCCCGACGGCGGCGGGTCACGAAATCATTCGCCAGGGCAAGAAAGACCTGACCCTGGTGCGGATGACCCCTGACTTGATCTACGACCAGTTGATCGGTGCCGGTTGTGCCCGCAAGCTGATTTTCTCCTGGGGCGGCAACCCGGGTGTCGGCTCCCTGCATCGCCTGCGTGACGCTGTGGAGAAACAGTGGCCGCATGCGCTGGAAATCGAAGAACACAGCCATGCCGACCTGGCCAATGCCTACGTCGCCGGCGCTTCCGGCCTGCCATTCGCGGTACTGCGTGCCTACGCCGGTTCCGACTTGCCGAAGGTCAACCCGCTGATCAAATCCGTCACCTGCCCGTTCACTGGCGAAGTGTTGGCCGCCGTGCCTTCGGTGCGTCCGGACATTACCGTGATTCACGCGCAGAAAGCCGACCGCAAGGGCAACGTGCTGCTCTGGGGCATCCTCGGCGTGCAGAAAGAAGCTGCACTGGCCGCCAAGCGCTGCATCGTCACCGTTGAAGAAATCGTCGACGACCTCAATGCACCGATGAACTCCTGTGTATTGCCAACCTGGGCCTTGAGCGCGGTTTGCCACGTACCTGGCGGCGCGCATCCGTCCTACGCCCATGGTTACAACGAGCGCGACAACCGCTTCTACCAGGCCTGGGACCCGATTGCCCGCGACCGTGAAACCTTCACCGCGTGGATCAACGAATACATCCACGGCAGCGCTGACTTCAGCGAGTTCCAGGCCAAACTGGCCGCCGCTTCGGAGGCGAAGTAATGACTTACACCACCAATGAAATGATGACTGTCGCCGCCGCTCGCCGTCTGAAGAACGGTTCGGTGTGCTTCGTCGGTATCGGCCTGCCGTCGAAAGCGGCCAACCTGGCGCGCCTGACTTCCTCGCCTGATGTGGTGCTGATCTACGAATCGGGTCCGATCGGTGCCAAGCCAAGTGTATTGCCACTGTCGATCGGTGACGGTGAGTTGGCGGAAACCGCCGACACCGTAGTCCCGACCGGCGAGATTTTCCGTTACTGGCTGCAGGGCGGGCGCATTGACGTCGGTTTCCTCGGCGCGGCGCAGGTCGACCGTTTCGGCAACATCAACACCACCGTCGTGGGTGATTACCACTCGCCGAAAGTGCGCTTGCCGGGTGCAGGTGGCGCGCCGGAGATTGCCGGTTCCGCCAAGAGCGTGTTGATCATCCTCAAGCAGTCGTCACGCTCCTTTGTCGACAAACTCGACTTCATTACCTCGGTCGGCCACGGCGAGGGCGGTGATTCGCGCAAGCGTCTCGGTCTGCCTGGTGCCGGTCCGGTGGGGATCATTACCGACCTGTGCATCATGGAGCCAGAGGAGGGCACCCACGAATTTGTGGTTACCGCACTGCACCCCGGCGTGACCCGCGAGCAAGTGGTTGCTGCCACCGGTTGGGCGATTCGCTTTGCCGACCATGTCGAGCAAACTGCTGAACCGACTGAAGTCGAACTGACCGCGCTGCGCGACCTCGAAGCCCGCACCGCTGCCGCACACGGCCAAGCCCCCGGAGAAGCGTGATGCGTGACGTTTATATCTGCGACGCGATTCGTACCCCCATCGGCCGTTTCGGCGGTGGCCTGTCGTCAGTGCGTGCCGACGACCTGGCTGCCGTGCCAATCAAGGCCTTGATGGAGCGCAACCCATCGGTGGACTGGAACGCCGTGGACGAAGTGTTCCTCGGCTGCGCTAACCAGGCCGGTGAAGACAACCGCAACGTCGCGCGCATGGCACTGTTGCTGGCCGGCCTGCCGGAAACCATTCCCGGCGTGACCCTCAACCGCCTCTGCGCTTCGGGCATGGATGCCATCGGCACCGCGTTCCGCGCCATCGCCAGCGGCGAGATGGAGCTGGCGATTGCCGGTGGCGTCGAGTCGATGTCCCGTGCGCCTTTCGTGATGGGCAAGGCCGATGCCGCGTTTTCGCGCAACATGAAGCTCGAAGACACCACCATCGGCTGGCGTTTCATCAACCCGTTGATGAAACGCCAGTACGGTGTGGATGCGATGCCGCAGACCGCTGACAACGTGGCCGACGATTACAAGGTGTCCCGCGCCGATCAGGACGCGTTCGCCCTGCGCAGTCAACAACGCACGGCCGCCGCGCAAGCCACAGGTTTTTTCGCCGAAGAAATCGTTGAAGTGCGCATAGCCCATAAGAAGGGTGAAACCGTGGTCAGCCAGGACGAGCATCCTCGCGCCGACACCACCCTGGAAGCCCTGACCAAACTCAAACCGGTCAACGGCCCCGACAAAACCGTCACCGCCGGCAATGCCTCGGGTGTGAACGACGGCGCCGCCGCGTTGATCCTGGCCTCGGCCGAAGCGGTGAAGAAACACGGTCTGACTGCACGCGCCAAAGTGCTGGGCATGGCCAGCGCCGGTGTCGCCCCGCGGGTGATGGGCATTGGTCCGGTGCCGGCGGTGCGTAAACTGATCGAACGCCTCGGTGTGGCGGTCAGCGATTTCGACGTGATCGAACTCAACGAAGCCTTCGCCAGCCAAGGCTTGGCGGTGCTGCGTGAATTGGGGATCGCGGACGACGCGGCCCAGGTCAACCCGAACGGTGGCGCGATTGCCTTGGGTCATCCGTTGGGCATGAGCGGCGCGCGGCTGGTGTTGACCGCGTTGCATCAGTTGGAAAAAACCGGTGGCAAGAAAGGTCTGGCGACCATGTGCGTCGGTGTCGGTCAGGGTCTGGCCCTGGCGATCGAGCGCGTCTGACGCGCTCTGAAGACTTATAAGAACTGAGGAATGCTTCATGACTGACAAGCCTGGTTACCGTCGCCCGCAGGCGGGCACTCAGCCGGAATACCTGCACCCGGCCTATCAATCCACCAACCTGCGCTCGCCGTCGAAACCGTTGGTGTTCCTGCCGCATTCGTTGTCGGAAATTACCGGTCCGACCATCGGCGCCGAGCGCGTCAACGAGAAGGACAGCGACCTGACCGCCCAGCACGAGGGGCAACCACAGGGTGAGCGCATCATCATCCACGGCCGCGTGCTGGATGAAAACGGTCTGCCGGTGCCGGGGATTCTGGTGGAGATCTGGCAGGCCAACGCCGCCGGTCGCTACGCCCATGCCCGCGACCTGCACGACGCACCGCTGGACCCGAACTTCACCGGCACCGGCCGCACCGTGACTGACGCCGATGGCTGGTATCAGTTCCAGACCATCAAGCCCGGTGCCTATCCGTGGGGTAACCACCACAACGCGTGGCGCCCGGCGCATATCCATTTCTCGCTGTTCGGGCCGAGCATCCTGACGCGCCTGGTGACGCAGATGTATTTCCCGGGCGACCCGTTGCTGGCCTACGACCCGATTTACAACTGCGTGCCCGATACCAGCGCCAAAGAGCGCTTGATCGCCACGTTCGATCTGGAAAAAACCATCCCTTCCTATGCCCTCGGTTATCGCTGGGACATCGTTTTGCGCGGCCGCGACGCCACGCCGATGGAGAAATAAGATGACGCTGACTGCGACCACGTCCCACACCGTCGGGCCGTACTACCACATCGGCCTGACCTGGCTGAACCGCGAAAACCTGACCGTCGAACAAACCCTGGGCGAGCGCGTGGCGATCACCGGGCAAGTGGTCGATGGTAACGGCGATGTCGTCAACGACGCGATGCTGGAAGTCTGGCAGGCCAACGCCGCTGGCAAATACGATCACCCGGAAGACGACCAGGAAAAACCCCTGGACCCGAACTTCGAAGGTTTTGGCCGAGTGCCGGTGGATGCCGAAGGGCGTTTTCGTTTCACCACCATCAAGCCGGGCACGGTCGAGGGGCTCAAAGGCACGACCCAGGCACCGCACCTGGTGGTACTGGTGTTTGCCCGTGGTCTGGTCAAGCACTTGCTGACGCGGATTTACTTTGATGGCGAGGCGGCGAACGTGAATGATCCGTTGCTGGAGTGCGTGCCGGCCGAGCGCCGCAGTACGCTGCTGGCCAAGCAGGATGCGTCGGGCGTGTACCAGTGGAACGTGATTCTGCAGGGCACCGATGCCGAGACGGTGTTCTTTGATTACTGAGTGAACACCATCCCCTTGTGGGAGCGGGCTTGCTCGCGAAGGCGGTATGTCAGGCAACATTTTTATCGACTGACACTGCGCCTTCGCGAGCAAGCCCGCTCCCACAGTGGATTTTTGTTGCTGACGTATTGCGGAATGGGAGTATTACAAAGTGTGTCTAGACTCTCACTGTCCCCATTGAGTGAAAAAATAATGACAACACCCGCAGCGCCTATAGCCCTTTATACGAGCGAAGAACGCAGCAAGCGGATCTTCGCCATTGTCGGTGCCTCGTCCGGCAACCTGGTCGAATGGTTCGACTTCTACGTCTACGCCTTCTGTGCGATCTATTTCGCACCGGCGTTTTTTCCGTCCGATAACCCCACGGTGCAGCTGGTCAACACCGCTGGCGTGTTCGCCGCCGGGTTCCTGATGCGGCCGATTGGTGGCTGGATTTTCGGGCGGTTGGCGGACAAGCACGGACGCAAGAATTCGATGTTGATCTCGATTCTGATGATGTGCTTCGGCTCGCTGCTGATCGCCTGCCTGCCGACCTACAACAGCATCGGGGTCTGGGCGCCGATCCTGTTGCTGTTCGCCCGTTTGCTGCAAGGCTTGTCGGTGGGCGGCGAGTACGGCACTACCGCGACCTACATGAGTGAAGTGGCGCTCAAGGGCCAGCGCGGTTTCTTCGCCTCGTTCCAGTACGTGACCCTGATCGGCGGCCAGTTGCTCGCGGTGTCGCTGGTGGTGATCCTGCAACAGTTCCTCACCGAAGATGACCTGCGTGCCTACGGCTGGCGGATTCCCTTCGTGGTGGGTGCCATGGCGGCGCTGGTTTCGCTGTATCTGCGTCGTTCGCTGAAAGAAACCACCAGCAAGGAAATGCGCGAAAACAAGGACGCCGGCAGTATCCGCGCGTTGTTTCGCGACCATAAAGCCGCGTTCATCACCGTGCTCGGATACACCGCCGGTGGCTCGCTGATTTTCTACACCTTCACCACGTACATGCAGAAGTACCTGGTGAACACCGCCGGCATGCCGGCCAAGACCGCCAGTTACATCATGACCGGCGCGCTGTTCCTCTATATGTGCATGCAGCCGGTTTTCGGCATGCTCGCCGACAAGATCGGCCGGCGTAACTCGATGCTCTGGTTCGGCGCCCTCGGCACGCTGTGCACCGTGCCGATCCTGTTGAGCCTGAAAAGCGTGACCAGTCCGTTTCTGGCCTTTGTGTTGATTACCCTGGCGCTGGTGATCGTCAGTTTCTACACCTCGATCAGCGGTTTGGTAAAAGCCGAAATGTTCCCGCCCGAAGTGCGTGCACTGGGTGTCGGCCTGGCGTATGCGGTGGCGAATGCAATCTTCGGTGGTTCGGCGGAGTATGTGGCCTTGAGCCTCAAGGCCGTGGGCATGGAAAACTCCTTCTACTGGTACGTCACGGTGATGATGGCGGTGGCATTCCTGTTCAGCCTGCGCCTGCCAAAACAGGCGAAGTATCTGCAGCAAGACCTTTGATCTTCACGCGCGGGTCGCAAAGGCCCGTGCCTTCAGGAACTGTTTATGAACCAGCGACCGGGCAATCAATTGTTCGATGCCTATTTCACGGCCCGCGATATGCGTGAGGTGTTCTGCGATCAGGGCCGCGTCCAGGCCATGCTCGATTTCGAAGCGGCACTGGCCCGGGCCGAAGCGCGGGTCGGGATGATTCCGTCGAGTGCTGTCGCGCCGATTGAAGTGGCTTGCCGTGCCGGGTTTTACGACTTTGCGGCGTTGGGCGAGGCAATTGCCACAGCGGGTAACTCGGCGATTCCGTTGGTCAAGGCGCTGGGCAAACAGATCGCGTCCACCGATGCCGAAGCCGAACGCTATGTGCATCTGGGCGCGACCAGCCAGGACGTGATGGACAGCGGCCTGGTGCTGCAACTGCGCCGCGCTCTGGAACTGATCGAGAGCGACCTGGCACAACTGGGGCAGACCCTCGCGTCCCAGGCCCAGCGCTACGTGACCACGCCATTGGCCGGACGCACCTGGCTGCAGCACGCAACGCCGGTCACCCTCGGCATGAAAATCGCCGGCTGGCTGGGGGCGGTGACCCGCAGTCGCCAACGCTTGGCCGAACTGAAACCGCGCCTGCTGGTGCTGCAATTCGGCGGTGCGTCCGGAACCCTTGCGGCCCTTGGCGACCAGGCCATGCCGATTGCCCAGGCGCTGGCCGAAGAACTGCAACTGACCTTGCCCGATCAGCCGTGGCATACCCAGCGTGATCGCGTGGTGGAATTCGGCGCCGTGCTCGGCCTGATCGCCGGCAGTCTCGGCAAACTCGGGCGCGATATCAGCCTGTTGATGCAAACCGAGGCCGCTGAAGTGTTCGAGCCTTCGGCGCCGGGCAAGGGCGGTTCTTCGACCATGCCGCACAAACGCAATCCGGTGGGCGCGGCGGTGCTGATCGGCGCGGCGACGCGTGTCCCCGGTTTGCTCTCGACACTGTTCAGCGCCATGCCCCAGGAGCACGAACGCAGCCTCGGCCTGTGGCATGCCGAGTGGGAAACCCTGCCGGAAATTTGCTGCCTGGTGTCCGGCAGCCTGCAGCAAGCGCTGTTGATTGCCCAAGGACTGGAAGTGGATGCCGAGCGCATGGCGCGCAACCTCGATTTGACCCAGGGCCTGGTGCTCGCCGAAGCGGTGAGCATCGTCCTCGCACAACGGGTCGGCCGCGATACCGCGCACCATCTGCTCGAACAATGCTGCAAACGCGCCGTGGCCGAACAACGCCACCTGCGTGCGGTCCTCGGCGACGAACCGCAAGTAACCGCCGAACTGTCGGCGGCTGAACTCGATCATCTGCTGGACCCCGCCCACTATCTCGGTCAGGCCAAAACCTGGGTCGAGAGGGCGGTGGCTGAACATTCTGCATTGACTGCCTGAAGGAGACTTGCTGTGGCTTTTGTACAACTCGCCGAGGGCGAACTGCATTACCAACTCGATGGACCGGTCGATGCGCCGGTGCTGGTGCTGTCCAACTCCCTGGGCACGGACCTGCACATGTGGGACGCGCAGATCCCGGCGTTCACCGAGCATTTTCGCGTGCTGCGTTTCGACACCCGTGGTCACGGCCAATCGCTGGTGACGCCGGGGCCTTACAGCATCGAACAGCTGGGTCATGACGTGCTGGCCTTGCTGGATGCGTTGCATATCGAGCGCGCGCATTTCTGCGGTCTGTCCATGGGCGGGTTGATTGGCCAGTGGCTGGGCATCAATGCCGGCGAGCGCCTGAACAAACTGATCGTGTGCAATACCGCAGCGAAAATCGGCGATCCATCGATATGGGATCCGCGCATTGAGATGGTGCTGCGCGATGGTCAGGCGGCCATGGTTGCCCTGCGCGATGCATCGATTGCCCGCTGGTTCACCCCGGACTTCTCCGAAGCCAACCCGGCGACGGCCAAGCAGATTACCGACATGCTCGCGGCCACTTCCCCACAGGGCTATGCAGCCAACTGTGCAGCCGTGCGCGATGCCGATTTCCGTGATCAATTGTCGTCGATCAAGGCGCCGCTGCTGGTCATCGCTGGCACCGAGGACGCCGTGACGCCACCGTCCGGTGGGCATTTCATTCAAGAGCATGTGCGCGGGGCCGAGTACGCCGAGTTCTACGCAGCGCATTTGTCCAACGTCCAGGCTGGCAATGCGTTCAGCGAGCGCGTGCTGGCGTTTCTGTCGGCTGATTGAGGGTATTGCCGTGGATGAGAAACAACGTTACGACGAGGGCATGGAAGTCCGTCGCGCGGTCCTTGGCGACGCCCACGTCGACCGCAGCCTGACCGCCCTGACCGAGTTCAACTCGGAGTTTCAGGAGATGATCACCCGTCACGCCTGGGGCGACATCTGGACCCGCCCGGGCCTGCCGCGCCATACTCGCAGCCTGATCACCATTTCCATGCTGATCGGCATGAACCGCGAGGGCGAACTCAAACTGCACCTGCGCGCCGCCGCCAACAACGGCGTCAGCCGTGGCGAGATCAAGGAAGTGATCATGCAGAGCGCAATCTACTGCGGGATTCCGGCGGCCAATGCGACGTTCCACCTGGCCGAGTCGGTGTGGGATGAGTTGGGGGTTGAGTCGCGGGAGTAAGCTATTTACCTGTGGGAACGCAGATTTATAGTCACAGAAGATCCAATGTGGGAGCGGGCTTGCTCGCGAAAGCGGTCTATCAGTCGACATCGTTGTTGACTGATACTCCCACTTCGCGAGCAAGCTCGCTCCCACATTTGTTTTGTGTTTACAGCAAGCTGATCGGATAGCTGATGATCAAGCGGTTCTCATCGAACTCGTTATTACTGTAATCCCGGCGCATGGTCGAGTTGCGCCATTTCAGGTTCAGGTCTTTCAGCGCACCGCTCTGCACGGTGTAGCCCAGTTCCGATTCACGTCCCCATTCTTTGCCATCGGTGATGGTGCCCGTGTGCACATTGTCGCCGCTGATATAGCGGTTCATCAGGGTCAGGCCCGGTACGCCGAGGGCGGCGAAGTTGTAGTCGTGGCGTACTTGCCAGGATTTCTCCTGGGCGTTGTCGTAGCTGGAGTTGTAGCTGTCGTTGGCCAGGGTGCCGCCGCTGGTGCCGTTGACCCGCATCCAGGCATTGTCACCAGTGAGTTTTTGCAGGCCGACGTAGAAGGTGTTGCCGCCGTGCTTGGCCGAAAACAAGCCGTACATGGTCTTGTTATCCAGCTCGCCGGCCCGGGCGCTGCCGTCATCCTTGCCGTAGAAGAAACCCAGGTTGGCGCCCAGGGTCCAGTCGCCGATCGGTTGGTTGTGGGTCAGGTTGATGAATTGCTGGCTGTAGATGTCCTTGAGCTCGGCGTTCCACAGACCGACCTGGGTGCGCTTGTCGTTGAACACGTACTCGCCGCCCTGGAAGTTGAAACGGTCGGAGGTGAACGCGGCTTTGCCGGTCATCGACATGTCGTTCATGCTGCTGTCGTCCCGTGGGCTGTTCTGGCGGAACTGGCCGCCGTAGAGCGTCAGGCCATTGATTTCCTTCGACGTGATCTGACCGCCACGGAAGGTTTGCGGCAGCGAACGACCGTCGTCCGAACGCAGGATTGGCAGCACCGGCATCCACTCGCCGACTTTGACTTCGGTCTGCGACAGCTTGGCCTTGAACGCGACGTTGGTGCGCCCGAAGTTATCCGCCGGGCGACCGTCATGATCCAGCGGCAGCAGTTGCGTACCGCCGGTGCCTTTGCCGCCATCGAGCTTCACCGAATACAAACCGAGCACATCCATGCCGAACCCGACGGTGCCCTGGGTGAAACCGGACTTGGCGTCGAGGATGAAACTCTGCGTCCACTCTTCAGCCTTGCCCTGGGCTTTGGTCGGGTTGGTGAAGTTGCGGTTGATGTAGAAGTTGCGCAGGTTCAGGTTGACCTTGGCCCCTTCGACAAAACCCGACTCTTCGGCGTAGGCGGGCAGGGCGGCACTGGCCAGGGCGGCGGCGATCAGGCTGGGAACGAAATACTGCGCGGTGGAAGACGTCATGAGCTCGGGTCTCTCTAATTCTTGGGGATGAAGCGGGGTGATGCCGCAACCCGGGGTTGCAGACGAATATTCGAAATCAGCACAAAACGAAGCAGGTCAGCCGGAGAGGGCAGGGCGCGGGGGCATGGTGTCGAACCTGTTGTTATTGGTTTTGTGGTTCGGATGGTGCGGGGAATGTACTGGATGGTTCAATCGTAAAAAACGGGTTTTGGGCGATTATCGAACGTAACATTGGTTTGGGTTTTGTGGTGTGTTGGCCGGCCTCTTCGCGAGCAAGCCCGCTCCCACATTTAACCGGGTTTCTTCCGAAGGAATGCGGTCGAATGTGGGAGCGGGCTTGCTCGCGAAGGGGCCATAACGGACAACACAGATTTTCAGGCAGCCAACAAAAAGCCCACCAATCGGTGGGCTTCTTGTTTTCACTGCGCTATCAGAAGTACTTCATCTTCGGCGCTTCTTCTTTCAACGGCTCGTTCTTCGCCGTTTGTTCATTCCAGCCACCACCCAGGGCCTTGTACAGGTTGACCTGGCTGACCAGCTGCGCCAGACGGTCGGTGATCAGCACCTGTTGCGCACTGAACAGCTGACGCTGGGCGTCGAGGAAGGTCAGGTTGCTGTCGACACCGATGCGGTAGCGACGCTCGGCCAGGCGGTAGTAGTCCTGGTTGGCACTGACGAAATCTTTCTGTGCCTGCAACTGCTGGACGTAGGTCTGGCGCGCGGCCAGGCCGTCGGCGACTTCCTGGAAGGCCGTTTGAATGGACTTCTCGTAGTTCGCCACGCCGATGTCTTTCTGGATTTTCGAGTAATCCAGGCTGGCGCTCAGGGCGCCGGCGTTGAAGATCGGCAGGTTGATCTGCGGCTGGAACAACCAGGTGCCCGAACCACCCTTGAACAGACCGGACAGGTCCGGGCTCAAGGTCCCCGCATTGGCCGTGAGGCTGATGCTCGGGAAGAACGCCGCCCGTGCCGCACCGATGTTGGCGTTGGCAGCCTTCAGGTTGTACTCGGCCTGAAGGATGTCCGGACGACGATGCAGCAGGTCCGACGGCAGGCCGGGCGGAACGTCGCTCAGCAGGTCGTCGTCAAGCGGTTTGGCCGCTTGCAGGTTGGCCGGGATACCGGTGCCGAGCAGCAGCACCAGGCTGTTCTCGTCCTGGGCGACCTGACGGGTGTACTTGGCCAGTTGCGCGCGGGCGTTTTCCACCGAGGTGCGCGACTGCGCCAGGTCCAGGGCCGAGGCGACCCCGACTTCGTTGCTGCGGGCGGTGAGCTTGTAGCTCTCCTCGAAGGCGGCCAGGGTGTCCTGGGTCAGCTTGTACAGTTCCTTGTCGGCCTGCCAGGTCAGGTAGGCATTGGCCACACTGGCCACCAGGCTGATCTGCGTGCTGCGGCGGCCTTCTTCAGTGGCGAAGTACTTCTGCAGCGCTTCTTCGTTCAGGCTGCGAACCCGACCGAACAGGTCGAGTTCGTAGGCGCTGACGCCAACAGTTGCCGAGTAGGAGCTGGTGATGCCGGCTTCGCCGGTTTGCGAAGCGTCAGCCGGAAAGCGCTGACGACTGCCGGTGCCGTTGGCCGAGACGGCCGGGAACAGATCGGCACGGGAGATGCGGTATTGAGCCGCAAACGCGTCGATGTTCAGGGCCGCGACACGCAGGTCACGGTTGTTTTCCAGGGCCACCTGGATCAGCTGTTGCAGCGCCGGGTCATGGAAAAACTGCTTCCAGCCCTGCTCGGCAGCCGCTTGCGCCGGTGCCTGGGCCGGCGAGTACGCCAGGCCTTGCGGGTACTGGCCCGCCACCGGCGCTTCGGGCTGCTGATAATCAGGTATCAGCGAGCAGCCACCGAGCACGAAGGCGGCGACTGCCAGGGAGAGTAGCGACTTGCTCATTAGCCAGCCTCTTTAGGAGTTTCAGTAGCGTCATCCTGGTCGGCGATTTTACGCTGGCCTATGGACGACACGGTGACGAAGAACAGCGGGACCCAGAAGATCGCCAGCACAGTTGCCGTGATCATACCGCCGATCACACCGGTACCGATTGCATGCTGGCTACCGGAACCTGCGCCCGTGGATATCGCCAGAGGTACCACACCCAGAACGAAGGCGAGCGAGGTCATGATGATCGGTCGCAGACGCATGCGGCAGGCTTCGATCGCCGCATCGCGCAGGCTACGCCCTTGTTCGTGCAGTTCCTTGGCAAATTCGACAATCAGAATGGCGTTTTTCGCCGCCAGACCGATAGTCGTCAACAAACCTACCTGGAAGTACACGTCGTTGGACAAACCGCGCAGGCTGGTGGCCATCAGTGCACCGATGATCCCCAGCGGTACCACCAACATCACCGCGATCGGAATCGACCAGCTTTCATACAACGCCGCCAGGCACAGGAACACCATCAGCAGCGACAGGGCGTACAGCGCTGGCGCTTGTGAACCGGACAGACGTTCTTCGTACGACAGGCCGGTCCAGGAAATACCGACACCCGCCGGCAGTTTCTTGGCGATGGCTTCGACTTCGGCCATGGCTTCACCAGTGGAGTAACCCGGAGCCGGGGCGCCGAGGATCTCCATCGCTTCTACACCGTTGTAACGGGCCAGTTTCGGTGAACCGTAAATCCACTCGCCCTTGGCGAACGCCGAGAACGGAACCATGGTGCCGGTGGCGTTGCGCACGTACCACTTCTGCAGGTCTTCAGGGCCCATTCGAGCGCCTGGCTGGCCTTGCACGTACACCTTCTTCACCCGACCACGGTCGATGAAGTCGTTGACGTAGCTACTGCCCAGGGCAATCGACAGGGTGTTGTTGATGTCGGCGATGGTAATGCCCAGGGCACTGGCCTTCTCATCATCGATTTCCAGCTGGTATTGCGGTTCGTCGTTCAGGCCGTTCGGACGCACCTGGGTCAGAATCTTGCTTTGTGCGGCCATGCCGAGGAACTGGTTGCGCGCTTGCATCAGTTTTTCGTGGCCGATACCGGCGCGGTCCTGCAGGAACACGTCGAAACCGGTGGCGTTACCCAGTTCCAGTACTGCCGGTGGCGCGAAGGCGAACACCATGGCATCGCGGAAGGTGAAGAAGTGCTGCTGGGCACGGGCCGCCACCTTGAACACGTTGTTGTCGGCGTTACGTTCGTCCCAAGGCCTGAGCATGATGAACGCCATACCCGAACTCTGGCCACGGCCGGCGAAGTTGAAGCCGGTCACGGTAAACACCGAGTTCACCGCGTCGCCTTCGCCGCCATCCTTGCCCGGACGCAGCAGGAATTCGCGCATTTCGTCGACGACCACCTGGGTGCGCTGGGACGTCGAGCCGGCCGGGGTCTGCACCTGGGCAAACAGTACACCCTGGTCTTCTTCAGGCAGGAACGCCGTTGGAATGCGGGCGAACAGCCAGATCATGCCAACCACGATCAGCAGGTACGCCAACAGGTACGGGATCTTGCGCTGCAGGATATTGCCGACACCGCGTTCGTAGCTGCGAACGCCGCGGTCGAAATTGCGGTTGAACCAGCCAAAGAAACCGCGTTTCGGGGTGCCGTGCTCGCCTTTCGGAATCGGCTTGAGCATGGTGGCGCAGAGCGCCGGGGTGAAGATCAGCGCGACCAGTACCGACAGGGCCATGGCCGAGACGATGGTGATCGAGAACTGCTTGTAGATCACACCGGTGGAGCCGCTGAAGAACGCCATTGGCAGCAGAACCGCCGACAGCACCAGGGCGATACCGACCAGTGCGCCCTGGATCTGGCCCATGGACTTCTTGGTGGCTTCCTTGGGTGACAGGCCTTCTTCGCTCATCACCCGTTCGACGTTTTCCACCACGACGATGGCGTCGTCCACCAGCAAGCCGATGGCCAGCACCATGCCGAACATGGTCAGGGTGTTGATGCTGAAACCCGCTGCCGCGAGGATCCCGAACGTACCGAGCAATACCACCGGCACGGTCATCGTGGTGATGATGGTGGCACGGAAGTTTTGCAGGAACAGGAACATCACCAGGAACACCAGCGCGACCGCTTCGACCAGGGTGTGAACCACGCCCCTGATCGATTCCGTTACTACCGGAGTGGTGTCGTACGGGAACACCACTTCCATCCCTTCAGGGAAGAACGGCTTGAGGCTGTCGATGGTCGTGCGCAGGGCCTTGGCGGTATCGAGAGCGTTGGCACCGGTGGCCAGTTTCACCGCCAGGCCGGAAGCCGGGGCGCCGTTGAACTGGGCGTTGATGCTGTAGTTCTCGCCACCCAGACCAACTTCGGCGACATCTTTGAGGCGAACCTGGGAACCGTCCTTGTTGACCTTGAGCAGGATCTTGTCGAATTGCTCCGCGGTCTGCAGGCGGGTCTTGCCGATGATGGTCGCGTTCAACTGGGTGTCGGGCAGGGCAGGCAGGCCGCCGAGCTGGCCGGACGACACCTGGACGTTTTGCGCGGCGATGGCGGTCTTGACGTCGACCGGGGTCAGGTTGTAGTTGTTCAACTTGGCCGGGTCGAGCCAGATACGCATGGCGTACTGGGAACCGAACACCTGGAAGTCGCCGACACCGGCGGTCCGCGAGATCGGGTCCTGCATGTTCGACACGATGTAGTTGGACAGGTCGTCCTTGGTCATGCTGCCGTCACGCGACACCACGCCGATCACCAACAGGAAGTTCTTCACCGCCTTGGTCACGCGGATACCTTGCTGTTGCACTTCTTGCGGCAGCAGCGGGGTGGCCAGGTTCAGCTTGTTCTGGACCTGAACCTGCGCGGTGTCGGAGTTGGTGCCTTGCTCGAAGGTCGCGGTAATGGTCATGGTGCCGTCGGAGTTACTTTCCGACGAGACATAACGCAGGTTGTCGATACCGTTGAGCTGTTGCTCGATCACCTGAACCACTGTGTCCTGAACCGTTTGTGCCGAAGCACCCGGGTAGGCCACGGAGATGGCGATCGCTGGAGGTGCAATGCTCGGGTACTGGTTGATCGGCAACCGGAGGATCGATAGTGCCCCGACCAACATGATCACCAGGGCAATTACCCAGGCGAAAATCGGACGGTCGATAAAAAATTTCGACATGGTTTACTCCCCTTTGCCGCCGGAGGCTTTATTAGCTGCCTGGGCGGGTGCCGGGTTCTTTGCGGCTACGTTGGTCGCTTCACTGGCCTTGACTTCGATGCCGGGTTTGACGAATTGCAGACCTTCGGTGATCAGGCGATCGCCGGCCTTCAGGCCGTCTTCGATCAGCCATTGATTGCCGACGGTGCGGTTGGCCTTGAGTTGACGCAGTTCGACCTTGTTGTCCGGGCCGACAACCAGTGCGGTCGGGGTACCTTTGAGGTCGCGGGTCACGCCTTGCTGCGGGGCCAGGATCGCCGCGCCGTTCACACCGGCCAGCAACTTGGCGTGCACGAACATGCCAGGCAGAAGGGTGTGGTCAGGGTTCGGGAAAATGGCACGCAGGGTGACGGAACCGGTGGTCTGGTCAACCGAGATTTCGGAGAATTCCAGCTTGCCGTCCAGCTTGTACTCGCTGCCGTCTTCGAGGGTCAGCTTGACCGAGGCTGCGTTATCGCCAGCCTTTTGCAGGCGACCGCTTTCCAGCTCACGGCGCAGTTGCAACAGTTCGACCGAGGACTGCGTCACGTCGACGTAGATCGGGTCGATTTGCTGGATCACCGCCATCGCGTCGACCTGGGCATTGCTGACCAGCGCGCCTTCGGTCACCGAAGAGCGGCCGATGCGGCCGGTCAGCGGGGCATAGACCTTGGTGTAGCGCACGTTGATCTGTGCGGTTTGCAACGCGGCTTCCGATTGCAGGCGGTTGGCCACGGCGGTGTCGTATTCCTGACGGCTTACGGCTTGTTCGTCGACCAATTGCTTGTAGCGGTCGGAAATCGACTTGGTCGAACGCAGGTTGGCTTCGGCGCTGGCGAGCGTTGCTTCATAGATCGACGGGTCGATCTGATAGAGCTGCTGGCCGGCCTTGACGTCGCTGCCTTCCTTGAACAGGCGCTTGAGAATGATGCCGTTGACCTGCGGGCGGACTTCGGCAATGCGGAACGCACTGGTACGGCCGGGCAGATCGGATGTCAGGGTGAAAGCTTGCGGTTGCAGAGTCACGACGCCGACCTGAGGCGGTGGGGCGGCCGGTGCTGCCTCTTCCTTTTTGCATCCGCTGAGTAGCGATGCCAGGGCGACGGCGGCGACCAGAGCGGTAACAGCTGGCTTGAATTGCATGAAAATCCTCGGGTCAGGCGCGCAAGGAGCGCACTAGAAAGGTGGAAGGTTGAAAAGTGTTTGCCGAGTGGATAAGTAGCTTGCTAAGGAATATACTTACGTACATGGCTGTTTGTAAATACCCAGGCTGCGTATCAACGTCGTTACATGGGCCGTTACACAAGCCGTTGAAAGGTTGGAATTGTAGGCCGGGGACGAACCCCCAGAACGTTCGCCCCACTTTTATTCAGCTGATGTTCAGGCATCGCTGAAGCACCCTGATTGAGGTTGTACTGCCATGGTCCGTCGTACCAAAGAGGAAGCTCAGGAAACCCGCGCGCAAATTCTCGTGGCGGCCGAAAAGGCCTTTTTCGAGCGAGGCGTGGCGCGCACCACCCTGGCGGACATCGCGACCCTGGCCGGCGTCACTCGAGGGGCCATTTACTGGCATTTCAGCAACAAGGCGGATCTGGTGCAGGCCATGCTCGACACCCTGCATGAGCCGCTGGAAGAAATGGCCAAGGCCAGCGAGAGCGAAGACGAACTCGATCCCCTGGGCTGCATGCGCAAACTGTTGATTCATTTGTTTCATCAAATTGCGCTGGACCCGAAAACCCGACGCATCAATGAGATTCTTTTTCATAAGTGCGAATTCACCGATGAAATGTGCGACCTGCGCCAACAACGGGTATCAGCCAGCCTCGAATGCAATGTGCGGATCGGCCTGGCCCTGAGTAATGCCGTGAATCGTGGCCAGTTGCCGGAAAACCTCGACACCGCCCGCGCCGCCATCAGCTTGCATGCTTATATTGATGGCATCCTGTACCAGTGGTTGCTGACCCCTGACAGTTTTGAATTGCACGCCGAAGCCGAGCGTTGGGTCGATACCGGGCTGGATCTGTTGCGCTTCAGCCCCAGCCTGCGCAAATAAAGCAAAATGCGTAATCGGCGCCTTGTGTGTCAACCGTTGACGCCGAAGATGAACAGTTCTTCACGCGCCCTTCGACAATGGGGTGCTTTTATATACTTACACTCGGCAGGTTGACAGGTAGCAAGCTCAGTAATTTGTAGGGAATTTGTGTCGAGTCTGTGAGCACCTGCCGATGATCGCGGCCCCTGTGGGAGCGAGCTTGCTCGCGATAGCGGTGTGTCAGTCGACGTCTTCGTTGATGGTTACACCGCTATCGCGAGCAAGCTCGCTCCCACAGGGGATAGTGTCAAACCGTCACATATTAAAAAGCCCCGGCTCTTTCGAGTCGGGGCTTTTGCGTTTCCACGGTTGCTGATTACAGCGTCGGGTAGTCGATGTAACCGACCGGGCCCTTGGCATAGAACAGTTCCGGACGCGCTTCGTTCAGCGGCGCGTCTACCTGCAAACGTGCTGGCAGGTCAGGGTTGGCAATGAAAGGTACGCCGAAGGCGACTGCATCGGCCTTGCCACTGGCGAGCAATGCGTTGGCGCTGTCCTTGGTGAAACGTTCGTTGGCAATGTAGGGGCCGCCGAAGGCTTCCTTGAGTTGTGGGCCGAGGCTGTCGGTACCTTCTTTCTCCCGCGAGCAGATGAAGGCAATGCCACGCTTGCCCAGTTCGCTAGCAACGTAGGTGAAGGTTTCGGCCAGGTTGTCGTCACCCATGTCATGCAAGTCGGCGCGTGGCGACAGGTGCACGCCCACACGGCCGGCACCCCAGGTTTCGATGGCGGCATCGGTCACTTCCAGCAGCAGGCGGGCACGGTTTTCCAGGGAGCCGCCGTAGTTGTCGGTGCGCTGGTTGGTGCTGCTTTGCAGGAACTGGTCGAGCAGGTAACCGTTGGCGGCATGGATTTCCACACCGTCGAAGCCGGCGGCCTTGGCGTTTTCGGCACCGACGCGGTAAGCGTCGATGATGTCGGCGATTTCAGCGGTTTCCAGGGCGCGCGGTACCGGGAAGTCGGCCAGCGGACGCACCAGGCTGACGTGACCCTTGGGCTGGATGGCGCTCGGGGCGACCGGGGCTTCATCGTTCAGGTACAAACCGTGGGAAATGCGACCCACATGCCACAGTTGCAGGAATATCTTGCCGCCCGCGCCATGGATAGCCTTGGTCACGTTGGACCAGCCACGCACCTGATCGTTGGACCAGATGCCCGGGGTGTCCGGGTAGCCGACGCCCATCGGCGTCACCGAAGTGGCCTCGCTGAGGATCAGGCCGGCGGAGGCACGTTGCACGTAGTACTCGGCCATCAGCGCGTTGGGCACGCGACCTTCGTCGGCGCGGCAGCGGGTCAGTGGCGCCATGATGATGCGGTTGGCCAACTCGAGGTCGCCCAGTTTGATCGGATCGAAAATAGTCGTCATTTAAAGCAACCCTCGTGAGGTAGTGGTTGATCAGTTGGTAGCAGGGGCCAGATCGGGATTGCCGCTCTGGCGGAAAGTAATCAGGGTCACCAGCAGGGCGAGTACCGCCAGTACGGCTGCCGCGAGCGGCACGCTGGTCAGGCCGAAGCCGTGGGCGATCACGCTGCCGCCGACCCAGGCACCCAAGGCGTTGCCGATGTTGAAAGCGCCGATGTTCAGGGTCGACACCAGGTTCGGTGCGGCCTTGCCGAAGGTCACCACGTTCACTTGCAGCGCCGGTACGGCGGCGAAGCACGCGGTGGCCCAGAGGAACAGGGTGATTTCGGTCGGGATCAGCGCGACGCTGGTCCAGGTCAGCACGGTGGACACCACGGCCATGGTGATGAACACGCCGATCAGCGTCGCGGCCATGCCCTTGTCGGCCAGCTTGCCGCCGATGATGTTGCCGACCGTCAGGCCCAGGCCGATGAGCATCAGGGTCCAGGTCACGCCACGGGGCGAGACGCCGGTGACTTCGCCCAGCAGCGGCGCGACATAGGTGAACAGGGTGAACACCGAGGCGGCGAACAGTGCGGTCATGCTCAGGGACAACCAGATGCCGCCGCCCTTGAGTGCGGCCAGTTCGGCGCGCATGTCGAGTTTTTCTTCATCACGCTTGGCCGGCAGGAAGCGGATCAAGCCGATCAGTGCGATCACACCGATCACGGTCACGGCCCAGAAGGTCGAACGCCAGCCGGCTTCCTGACCGAGGGCGGTGCCCAGCGGTACGCCGAGGACGTTGGCCAGGGTCAGGCCGGTGAACATCAGGGCCACGGCCGAAGCGCGTTTGTTCGCAGGCACCAGGCCGGCGGCTACCACTGAACCGATACCGAAGAAGGCGCCATGGCACAGGGCGGTGACCACACGGGCGAACATCAGCACGTTGTAGTCGCCGGCCACTGCGCAGAGCAGGTTGCCGACAATGAAGATGCCCATCAACGCCACCAGGGCTGCCTTGCGCGGCAGTTTGGCGGTGGCCAGCGCCATGAACGGCGCACCGATGGCCACGCCCAGGGCGTAACCGGTCACCAGCCAGCCGGCACCGGGAATCGACACACCGAGGTCAGCCGCCACGTTGGGCAGCAGGCCCATGATGACGAACTCGGTGGTGCCGATGGCGAAGGCGCTCAAGGCCAGGATGAGTAACGAGAGGGGCATTGTTTAATTCCTTTTGGCTGGCTGACGTTAAGGGTCAGAGCTCATTGCTGAAGATGCGGAGGAATTCCTGGATGGTTTCCTCATTGCGTTTGAAGAAGTGCCACTGGCCGACTTTGCGGCTGCTGATCAGGCCGGCGCGTTGCAGGGTCGCCAGGTGTGCGGACACCGTGGACTGCGACAGGCCGCAACGTTGATCGATCTGCCCGGCGCAAACGCCGTGCTCGTTACTGTGGGACTGGTCGGGAAATTCGACGGTCGGGTCCTTGAGCCAGTGCAGGATTTCTCGCCGTACTGGGTGTGCCAGGGCTTTTATTATTTCGTCGAGATTGATGGTCATGATGTGGGCTCGTGATGTTTAAAACGCTATATCGCGATGAGGCGAACTTTAAATCGGTATTTCGCGATATACAAATATGATTTGGCTCTGACCAGCTCACATTTCGGTATATCGAGTTATAACGATATGTTGAGTGTAACAAGACAAGAGGGCAGTGCTAAGCTGCGCCCATGAACTATCTCGCACATCTTCACCTCGGTGGCCAGCGTCCCGGCCAATTGCTCGGCAGTCTGTATGGCGATTTCGTCAAGGGACGGCTGCAAGGGCAATTCGCTCCGGAAATCGAGGGAGCTATCCAGTTGCACCGCAGCATCGACGTGTTCACCGATCGCCATCCGCTGGTGGACGTCGCGCTGTCGCGTTTCTCCCTGACCCGGCGTCGCTACGCGGGGATCGTGCTCGACGTGTTTTTCGACCATTGCCTGGCCCGGGACTGGGCGCTGTATGCGGACCGGCCCCTGGCGTTGTTCACCTCGGACGTGTACCGCGTGCTGTCCAGCGAACGACAACTGCCGGAGCGGCTGGCGAAGATTGCGCCGTACATGGTGGCCAATGACTGGTTGGGTTCGTATCAGGAGTTCGAAGTGCTGGAGCAGGTGTTGCGTGGGATCTCGCGACGCCTGACCCGGCCGGAAGAGCTGGCGGCGGCGATGCAGGAGTTGCGGCGGTTGTATGAACCGTTGAGCGAGGACTTCAGGTTGTTCTATCCGCAGTTGCAGGATTTTGCCCGGAACTATCCAACACCATAAAACCCCTGTGGGAGCGGGCTTGCTCGCGAAAGCGGTGTGTCAGCCGATATCAATGTCCCCTGACACTACGCCTTCGCGAGCAAGCCCGCTCCCACAGGGTACTTCGGTGAATCAAAGATCGCGTCACGCCGCAATGGCAGGGCGCATCGGTGCGCGCTGAGGCTCAACAACAGCGCCGAACAACGCCTTCTGCACCGCCTGCTGCGCCTCGAACGCCAATGCCGCGCGTTCCCGACCTTCGCAAGCGATCGGCTTGAGCAGATGAATCTCCACGCCGCCACGGTCATTGGCAAACAACCGCATCAGATGCGACAGCAAGTCATCGTCGCCAATGAACGGCGCCAGCGCGCAAGGCTCGCCGTCACGCACATAACGAATCGCCACCGGCTGCATGGCCACTTCGGAATCGATGGCGGCGGACAGCAGGCGGCCATGGAAAGTACGCAGCGAACGGCCATCGGTGGTGGTGCCTTCCGGGAACATCAGCAGTGGGTGTGCCTGTTCCAGGTGACGGGTCATCTGCTTGCGGATCAACTGGCTGTCACCCGAGCCACGGCGGATAAACAGGCTGCCGGCCTTGGCCGCCAACCAGCCGGCCACCGGCCAGGTGCGCACTTCGGCCTTGGACAGGAACGACAGCGGCGTGAGCATGCCCAGCAGCGGGATGTCGGTCCAGGACACGTGGTTGCTGACCCAGAGCATCGGTGTCTTCGGTAGCTCGCCGTGCACGGTCACATCAAAGGGCAGGGCGTTGCTCAGGCGGGCCATGAAAAACCGCGACCAGCGCTGACGACGTGCCATCGAATGGGCCATGCCCAGGCGCTCGAACACCCCGAACACGCTGGCCATGCCCAGGCCCAGCGTCACCACCACCAGCACTCGCGCGATTCGCGCGTACACCCGCAACCGGCTCATTACACAGCCGCCTTGAAGTGTTTGGCGTAGCGCGGGCAGAGTTCGTCGCGCTTGAGCAGGATGAACACGTCGGCGACCTGGAAGTCTTCGTCCCAGCATGGTTCGCCGCAGATCTTTGCGCCCAGGCGCATGTAGGCCTTGAGCAGCGGTGGCATTTCGGCAATCACGTTCGACGGGATGTCCAGGCTTGGCAGAGGGTTTTTCGGCTCGGCGCGCAGATGTTCGGTGCACAGGTAGCGTTCGCGCAGACGCTGCATGATCGCGTGGGCCTGCACGCCGCCATCCTGCATCGGAATGCTCGCGCACCCCATCAGGTAGCTGTAGCCGCCCTGGTTCAGGACTTCCGCCAGTTCGCCCCAAAGCACGGCAATGGTGCCGCCATTGCGGTAGGCCGGGTCGACGCAGGTGCGACCGATTTCCAGGATCGGGCCTTGCAGGTGCACCAGGCCGTGGAGGCTGAATTCTTCTTCGCTATAGAATTTGCCCAGGCTGCTGGCCGCCGTGTGATCGAGCAAACGGGTGGTTGCCACCAGACGGCCGGTATTCAAGTCACGCACGCCGATGTGGGCGCAGTGAACGTCGTAGTCGTCCATGTCCAGACCCAGTTCAGCACCCTTGAGCCTGGCGTTGAATTCGCCGCTGAACACGTTGAAGCGCAAGGCCTGGGCTTCCTGCAAAGCTTCGGCACCCACCAGGCGTTCGGCTTGCAGGCGGCGTTCGTTGCCGGTGTCGCTGATGCGGGCGATCTGAGTCATGACGAATCTCCGTGCGGGCTGCTCACCCGTCTTTGGGCTACAGCGAATCGACTTTCTTTGTCGAGGGGGCGTTCTCAATTAGTTTCCCCACCGCGTTGTCGCCTTAAAGCTGGCCAGGCAAGGCGTAGGCCGCTGGGAATGGTTGTTCCCTTTCCAAGGCCTGCAACGCAGCATGGCCAGCTTTAAGGCACAACCCGAAGGGCCGGGCCTGCTGTTGTGCAGGGCTGTGTTGCTCGAAGCTGATTTGGAATAACCAAACTGCGCTTCTCGCGCCTTGCCCTGCACAACAGCAGACCCGGCGCGGTAGGGAAACTAATTGAGAACGCCCCCTAGCCGTGTTGTGCAAAGTCAGGCTATGTAGCCCCGGTGTCATCGCCATTAAGCTTTGGTGATGCTTATATGACAGCCCTCGAGGAGCCTCTTATGCCTTGGCAAACCCTGTTGAACCGCCGTGATCGCTTGCCCGCCAACCCGGATCTGGCCGAAGGTTTCGCGACTTTGTTGCAGCAGTTGGGCACGGTCGCGCCGTTTGAATTGGCGGTGCTTGGCGGGCGGTTGATGGCGACGCCGGGGCTGGCGTTCCTGGTGGGGTATCAGGCGGCCTTGCGCATGCTCTGGCCGAGCGCACCACTAAGCCTGGGCGCGCTGTGCGCCACCGAACAGCGCAGCCTGCGCCCGGCCGACATGCAAACCCGACTGAGCGGTTTGCGCCTGAGCGGACGCAAGGATTTCGTCACCGCCGGTCATGCCGCCGACTGGCTGCTGGTGGCGGCGCGCAGCGAGGAGCCCGGCGCCGATCCACGCTTGAGCCTGGCGGTGATCTATCGCGATGAGCCGGGTGTGCGGGTGGAAAAACTGGCGCCGATCCCGTTGATGCCGGACATCAGTCATGGCCGTTTGTTTCTGGATAACGCGCTGTGCGAATTGCTGGCGGGGGATGGTTGGGACGCGTATGTCAAACCGTTCCGCACGCTGGAAGACATCTATGTGCTGAGCGCCATGACGGCGTGGTTGTATGGCGTCGGTCAGGAATGCGATTGGCCGCAAGGCTTGCAACTGCGGTTGCTGGGGGTATTGGCGGGGTGCGCGGAAACCAGCCGCCAGCCACCGACCCATCCGGCCGGGCATGTGTTGCTTGGCGGGTTGTTTGCACAGTTCAATGGGCTCAAGGCTGAGGTGAATGAGGCGCTGGCTGGAGGGCCTCCAGAGTGGGCGACGATGTGGCAGCGGGATCAGGCGGTGATGGAGTTGGCGGCGGGGGCTCGGGGGAAGAGGTTGGCCAAGGCATTGGCGGAATCTTCACTGCCCTGACTGGCCTCTTCGCGAGCAAGCCCGCTCCCACATTGGATCTTTGGTGTGAGCGAGATCCCTGTGGGAGCGGGCTTGCCCGCGAAGACGGACTGATTGGCAGCACAAATTTCTGAACTGTCATCAACCTCGACTAGGCTCAGCAGGTTCAATCTCCGAGCCCCCGCCATGCCCAAAGGCTTGTCCCTGATTTTCCTGCTGTTGCTCAGCCTCACGGCCCGGGCCGAAAACTGGCCCGCCGAGCAATGGCCGACCGCCCCGACGCCCGCTGGCCCGGCGCTTCAAGCCTTGGAGGCCTACGCCTTTCCATCCCGCGATGACACCACTCGTCAGGGCATCCGCACCGATGCCTTGCTGGTGATCCGCGACGGTCAGTTGATCTACGAACGCTACGCCGGCCGCACGACGGCCGAGACGCCACACCTGACCTGGTCGATCAGCAAGAGCCTGATGGCTACGGTCCTCGGTGTGGCCTACGGCGAAGGGCTGTTCAAACTCGGCGACCCTGTGGCGAAGTTTTATCCGCCCCTGCAAAAATACCCCGACATGACCATGGCCGACCTGCTGCACTGGGCCTCGGGCCTGGATTGGCAAGAGGACTATGAATACGCACCGCTGAAGTCTTCGGTGGTGGCCATGCTCTACACCCTCGGTCACCACGACATGGCTGCGTTCACCGCGGCCCATGCGGAGTACGCAGCGCCCGGCCAGGCATTTCGCTACTCCAGCGGTGACAGCAACCTGTTGTCCGCCGCATTGAAAACCATCGTCGGTCCCAGCCGCTATCCCGACTATCCGTGGACTGCGCTGTTCGAACCGCTGGGCATTCGCCATGCCGTTTGGGAAACCGATGCCACGGGCACTTTCGTCGCTTCGTCCTATGCCTACCTCACCGCACGGGATCTGGCCCGGGTCGGTCTGTTGATGGCCCGCGAGGGTCGCTGGGCAGACAAGCAACTGCTGCCCAAGGACTGGGTGGCGTTCAACCGCGAGCCGTTCGCTCACTATCACGCCGATCAAGACGATGCCGTCCCCGGCGGTCAGTGGTGGCTCAATCGAGCCATAGAGGGCGCCGCACGACCCTGGCCCGATGCCCCCGCCGATACCTTCGCCGCGTTGGGCCATTGGGGCCAGGCGATGTACGTGATCCCCAGTGAACAGTTGGTGATCGTCCGCTATGGCGATGACCGCGACGGCAGTTACCGGCACAACGAGTTGCTCCAGTTTGCGCTCAAGGCCTTTGCCGGGAAGGTGCAGCCATGAGCGGTTTCATTCGCCGTCGACCAGTCAGTTCCCTGTTGCTGACCCTGCTGATCGCCTTGCTCGGCTGGGTCTGGCACGAGCGGGTGGCGTTGTTGGCGTTCCCCGACATCATCAGCGCCTACACCGCCAAGGAATACTGTTCGTGCCGCTACGTGATGAACAACGACGCCGAGTACTGCCACGGTTATGTGAAACAGTGGCTGCCCGCCAGCGGCTTTATCGATGACCCGGCCGGCAAGCGCGTCACGGTCAGTGGCATGGGGCGCAGCAACAGCGCCGTGTGGATCGGCGAGCGCCAGGGCTGTCGCTTGCAGCCTTGAGTGGAGCGACCGGGCTTTTGTGGCGAGGGAGCAAGCTCCCTCGCCACAAAGGCAGGTTTGGAGTAATAGACGGCTTGCAATGCGCTGAAGGCCAGTTAAGGTTCAGCACAGGTTTATCTACCCTACGAGTCTCTATGTTCAAGCGCTCCACCTTCCAAACCCTCACGTTCCTGCTGCTGGCCGGCGCCGCGTTGTCGGCCCGTGCCGATTGGTACCTGGATGGCGAATCCTCACGCCTGTCATTCGTCAGCACCAAGAATGCCAATGTCTCTGAAGTGCAGCGCTTCCTGGTGTTGCACGGCAAGGTCGATCCGGAGGGATTGGCGCAGGTCGAAGTCGAACTGGAGTCGATCAACAGCGGCATCCCGTTGCGCGATGAGCGCATGCGCAAGGAACTGTTCCAGATCGACCGGTTTCCCGATGCCTTGATCACCACGAAAATCGATCTGCGCCCGATCAACGACCTCGCTCCCGGCGCACAGCTGGAGTTGCGCCTGCCGCTGACTGTCGACCTGCACGGCAAGCAACACGAGTACCACGCCGAACTGCTGGCGACCCGTCTCGATGATCGACGCTTCCAGGTGGTGACCCTCGAACCGCTGGTGATCAACGCCGAGGATTTCGATTTGGCTCCCGGCCTGGATTCGTTGCGCAAACTGGCTGGTTTGTCGGCGATCAGTCTTTCAGTACCGGTGAGTGCGGTGCTGATTTTCACGGCGCGCTGACATGGCCGGAGCGATTTTTCCATGGCGTGAAGGCAACCACTTCGAACTGCTGGTCGATGGTCCGCAGTTTTTCCCGCGCATGCTGGTGGCGATTGCCCGGGCTGAAGAACAGGTCGAACTGGAGCTGTATCTGGTAGAGGCGGGCGCCTGCGCCGAAGCCATGGTCCAGGCCTTGGTGCAGGCCGCCGAGCGCGGTGTGCGGGTACGCTGCCTGTTCGATGATTACGGCAGCCTCGCTTTTACCCTGACCTTGCGCCAGCGGCTGATGGCTGCCGGGGTGGAACTGCGTTTCTACAACCGGCTGAGTTGGCGGCGCTGGGTCGGCAACTTCTACCGCGATCACCGCAAGCTGTTGCTGGTGGACCAGAGCCTGGCCGTGGTCGGCGGCACCGGTGTCACTGATGAATTCTGGACACCGGGCGAAGACGTCAGCGAATGGCACGAAGTGATGGTGGAAATCACCGGCCCACTGGTGCTCGACTGGCAACTGCTGTTCGATCGTCAGTGGATTGCCAACCGCCATCGACGTGCCTGGCGATCGGCCTCGCATTTCGGTTTGCCGCGCCTGCCACGGGTGCCGTCGATAGGCGAGGGCATGGGCCGGGTAGCGTATGCCGACGCCCGTCAACACCGGGACATTCTGCAGTCGCTGGTGCGAGCCCTGAACAGCGGTCAGCGACGGATCTGGCTGGCCACGCCGTACTTTTTGCCGACCTGGAAAGTCCGTCGCTCCCTGCGCCGGGCGGCTGCCCGGGGCGTCGATGTGCGGTTGCTGCTGACCGGCCCCCGTACCGATCACCCGTCCGTGCGCTATGCCGGCCATCGCTACTACCCGCGACTGCTCAGGGCCGGGGTGACGATTTACGAATACCAGCCGTGTTTCCTGCACCTGAAAATGGTCCTGATCGATGACTGGGTGAGCATCGGCTCGTGCAACTTCGATCACTGGAACCTGCGCTTCAACCTGGAAGCCAACCTGGAAGCACTGGACCCCGGATTGACCCGAGCGGTGGCGGCGAGTTTCGAACGGGACTTCGGGTTGAGTGAGCAAGTCAGTCTGGAAGAATGGAAGCGTCGGCCACTGTGGCGGCGGGTCAAACAGCGGGTGTGGGGATGGGTGGATCGGCTGGTGGTGAATCTGCTGGATCGACGGGGTTGATCCCGATTTTCTGAACACCACAAACCAAATGTGGGAGCGGGCTTGCTCGCGAAAGCGATCTGTCAGTCAATGATGATGTCGACTGACAGATCGCTATCGCGAGCAAGCTCGCTCCCACAGGGTTATTGCGGTGTAACGGGATTACAGCAGCTCAAAACTCTGCTGCGTCACATCCTCTGAATCCAGGCCGATCTGCACGTTGAACTTGCCCGGCTCCGCCGCGTACTTGAGCTGGGTGTTGTAGAACTTCAAGTCGTCCTCAGTGATGGTGAAGTGCACGACTTTCTGCTCGCCAGCCTTGACCATTACTTTCTGGAAGTTCTTCAGTTCCTTGATCGGACGGATCATCGAGCCAGCCACGTCCTGGATGTACAACTGCACCACGGTTTCGCCGTCGCGCTTGCCGGTGTTTTTCACCGTGACGCTGGCGTCGAGCTTGCCGGTCTTGTTCAGCGTGGTCGACGACAGGGCCATGTCGCTCAGGCTGAACTCGGTGTAGCTCAGGCCATAACCGAACGGGTACAGGGGGCCTGTAGTGTCATCGAAGTACTGCGAGGTGTAGTTGCCCGGCTTGCCCGGGGTGAACGGCCGGCCGATGGTCAGGTGGTTGTAGTAGGTCGGAATCTGGCCTACCGAACGCGGGATACTGATCGGCAGTTTGCCCGACGGGTTGTAGTCGCCGAACAGCACATCGGCGATGGCGTTGCCGCCCTCGGTGCCGGTGAACCAGGTTTCCAGGATCGCGTCGGCCTGCTCCTTCTCTTCGAGGATCGTCAGTGGACGGCCGTTCATCAACACCAGCACCAGCGGTTTGCCGGTGGCCTTCAGGGCACGGATCAGCTCGCGCTGGTTTTCCGGGATGTTCAGGTCGGTGCGGCTCGACGATTCGTGGGACATGCCACGGGACTCGCCGACGGCGGCAACCACCACATCAGCATCCTTGGCCGCTTTCACCGCTTCGTCGATCAGCACGTTCGCCGGGCGCGGGTCATCGACCACTTCCGGGGCGTCGAAGTTGAGGAAGTTCAGGTAACCGAGGATGTTCTTGTCGCTGGTGATGTTGGCGCCACGGGCGTAGATCAGAGTCGATTTGTCGCCCAGGGCGTTGGTCATGCCATCGAACAGGGTCACCGATTGAGCAGGGCGACCGGCAGCGGCCCAGCTGCCCATCATGTCGATTGGCGCCTTGGCCAGCGGCCCGACCAGGACGATTTTCGCGGTTTTCTTCAGTGGCAGGGTTTCGTTGCGGTTTTTCAGCAGCACCATGCTGCGACGCGCCACATCACGGGCCTCGGCGCGGTGCAGGCGGCTGTCGGCGTAGGTGTCGACCGGATCATTCTCGGCCTTGCCGATGCGCAGGTACGGGTCCTTGAACAGGCCCATGTCGTACTTGGCGCCCAGTACCGCACGCACGGCGTTGTCGATGTCGCTCTGCTGGATCTCGCCGGCCTTCAGCAGCCCTGGCAGCTCTTTGCCGTACAGGGTGTCGTTCATGCTCATGTGGATGCCGGCCTTGATCGCCAGCTTCGCCGCTTCGCGACCGTCGGCGGCAACGCCGTGCTTGATCAACTCGAAAATCGCCCCGTGGTCGCTGACCGCCAGGCCCTTGAAGCCCCACTCCTTGCGCAGCAGGTCGTTCATCAGCCAGGTGTTGGCCGTGGCCGGCACGCCGTTGATCGAGTTCAGCGCGACCATGACCCCGCCAGCGCCGGCATCGATGGCGGCGCGATACGGTGGCAGGTAGTCCTGGTACATCTTGATCGGGCTCATGTCGACCACGTTGTAGTCGCGGCCACCTTCGACCGCGCCATACAGGGCGAAGTGCTTGACGCTGGCCATGATGCTGTCGGCGGCGTTGGCGCCCGTGCCCTGGAACGCCTTGACCATCACGCCGGCAATGCGCGACACCAGGTAGGTGTCTTCGCCGAAGCCTTCGGAGGTGCGGCCCCAGCGCGGGTCGCGGGAGATGTCGACCATCGGCGCGAAGGTGATGTCGAGGCTGTCAGCCGCGGCTTCCTTGGCGGCAATGCGCCCGGACAGGCCGATGGCGTCCATGTCCCAGCTCGAGGCCAGGGCCAGCGGGATCGGGAAAATGGTGCGGTGGCCGTGGATCACGTCGTAGGCGAAGAACATCGGGATCTTCAGGCGGCTGCGCATGGCCGCGTCCTGCATCGGCCGGTTTTCCGGGCGGGTGATCGAGTTGAACGTACCGCCGATGTTGCCTGCCGCGATTTCCTTGCGGATCATTTCGCGCGGCATTTCCGGGCCGATACTGATCAGGCGCAGCTGGCCGATTTTCTCATCGAGGGTCATTTGCTTCATCAGGTTGCTGACGAAGGCTTCCTTGTTCTCCAGGGGTGCGGGCGTCGTGGCGGCCAATACGTTATGACTGGCCAGGCTGACGAACAGGCCCAGCAAACACAGCTTCTTCATGAATAGTTTTCTCAAGGGCCCAAACGGCGATGCACACGCCGGCCAGCCAAAATTTAGGGAGCGTCTATTGTTGTTCGGGTGCCGGCTCAAAAGACCAGAGCCAAAAAACCACAGCCAGATGGCGAATGCGTTTTCGCGCAGGGCCTCTTTTTAGCCCATCGGCCCGTTGCAATCCAGAGGCGCGGGCGATTATGCCCCAAGAGCCGGCTCAGTAGGTTTCACGGTCGGTTTTTTCATGAAATGTACAAGGGAGCGTCAGCCTGATGAATGTAAGTCCAACCTACCGTTCGCGCCTGCAGGTCGCCACGCTGCTGGTGCTGGCTACGTTGCTGACCGCCTGCGGCATCAACAACATCCCGACCCTCGACGAACAGGCCAAGGCCGCCTGGGGCCAGGTGCAGAACCAGTATCAGCGGCGCGCCGACCTGATTCCCAACCTGGTGGAAACCGTCAAGGGCTATGCGGCCCACGAGAAGGAAACCCTGACCGCCGTCATCGAGGCCCGGGCCAAGGCCACGTCGATCCAGGTGGATGCCTCGACCCTCGACAACCCGGAAAAGCTCAAGCAGTACCAACAGGCCCAGGACCAGCTCAGCGGCGCCTTGAGCCGTTTGATGGTGGTCTCCGAGCGGTATCCGGACCTGAAGGCCAACCAGAACTTCCTCGCCTTGCAGTCGCAACTGGAAGGCACCGAGAACCGCATCAGCGTGGCCCGGCGTGATTTCATCCTCGCGGTGCAGAAATACAACACCGAGATCCGCACGTTCCCCGGTCGCCTGTGGCACACCGTGATGTACAGCGACCTGCCGATGCGCGAGACCTTCGAAGCCACACCGGGGTCGGAAAAGGCCCCCGAGGTCAAATTCTGAACAGCGGTCATCGGCGTCACCACGCAAGAGGTTGCCAATGCGCGTCCTGAAAACAGGCCTGTTGCTGTTGTTGTGGGTGGTGGCGATCACGGCCAGGGCCGAGCTGAGCTTCCCGGCGCTGACCGGGCGGGTGGTCGACAATGCGCAGATGATCGAGCCATCGGTGCGCCAGCAGCTCACCCAACAACTTCAGGCCCATGAGCAAGCCACCGGCGAGCAGCTTGTGGTCGTGACTTTGCCGGATTTGCAAGGCACCGACATCGCCGACTTCGGTTATCAACTCGGCCGCCACTGGGGCATCGGGCAGAAGGACAAGAACAACGGCGCCTTGCTGATCATCGCCCGGGACGAGCGCCGGTTGCGTATCGAAGTCGGTTACGGCCTGGAGGATCGCCTGACCGATGCGCAGAGTTCGGTGATCATCAACCAGGTCATCACCCCGGCGTTCAAGACCGGCAATTTCAGTAAAGGCATCAGTGACGGCGTGGCAGCAATGCTGGTGGTGCTGGGCGGCAATCCCTTGGACGAACCCTCCACGGCGTATGAATCCAGAGGTGATCCGGGGGACGATTTCATCGCGCGGCATCCCGGGTTGTTCGTGTTTTTGGTGATGTTGTTCATCCTGACTGTTTTTGTGTCCCAGATGCTCGGTATCCTTCCTGCCGGCCGGGGCGGCTCCGGTGGATCCAGGGGCGGCTTTGGCGGTGGTGGGTATGGCCTGGCTCTTA